>JADCJN010000001.1 GCA_020247005.1 Silvanigrellales bacterium
CCCTCGGAGGCCACAAGTTTGTCGACGGCGTCCGACACATGTTTCCAGCGGACCACGGCATCGATCGCGTCGCTTACCAGCGTATGGAGTTCCTGTCTTCCGAAATCCTCGAGCAAACGCCGGATATCGACGCGCGTGAAGGCAGAGGGCTTGCCTTCTAAAGCAGCACATCGAAGCGCATGTCCTCCCAGAAGTTCACCCCCTGCGGGAACAAGAGGGAGGAGGGGAAGAGGGCTCCCTTTGGCGCGCACCCGCCCCACGCCTGTGCGCTGAACGTGAAAGCTGATGCCCTGAATGCGGTTGCGGCTAAAGCGTTTCATGGCAGGGGCCCCTGGGGAGAAGGAGACCGCCCACTTTGAAAGCCCCTCTTCGAGGCTGTTAGCGCAGGCGGCTCTCTAAGTAGCGGATAACGGGCGAGTCGGCCGTTTCGCCCGCGGACTTCAGGCGGGCAATTTCCTCGAGGATGCGCTTACGCCACCCCACGTCGAGCTGGCCCTGGGCGCTGAGGGCATCGAGACCGGCACGCGCAGAGCGGCCATCTTGTTCCCGGCGCTGCTGCTCTTCGGCCTGCTCCTCTTCCTGGAGCGCCGCCAGCGCTTTTACTACGGCATCCTGCGCTTTGTCGATGTGTTGTCCGCTTTCACCTGGGCGGTTTGCCAAGCGGGAGGCATCCCGTTGCTGCTGCCTGGCTTCGTTCACGGCCTCGTCAAACTCACGCGAAAGCCGAGGGGTTTCTTGCAGACTTTGGCCCGCGGCATCGAGGGGCTCACGAGCCTCCTTGCCTTCACCTTGACGCTCTCTCGCGTTTTGGAGCGAGGCATCTGCCTCCGTGAGCTTTTCTCGGGCTTGGCGCATGGCGCGTTGGCGGGCGGCTTGCATCATTTGCAGCACCGTTCCCATGCCTTTTTGGGCTTCATCGAGTGCGCCCTGAGCCTGAGCTGCGGCCTCGGGTTGGTTGCCCGATTCCAGGGCCTCACCCGATTGTCCAAGCCGTTGCGCCGATTGGTCGCGCGAGAGGAGGTCTTGGGCGTCCTGCTTTTCTTCCAAACTCAGTCCGGAGCTCGGGCCATCGGCAAGCTTGGAAAGCTCTTCTTTGAGCCCTTCCGCTTCCTTCGACAGGGAAACAGCTTCTTTGGCCAAGGCTTCGGTTTCTTCGGGCGACCTTTCGCTTTGGGGCTTCGAAACCGCATTGCGCAAGCTTTGCATGCGGGCCAGCAGACTCGAAGTTTCGTCGGTGCTCTGTTCCCTTTTCAGGGTTTCAATCGCTGCGTCAATGCGCTTTTCCACCTCCAACGCAGCCTCGTCTCCTTTGGCCTTCATGCGTGGCAAGTTGGCGAGTGCTTCCTGAATTTGGCGCGCCACGGGGTGGCGGCGTCCGAGTTCAGGTGCCTTCGAAATCACCTCTTCGAGTGTTTTGCGCAGGTTCTCGCGAGAAGCTTCGACGTCTTTCATTTCGACGAGTTCTTTTTTCGCCTCCTGCAGGAGTTTGGCAATGTCGGCGCGAGCCTCCTGCTTCGTGCGCACCCGGAATTCGATCTCACGGCTTTCCCCTTCCAAGCCGGCCACCACAGTTTTTGCGACCGCTTTCACGAAAAGGGAATCTGGAGCGCGAAACGGGATGCCCAGCAAGGAAAGCTCGGCCTTGTCGGTTTCAAAAACGAGCTCTTTCGCGTTGGCGAATTCGCCTACGGTTTTGTTCATGCGATAGCCCGACTTCGTGCGGATGCGGAGCTCAACCTGGGACAAGGGCACGCGGGAATCGACGCGAATGCGCAAACGCAGACGCGCGTCTTCGTCGGTCTCGGCCCCTTCGGTTGTTCCTTGCGCCGAAGAGGCCGCGCCAGGGGTCTGGCCTGCAGGGTCGAGTTGAACAACGGGACGAGGCACAGGAAGAACATCAAGCCGCAACCAATGGGCTTTGGAACCATCCGCGTGGGCCAATGACACAAGCAGCGAACGTGGACCTTCGCCTTTGGCGTCGGCTGCTCCCAAAAGCTCCACGAGCGCCCCCGCGGAAAGACCCAGCTGGCCCGAGGCAGGGACGGAGGTTTGAGCGTTCTTTTGAGGGTCTTCTTGAACACCAACTCGCCAGCGCGTGTCCGATTTTTTGTTCCTCAAAAAGAATTCAAGGTAACTCGCCCTGTCGACTTCCACACGTGGGGCGTCGCTGGGGTCGGAGGCCATGAGGGTTTCAAGAGGAGGCGTTTCCGTATACGCAGGAAACTCCACACGCATGACAGGGGTTTCGGGTTGGAGCGCGGCTGCTACGACGCGAGCAATGCGCACGGCATCGGCGGCAAGCCCCACGGAAAGAAAAGTGGTGGCTGCGAGAACCAGCAGGGCTCCGCGGATCCGGTAAGGAAACACGAAAGGAATCGACTTCACTCCCGCTGCACGCAAATTCAGCAAAAGCCGTTCGCGTCCCAAAGCACGTTCCGTTTGAACGCCTTTCCACACGTGCGCACGCCAGGCGTGCCCAAGCAGAAGAAAGACCACGGCGCCGAGCCAACCAAGACCTGGGCCCCCCAGGCGTTCGGTGGCCAGAAAAAAGGCTGCGCACAAAACAAATGCAAGAAAGAAACGGGCCACTTTGAAAAAGGAAACGGGCCTCGGGGGGAGTGTCGTGCCGGGCCGTGTCCGTCTCATCCTTGCATCACCTCTTGATAGGGTGCGAAGTCTTTCAAACAGGCAAGCTGCTTGTTTTCATCAAGCATATTCCACAGAACCGCCGCTGTCACGAGGATGTCGCCAATGGAGCGGTGACGCGATTCAAACGTCAGTCGGTAGTGTGCAGCCAAAGCGTCGAGGTTCTTGCGCTCGGCCTTCACAAGCTCACGGGCCATGCGCAGGGTGCAAAAAACAACATAGTCACACTGAATGCCGAGCCTGGCCGACTCCGCAAGCAAAAACCCCGTGTCGAACTCCGCGTTGTGAGCAATGCCCACACAGCCGCGCAAAAAGTCGTGGAACTGAGGCAGGACTTCAGAAATAGGGGGTTGGCCTTCGAGCATCGCGTTTGTGATGCCCGTAATTTGGGTGATTTCTTCGGTGATGGGGCGTCCTGGGTGGACCAGGAAAGAGAACCTTTCGACCTCGCGGCGCCGCACATACTTCACGGCTCCAATTTCAATAATGCGGTCGGTTTTGCCATCGAGCCCGGTTGTTTCGAAGTCGAACACGACAACGGGCAGGTCGGCGAATTTCGCATGGGGAGCAAACCGAGATCCTGTCACGCCCCCGAGAATAGCCTGGGGGGAGAGGTCCCCCGTTTGGCGGCGTCCGAGGAGGGTTGAAAAGAGGCTGTTCGAGAACGGTGAAGGCATGCCTCTTCCTTTCGTCTTCGACGGCATTTTTTCGACGGTACCGTCTTGCCAGTGCACGGGCAAGACCGCAGGCTCGAGGCCGTTGCTTGACAGACGACGCGAAGCTCATGTACCTCTGCGTCCACGCTTGTGAAAGCAGACGGGCTCGTAGCTCAGTTGGGAGAGAGCCACAATGGCATTCTGGAGGTCGTCGGTTCGATCCCGATCGGGTCCACCATCTCTTTCGTAAGCCCAAAAAACCCCGGATCCCGTCTTGAGGATTTCAGCCCCGCCCTGGCGGGGCATTTTCTTTTTTCCCGCCTCAAATCTTGGCATCGCCAAGTGTCGGATTGTCGGTTTAGGTCCTCTCCACCCTCCTCGAAGCGCAGTTTTCTCGGTCGACGCCCCGAACAGACCCAGTGATCTTGGACTCTGTGCATGCGAGTCCGACGTCGCAGATCACACTCGACGTTGTTCCGTTAGGAACGTACCTGTCGGGCTGTAGCTCAGCGGCCTCTATGAAGTTGTCAATAAGCGTGGTCGCCCATCGGTCGCTTGTAAGCTTGCCGTGAACATTATGTTGATACGCATGAACCAATTACGCACCTCCTGGTGATGGTGTTCCATGAAGCGGAAAATGACCTGCCGAGCGTGCTTGACCACCTGCACCGGTAGGCCGATCATTTTCCAACGAATCAATTTCGAGAAGTGGCTTTTCTTGGGATTCTCTATGAAGGCGAGAAACCGCATGAGATTGTGCGCGAAGGCGGCGATGAGGCCGTAGGCCTTGTTCGCCAGCAGGCTTTGGCATGGGAAATGCCTTAGGTCGAACCCGTTCTTGAGCTCGCGGATGAAATTTTCCGCGTTCCCACGGCCACGGTAGAATGCGATGACCTTCTCGCCAGACAACTCGTGCTCTCCGATGTTCGTGACCCACGCGTAGTGATCGTAACGGTCGACGTTCATGATGCGGGCGCCTGCATCTGCTTTCAGCGCGCGAATGACGACGACGCGGAGCACTTGCCGGCCGATCGCTGAGCGATACAACGTCTGCCCCATTTCTGCGTCTCGTCCGTCATAGAACTTGACCTTCGAGCGCTTCCAGTTGTCGATGTCTGCGAGCAAGGGGCCGAACATGTTGGCGCGCATAGTGATGGTGAATTTGGCGTCTGCGTCCGCGCAAGCGTTGAACACGTCCCAATTGCAGTAGCCGGAATCTGCACGAACAAAGCGTTTCATGCTCCGGACCGGAGGTGCTTTGCGGAAAATCGCTCCGATGATCTCGGGCGCTCCGACGTGGGTCGCGGTGTTGCCCGGCCTCACGTTGCTCCAGAGCTGGAAGCCAAACTGGTCGAACGCTTCGATGGAATCGAGGCACCAATCGTTCTTGTAGTTGTATGCCAAGCCTTCCATTTTCTCGCCGTGCTGAATGTGCGAGGTCGAATCGATGTCGACGACAAGTTCCTTGACGTTCCCACGTGAGGCAGCGCGCAAGGCCATCGCGGTGTCGATGAGGGCATCATTCAGCTCGCGGCAGGACTTTTCGTCGAAACCGCGCAGGAAATCACCATACGTTTGCGCTGCATTCACCTTGCCGCCGATGGCGGCCAGAAACGCAGGATCGGCTCCGAGGCGTTCAACGTCGTCAAGACACTGGGCGCCAGCAATGAAGCCAAACAGGAGCGCATTGAACTTGCCATACGACGTGGTTCTGCGCGCGCTTTGCTGTGCGGGCAGGAGCCCGGCGAGCTTCGTTTCAAGGTCGAGGTGGCCGAGGGCTTTTTTTGCGACTACGAGGCCGCCAAGGGCGGAGAGGGACTTGTCGGTTGTCTCGGTTTGGATAATCATAGTTATCGGTCCTGTGATTGCGTGCAGTGTGGTTACTCATCGCAATAACAGGGCTTTTTCGTTGGCTCAAATTGCCTTTCAGTGCCTCCAAAGAACTCGAGAATTCGCTTGGTGCGGAGGCGAAGTGCGAAATGTTCGATCAAATCCAACGATTGCCTAGGATTTCAAGCGGGCAATACGGGATTGGCGAAAAACCAAGGAAGGCTCTACTCGCTTCGTAGTGGGTAGAGCCTAAACGTATTGGCCAAAGCAGGAATACCAGAACTTAAGTCGAAAGTTCTCCCAATTTCGGAAGCCGTAACCTTCG
>JADCJN010000010.1 GCA_020247005.1 Silvanigrellales bacterium
CCTGGCAAGACATCCGTTTTGTGCTCTCGGAGCGCGTGCACCAATTCGCTTTTCTGCTTGTCGTGGCCATTATGTTCGGGGGCTTTTCGGTCATTCCATTCATCAGCCCCTATCTTGTGGCCAACGTTGGCGTGCCCGAAACGTCCTTGAAATTCGTTTATCTTTTCGGCGGCGCAGCAACACTCATAACCTCCCCGCTGTTCGGGAGGCTTGCCGATCGTTTCGGAAACCACCGCGTGTTCACGACTTTGCTTCTCATCTCTGTCGTGCCCATTCTCGTTCTCACAAACCTTCCGCAAGTGCCTTTGTGGGTGGCGCTCACGGTCACGACGCTCTTCATGGTGTTCACAAGCGGCAGAGTCATTGTGGCCATCAATATGATAAACGGCGCTCTGGTGCCCGCCTATCGCGGCGCGTTTATGAGCATCAACGCGTCAGTGCAACAAATGAGCGCTGGGCTTGCGAGCTTCTCAGCGAGCCTCATCGTCGTCCAGCAGCCCGGCACACCCATGACGGGGTACGCGACGGTGGGTGTGGTCGCCTTCTGTTTCAGTTTGCTCACCCTTACGCTCGCTCACCGAATCCGCCGCGTGGCGCCCCCCGCAGCCCTCCACGCGTCGCCATAAACATCCGTGAGGTAACTTGCGGCCCTTGCGGCCGTCCCAGTTGAAACCGCATAGCACGCGCGCGTTCCCGGCGTGCACGACTCGGAACCGGCAATGAGCTCGCTCAATGCCTTTGCATCGCCAGCAAGGCGCACCGCAGAAGGGCTCTCCGACCACCCCGGTGCAAGCGACGCCAGCAACGAAACATCGAGCACCATTTGATTTAAATTTTCGCGCCCCTGGATGCGCAACGTCTTGGACACTTTTTGACCAGGATTCGCCACATCGTCGACCAGGACGTTTTTCAGAATGGCGATTTGCCCGCGGTAGTTGAAGAACGGCTTTTCGAGGGTCACAACCAAAGGCTGACCGTCCACCGTCGCGGCCAAGTCCTGCTCGCCACCATCAAAAAAGGTGAAGTCCAACGGCTGACCTGCGGGAACGAGGACTCGACCCGAAGCCAGATTCATGAGTTCCGTGCGGTAGGCAAAAACGTCTCCTCCGAGCTTCACATCGTGAATAGCCGTAAAGAGCCCTTCGTCGCTTCCGTCGTTGAGGTCTTTTTCACGCAGTGCCTGGTTAAACGCCATGACGTTCATGGCCACTTCGCCGCGAATAAAATCGGCAAAAAGATCCGCGAACAGCGGCTCGTCGAACGCAGCGCGTGGGATGTCGGCGAAGTCCACAAGACCAATGAGCTTGCGGCCCATGCGTTTCTCAAAGCTCTGAATAAAATCCTGTTTCGACCCCACGCCGCGGAACGCGAGTTCTGATACGGCCAGGTTGCCGGCCTTCTCGGCGGTCACAGAAGTTCCATTCGCCTGGTACTGCGAAATGGCCCACGCCGCCGAAATCTTCTGCAAACCATCGAGCAACCGCGAAAGGCGAGGAAGAACAAGCTCTGAAATGTCCATCAAAATGAGGTCCGACGACTGGATGTTCGCCAAGCGCGCCAGGTTCATGTTGACGTCGTGAATAAGGAACTCGTTGTAGTCGGAGCCAAAATCGTAACGCTGGCAGTTTCCAAGCAGCCCCACGTTGCCATCTGTGCAGAAGGTCGGCTTGCCTTTCATTTTGAGCGAAGAAACATCGAGTCCATAGGCAGCACCCATGGCAAGCACATCGTAGGCACCGAAGGCCGGAACGTCCCAAGCCCCACGTTCCGACGTGTAATCGCCCATTTGGCCGAAAGCGAAATCGATGCCGTAATCGTTGTAATCCATCATGGAGTCCGTACGCAGCTGTACGGGTGTCGCGGGCGTCGTGTCCTCTTCGAACTCAGCTGTTTGCAGTGAGCCCGAAAAATTGTGCCGAAGTCCGAAGGCATGACCGAGTTCATGCAGCAGCGTGGCGCGCAGAAGCGCCAATGCTCCTTCCGAAGGGGAACGGACGTTTTCGCCCTCGAGTCCAGGCGTCCCGATATCGGCAACCCCGACTCCCGTCGACGCATTCACTTCACGCAAGCAGTCGACAACCGTCGAAAGGAGGTTCTTTCCGCTCCGCAGGCTGACAAACGTCGCCCCTCGCGCAACGTCTCCATTCAAAGTTCCGTTCAAGGTTCCATTCAAAGTTCCATTTGAAACGCGACTCGCGAGAGAAACTTGCTTCGAACGCTCAGACACCGCTGCACGAGTCCCCTCAAAGGTGCCCTCTGCGGCACCTCGGCTTCCCGCTTTCGAAAGCAATTCGCGCAAGGCGGCTTGGGCAGACGTGCGCGAAGTGGGCAGCGCTGCTCCCTTCAAAAGCCCTTGGGCAAGCGTGGCGAGCGCACCTTCATCACCCGCGCGGGTGGCGAGGACCACGGCATCGTTGTCGCCAATGGGAAAAGGAAAGGGGTTCGAAAGATCCGTGTTCCCTTCCCCCGATGCGCCAAATTCGGGCCGGTAGAAGCCAAGCTTGAAAAGCTCCGCCTCGCAACGCATATCCCACACGAAACGCGTTCCCGCGCTCGGCACGGGCCCTTTCTTGCGTCGGGTGGAATCGGGTTCGTCTTTCATGGCCCAGGTCTTTTGGAAGAAGCCGATGCACCCTTCCTTCGCCCACATGTGGCCTGAAAGCATCACATCTGCAGAAATGACTTCACCCGTGCGCGGATTCGCGGCCGCCGTCGCCCAAGCAGAACCCAATTTTTGGCTCTCATCCCACATAATCATGTTCACGCGGGGGTCAGCAGCGTGGAGGGGCCCGTTGCCGAGCCGCAAACCCTTCTTGCGGTTTGCGGACTCAAACTCCTCTTGGGTCAGAACTGTCACCTTCACTGGAGTTTCGCCCGCGGGAGTGAGGTCTTTGAAGAGCCGTTCGAAGGAAACCACGGCCGACTTCACAACGGGCACCGCCGAAGCGGGCGTCGACTTGCTCACAACCCAAACAATTTCCTTCTCGCGGTTGAACTTGCGGACAAGCTCAACAGGTTCGCGTGCCCGCCCGAGCGCGTCGGGAAGGAAGACGCCCGAAGTGAACCAAGGCACGTTCCAGGAATCTTCTTCGGGTTTTCCGGTTTTCGACACGTCGTCAACGCCCGAGGCAAAAAGTGCGCCCTGAAGAGCAGTCACGTCGCGTGCCTGTTCCTTCCCGAAGGCATCGGCAGCGGGGTCGATGGCGAAGAGCCCTTGCACCACCCGGACAGTGGGCCGCACGGCGTCTTTGTCGAGCACGAGCGGATCGGTTTCCGCACCGGGCGGAAGAACAGCTTCGCCTCCACTCACAAGAATGAGTTGGTCCACCACGAGCGAAGAGTCGTCGGCATCAAAGTGAAGTCCACTGCCCAACGCGGCGAGCTTCTTTTTCTCGGCGTGGGCTACGCGAGGAACCACGACATCGGCAGAAAGAGAAAGTTGCGCACCAGGGGAGGCCAAGTGCTGCACAAGGAATTGCTTGTTCTGAGGCGTCGAAAAATCCACCTGGTGGTACGTTTCGTTGCCCACCCTCACGCTTTTGAGAATGGGGTACGCGCCTGAAACAAGGTCGACTCCATTCTCGGAATCAAAAAGTTCCGACCCATCGCGCACAAAAACGATTCGGCCGGAATTCACCTCCATGCGAACCACGTGACTCGACAAGTTGTACATGCGCTGACTGCCCACGCTTCCTTGCGCGAAGCTTGTGGTGAATACGAACTTGCGGCCTTCGAAGAAGGACTCGGCTACGAAAGGAGCGTCCGAGAGGGTTGCGTTCCGCGCAAGGATGTCGAGAGCGTCTTTCACTCCTTGCAGTGAAGTCACAATGCGCGATAGAAGGCGTTCGACGTTTGTCACTTTCGTGAGAGTTGCTGCGACGGAGTCGAGAACGCTTGCGTTTTGCTTTCCCAGAAGCTCTTTGAACGACGCGAGGTCACCCAGAATCTTCGCGTTCTCAACCACCAGAACAGCCTGCAGGGTCGCACGCAGGGCACCACCTTCCGCGAGGTTTTCGGCGAGGACCTCCTGAACGACGCACTTGCTCCACACGGTCAGGTCGAAGATGTCGAAGCGGCACGCCGTCGGGGCATCCCCTCGCGCCTTGGCCGCAATGCCCTTGCCCACGGCGAGGGCCGTCGCCTTCCCAAGCCGCTCGGCAGAACGGGCGTCGACAGAAGCCGAAAAGGCGTCCGCGAAGTGAGGGGTGAGGTCAGCCATGAGCTGGAGTTCAATATTTTCACGCAGTTCCTTTGCCTGAGGTGCGTCGGGCTTGACGTCCGTCGTCACCACCTTGCCCGAGTCTTCAGGAGCCGTCTGACGCGACGACGTCCCCTCACGGGTACAGCCAGCCACGAGGCCAAGGGCTGGGGTGAGGCCGACAAGGCTGGCAATGGCAAAAACGGCGTGCTTCATGGATGTCTCCCAGACGCGAAACAAAGCAAAAGAGAATTTTCCGACTGGCTAACCGGCTATCACTGAACTGTCAGAAATTCAATTTGAATGTCTCTAAAGCACGAGGAGCAAACACCTTGAAAATCCACAATGACATTCCTTAGACACCCCCTTTGCGTCCGTTTTTTCGTGTTTTGCCTTTAAAAAAACACCTTTTCGAGTGGCATATCTCGTGCTTTCCTTTCGCCGAGAAGGAGGAAAACCATGAAAGTCAGGCTTGGTTTCTTGCGATCAAAGCGCCCTGGTTTCGATTTTGACATTCAGCCCAAATACCCACCCGTGGAAGAGCTCATTGAGCGAGCCGAAAGGCTCACCGATTCGTGTGTTCTTTTGGAGCAGGTGACGGTGAGCAGCCGCTTCATTAAAGACGTCGCCATTCGAGGCGTCTACGCGAAAACCTACAGCACCGAAGAAGCGCGCAAGGTGTCGATTATTGTCGACCACCTCGTGAAGCGGAAAATGCGGATGCTTTATTCTGCAGATGCGATATCATCCGGGGCATGAACCTTCCGCCACCCCCGGCCTCACCCATTGTCTTCTTCGATGGCGTCTGCAACCTTTGCGACGCTTTCGTCCGTTTTGCTCTGGCGCAAGACACGTTTGGAGTGTTTCGGTTCGCGCCGCTCCAAGGCGACACGGCGCGCAGACTCGTGCCTGAACATGCAGTGAGCCTTGGCGCGGTGGTGCTGCTCAACACCGATGGCCGCGTGGTCGTGGGGGCGGAGGCCGTGGCCATGTTTCTTTGCCAGCAACCCAGGTGGACTGCGCGTTTGGCAGGCCACCTGCTCAACGCGCTCCCGCGTTTCATTGCCAACTCAGCTTACGCGTTCGTGGCGAAACGTCGATACACCGTGTTTGGAAGAAAAAGCGCATGCCGTGTTCCAAAAGAGAACGAAAGAGCACGCTTCTTGCCGTGAACACTTTTTAGAACCCTAAGTGGGTCTTCTGCACTTCCCGAATCCGTTCGTACCGGGCGGGCGAATGATGCTCATTGAGAACGCCTTTGAGCAGGGCAGACAAGCCATTCTCGCCAATGGAAAGACCCGCACTCACGCTCTTTGCAAATTTGGCCTGACAAGAAATGCTCGACCGGGCGCTGACCAGGTACTCCGCCTGCGCATCTTGCGTTCATCTTCTCCTCGCTTCGCGGAAAGTGAGGTCCCAGTTTTCTGGTTGGAGAACGAGGCAGA
>JADCJN010000100.1 GCA_020247005.1 Silvanigrellales bacterium
GGTGAGCCCTCGGTGAGTTTCCTGGAAACACCAGGGAGGGCCACGTAGCCTCCGTTTCAAATTGAACGGAGGAATCCATGGATCCAAAGCTCAAAGAGCTTGCAAAAGAATATCAGGGTCTTCTTCAGGGTCGTAGCAGACTCACCGTGACGCCTGCAGAATTTAAGAGTCGGGTTGTGGCCTCTGCTAGAGAGTTTTCTCGCGAGGAAGTGGCGCGGGCTACGGGGTTGAACCCTGCCACCGTCCGACGATGGGGCCTGGCTTTAGAAATGCCTGAGGAGACGCCATTCGAAGACTTTTCTGTCTCTCGAATTTCAGTGAAAGAGGAAGAAACTCCGGCGCCAACAGGCGACATAGAAATATTCACTGCTGGAGGCGACACGGTTCGAGTGCCCTTTCGTGAGGACGCTCTTGAACGTGTGCTCTCTGCACTTCTTTCGAGGAAGTCGTGATGCTCGCGCCTTCTGTTGGACTCGACATTTTTGTCGTCCATACACCGGTTTCGTTTTCAAAAGGAATTGATGGCCTTTCGCTTTATTGTGAAGCCGTGTTGGGAAGAAATCCTCTTTCCGGCGCACACTTCGTTTTTAGAAACCGCTCTTCCACCATGATCCGAGTTCTTTTTTTCGACGGCCATAGGACATGGCTTGTGACGGGAAGAAATGTGGAGGGAAAAATCCCCTGGTGGCCAAAGGGAGAAGGGCCTGTGTCGGAACTCGCGGCGCGCGAGCTCTCTATTCTCTTGCATGGTGGATATCCACGCGCGGCGCATTTTATGACTGAGTATCGAAAAATTCGGGGCCGAGCTCTTGGCAAATAAAGAAACGCCGTTTATTTGGGAGTTGCGAGACAACCAAAAAAACAGCGCCCTTGGAGCAAGATGAACCTGCTCGACCTTGAACTACCATCCAAAGCCGACCTTCTCAAGTTTGAGAGCCTCATTTTGGCCACTCATTGGGACGAATCCGACAAGGCTTCACTTCTCGCACTTTTACGTTCACTGGGCTCTGTGCGCGAAACGCTTGTGGATGGAGAAATCGCAAGGCAGACCATGCAGGCAGCAATCGCCCGTGCCTCCGATTCCTCGCGCGTGGCGAAAATGAAAGCACTTTTCGATGACGCCCTTGTGAGTGGAGATGCCAACGCCTTGCAGGGAAAGTCGTCCCCGAAAACTCCTTCTTCCAATGAGAGCCTCGCGGCTCCTGCTTCTCCTCGTAAAGGTCACGGTAGAAAGCCACTTCTTCATTTGGTGAGCACCACTGAACACCACGACACCGTGAGCGACAAGCTCCAAACTCCCTGCAAACAGTGCGGCTCGCGCATGTGCAAAGGGCATGCACGCAACACCACAATTGTGACAGCCAACACGCTGCTTTCCGTTCAACTTCACGTTCGTGAAGCTATTGAATGCAAAACGTGTGGGAATGAAGAAGTTTCCCCACTTCCAGAAGAAATTTCGCGCGGCCTTATTGGGCGGTACGACGCTTCGGCCGTGGCACTTCTTGCTTACCTTCGTTATTTTTCAGGCTTCGCGAGTCATCGGTTTGAGCAAGCGTCTGGGTTTTTGGGGCTTGAAGTTTCCGAGACCACACAATGGGACCTGTTTGAAGCCGCAGCCGATAGGCTTGCACCGTTGCACCGGTTTTTGACTTCCCTTGCGAGCACCGCTGAGGTCATCACAATGGATCATACGGGCGCGAAGGTCGTTGCCGAGCAACGTCATCGCCGCCTTCTTCAAGGTGAAGAGGCCACCCGAATTGGCATGGTGACATCGTCTTTTCTTGTAGAACTGAAAAATCCACAACATCGGTTCGCCTTATTTCACACTGGGCCTGTTGATGCAGGGCAATACTTAAAACGATTTCTTGAACATCGCCCACCGGGAACGGGACGTTTGCTTGTGGCGTGTGACGCGCTGTCGAGTAACCAGAATCAAGAGCATCCCGATGTCGTGCTTGCCCTTTGCAATGTGCATGCTCGGAGGGCATTTCTTGATTTGGGAGAGCATACCCCCGTTGCTGCCATGGATATTTTGAAGGCGTACGAAACCGTTTTTCGAACAGAGCGTCGGGCCAAGGATTGGACTCCTGAGGCTCGGCTGGAACTTCGAAAAACGTTTTCGGAGCCCGCCATGCGTCGCATTCGAGAGCTTGCGCTTTCGGAGCTTCTTTCCGAAAACCGCTTGCCTGCCGGCAGGCTCACAGAACCGTTCGCCTACATTCTTCGACATTTCGAAAGGCTCGTGACTTTTTGCTCGCACGCGCGCGCACCCGTTCACACCAACGACGTTGAACGTGCCCTTAAAAAGCCCATATTGCACCGCAAGAACTCCCTCTTCTTTCAGACATTCGCGGGCTCCGGTGTCGGCGACCTTTTCACGAGCCTTTTCTTGTCTGCGAGCCTCGCAGGGCACAACCCCATCGCATTTGTGCGGGAAGCACTTCAAAACTGGCGCACGCTTGCGCGAGCGCCTTCCACCTTCACACCGTGGCTCGTTCCTCAGCTGAAATAGACTCCTCTGGGTTCATGCTCCAGGAATCTTGCCGAGGGCTCAC
>JADCJN010000101.1 GCA_020247005.1 Silvanigrellales bacterium
AAACCCCCTCCTAAAATCTCGTGGGCGACACTGGCATCATGGGCTTCCGGCGAGTCGAGCTTCAGGGCGAGAGGAAAGTAGAAATAGACTTGGTTGTCGGTGGCGTTCGGTTTGTGGATCACCACGGCAGACGGGGTTTTGCCTTTGCCCTTCAAAGCGGGAACCGCCGTATACGTTGCCGGTTTCCAGATGCGAGGCTTCTGGCTGGGTGCCGTTGGCCAGAGAGAAGACTCAAGGGCAGCTTTCAAAGCCGGTGCCCGGGACGGCCCTGTTGCCGTGTAGAAAGCCGATTGCCACGGAAACAACGTGTTCGCGACTTTTTGAGCATCCGCGAGTGTGAGGCTTTTGAGGCTACGAACAGACCCCGTATCGTTGAGCGTTTCCGGGTGGTACTGAAAGAGATCCCTCGTACTGAAGTAACGGGCCACAAACGACATGGAGTCGTCGCTGGCCGCGCGTTCCGTCAACGCCTTTTGCTTGCTCGTCTCAAAGTTTTCCTTGGTGAGTTTGGGCTTCTCGAGGACGTCACGTGCCAGCTTCATCACGGTGTCCAAATTCTCGGGTGGCGCTGTGATCACCAAATAAGTGGCTCGAAAGTCGGTGCGAAAGGAAATCGAACCGTTGGCGAAGAAAAGCGCGTCTTTGTAGTCTTCTTGAGTCATGCCTTCGGGGCCTTGCCGAAAGACATCGAAAAGAATGCTCGAGATGCCCTGCTTTTCTTTCGCAATGCGTCCCGCACCTCCCATGAAGCTCACCACGAGGGTTGTGCGAGGCATGGTGCTCTTGGGTGCGACTTCGAGAGGGGCGCCATTGGAAAGTGCCGTTCTTTCCGTGGGTGGAACGGCGTCGTCCGCTGCGAAAGCATTTTGAAAGAAGTTTGAGACAAAAAGGAAAGGAAGGGTCCCCAGGACGGCAAAGGCTTTTGAAAGCCGTTTTGAGTTCACTGTCATTTGGATTCCTTCTGCGCAGGTGGCTTCACGGGGGTGGAGGAGGTGGGTTCAGTGGGTATTGAGACGTATACGAAGTTGTCGTCCGTCATCGTTTTTTCCACAAACCCTCGGGTTTGCTCGTGCGTGAGGGCAGGGACCTCCCGGCTCCACTTCGTGACAAGTGTTTCGTCTCCATATTTGCCCCATGCCGTGGCCAAGGCGTTGACAATAGACTCGTTTCTTTCCAAACCCTCTGCCATGCTCACTTGAAATTCTTTTCGATAGGCATCGAAATGCTTGGGCGAAAGAGCGCCAAAATCAGATTTGAGCGCCCGAAAAGCATCGATGATTTTTGCGTCGTCGACGCCTGGCAGAACGGAGGCGAATCCGCTCAACATGCCGTGTCCGTAACCGAAGCTGAAACTTCCGATGCTCGATGCCACTTTTTCGCGGTCGACGAAGCGCCTCGATGCGAGATCATTTCCAGAATCAAAAAGCACGTGATTCACGAATTCCATGAGAAGTGCGTCGTCTTTTGTGAAGTAGGGAAGGCGCCAACCCGCAAGAGCTTGTTTCGAGCCGGAGGGAAGTTTCGAGGTCACCTTGACGAGGCCCGGTTTCTTCTCGAACGCAGGAGGAAGCACGGCATCCGCACCCCGTTCCCATCCGCCGTAAGCTTTTTCGATGAGGGCCATTGTTTCTGCCACGTCGACGTCACCTGCAATCACAAGCCCAACGTTGTTGGGGCGATAGTACTTTTGGAAAAAGAGGTTGCAGTCTCGAGC
The DNA here is from genome assembly GCA_020247005.1 of Silvanigrellales bacterium. GTDB lineage: Bacteria > Bdellovibrionota_B > Oligoflexia > Silvanigrellales > Silvanigrellaceae > JADCJN01. The sequence goes on from JADCJN010000101.1 coordinate 1,715, forward strand.
TGAGATTTTAGCGAGATCTTCACGGAATCCGATGATCATCCATTCATAGGGGTGACCTGGAAAAGCGGCTTTGTATTGTGTGTACCAAAGATCAAACGTGGGGTCGGCGTCGAATTTCGTCGAGTACTCACTCCACACGGCACGCCGTTCGACGTCGAGCAGAGCATCGGTGACAGTCAGGGAGCGAAAGCGGGCTGCCTCAGCTTGCAGGAGCCCCTCGAGTCCTCGTCTTGGCACCGTGGACGTGTACACCGTACTTTCGAAACGGGTGTTCGCGTTCACCTGCGCACCCAAAGCGCGCGCCGTTTCGAAGAAACCCGGTTTTCCCTCTCCCAGGGGACGGAACATCATGTGCTCAAAAAGATGCGCTATCCCTGTGATGCCAGGCTTTTCGTGCAGGCTCCCCGCTTTCACCCAATGGTATACCGACACCAGAGGGGCTCTGGGGTTTTTTGCAATGACCACGGTGAGCCCATTTTTCAGGATCCGCGTTTCGACTTTAACCCCATTCCCCACTTCAAAGGCCCTGGCAGGAGCCGCCAACAACGCAGACCCGCCGCCTCCCGCCGGAGTCGACACGCTTTGGGCGAGTGCGGAAAACGGACCTGGGAGACCAGCACCGAGTCCGACCCCAAGAAGGGCAAAAGCGGTGAAAACCTTTGAAGCGAAAGTCATGCAAAACTCCTGATGTGCCGAAGCGCGGCAAGAACGTCGGGTGTGCGGCGTCAGGAAAGCGCGCGCGCCCGCACGCCCGCTCGCCCGCTCGCCATTTGTGATGATTTAGTATTTGAAGTGTTTTATCGGTTCACCCTGAGACTCAAGCTCCATGAGGCTCTTGATGCCGAGTTCGAGGTGAATGTCAGACCACTGAGCGCTCACCGCCTTGTCGACCACTTCCGTTTTAATGCCTTCCGGAGTGATGGGAACATCGCTCACCAGCAACAGGGCGCCACGTGGGATGTCGTTGTGGTGACCGACAATGAAGATGGTTGCGGTTTCCATGTCGATACCCAGGCACGTCATGGCCTGCAAACGCTGTTGGAACGCAACATCGTGTTCCCACACACGGCGGTTGGTGGTGTAAATGACGCCCGTGCGGTAATCGAGACCCGCTTCTACGATTTTCTGTGAAACGAATTTGTGGAGTTTAAACGAAGGCAGTGCAGGCACTTCAGGGGGAAAGTAGTCGTTTGACGTGCCTTCGCCGCGGATGGCCGCCACGGGAAGGATGAAATGGCCAATTTCGGTTGTTTTTTTGAGCCCACCGCACTTGCCTAAAAAAAGCACCGCCTTTGGACTCCGGGCTTCGAGGAGGTCCATGATGGTGGCGGCGTTTGCGGAACCCATGCTGTAATTGATGATGGAAATGTTGTGCGCCTTGCTCGTGGCGTTGGGCATGGGCCTGTCCATGCCGTTTACGGGAACGCCCATCTTCAAAGCGAACATGTTGACGTAGCTTTGGAAGTTAGTAAGCAAGATGTTGTCGGCGAAGTCTTCTACCTTCGTGCCTGTGTAGCGTGGAAGCCAATTGGTGACGATATCGCGTTTCGACTTCATTCAAGGCTCCTGGCTCTGTCTTGCCTCATCCTGACTCTTTTTCCCCGAGTTTTGATTCCGCTCGGGAACACTGGAGGTCCAGCTTATCGTTTCGCCCTCTTTGCTCCAAGTCGCAGACGAAACGGAAACGAAACTCGATGCCGAGGCGCTCCTTTCTCTTGCACGGGCGCTGGAAGCCCAATGGGGGGCCGAGGGCGTCCGCTTCTTCTGCCGACGCACGGGCAAGGAAGGACTCCCATGCCCACAAGCCGATTCTTATGCCGTTGCATTGCAAGGGCCCGATGCATTGGAACGTGTGTGGAACGAGGCTGCAGGATGGGACGTCGTGTTCGTGTTGGGCGTGAACGAAGAATGCGTCACCACTCGCGCCGACACTGCCCTCGCCGTTCTTGCAAGAGCGCGTGCGGCTCGCTTGCCCGCAATCGTTGTCGCGCCTTTTCCAACCGGTGCCAAAGGCCTCGATGCCCCCGTCTGCGCACCTTGGCGGGTGTGGGTTGGACAAGAAGAAAGGCGCGTGCGCGTTGAACACGATGGCAGCTCCCCTTTCAATGAACGTGCGCAGTCGGACGCTGAAAAGGCCCTCGAACACGCCTTTGAACACGCGCAGACCCACGTGCTGGAAAACGACTTGGTTTCCGAAGAGTCGCTTGCGCGCCTCGTAGCGCATGAACATGCGGGGGATTGCTACCTTGCGAACCTCACTGGCCTGCTTGTGCTGTCGTTGCCGTCTCCTTTGAGTCGGGCGTCTCTTCCCACTCCCGCGGCGCATTTAGAGCGCGTCCTGAAACGGGGCGTCAGGTTCGGTGCGCACGCTCTTTCGCAAGCAGGCCAAGGCGTGCTGCTGTCCTCACCGGAGCGGTTCCTTCGTGTCGTCGATAGTCGTTACGTTTTCACGGAACCTATTAAGGGCACGCGCCCTTGCTCAGTTCCACCCCGCGCCGCGGAGGCTGAGTCCTTGTGGGCGTCTGAAAAGGAAACAGCGGAACTTGTTTTGGTGACCGATCTCCTTCGCAACGATCTCAATCTTGTTTGCGAACCCGGGTCCGTGCAGGTTTATGAACCTTTTTTTCTTCGGGACGCCGGTGGGCTGCTGCAAATGCAAAGCACGGTGTTCGGCACGCTTCGCGAGCAGAAGGCATTTCCAGAGGTTATTCTGGCTTCCACACTTCCTGCCGGGTCGGTTTCAGGAACGCCCAAAAAACGTGTGCGTGAGCTTCTGGACGCATTGGAAACGGAACCCAGAGGCGCTTACACGGGCATTGTGGGTGTCCTTGACTCCGGGGGCGAATTCGACTCGTCGGTCTGCATCCGCAGTGTCTTTGTCGATAGCCGCGGCGTCAACGTGGGTGTGGGTGTGGGTGTCACCGCTCTTTCAGACCCCAAGGCCGAGTGCGAAGAGATCCGCTGGAAGCTCGAAGCCGTGGCGCGTTTTTGGAAGGGTCCGCCATGACACGACTGCTTTTTCTCGACCACGAAGATTCTTTTTCCGCGAATCTTGTTGCTGCACTCTCGGCCTTGGGCGCGGAGGTCGATGTCGTGACCGTGGAACGGGGCGCAGATGCCTTTCCCGATGCCTTCGATCCGCTTTTGGGGTCTTACGAAGGTGTCGTTCTGTCACCCGGCCCAGGGCACCCGCAAGAACATCCCGCGACGGTGGCATTTTGCAAAGCGCTTTTGGCCCTTCCGGCGCCGCCACCCCTCCTTGGGGTGTGCCTTGGACTCCAGTGCGTCGCATTTGCCGCGGGCGCCGACGTTCAACGTTTGGACACCCTTCCCGTGCACGGCAGACGTTTCAAAATGGATTCCCCTTTTTTTCTGGGTGGAGCCTTTGGTGCGATACGGGCCCTGCGAGGCCATGTGACTCTTCACAATTCGCTGTGTGTGCGCACAGACGATGACGCTTTTCGAGCTGGGTTCCGCATTGTTGCCGAAGCCGAGAACTCTGTTTTGGTTGCCGTCTCGAAGCAAGCTCCCTGGTTGCTTTGCCAGTTTCATCCTGAGAGTTTTGGTTCCACGGCTGGTTTGCCGTTTCTCGAGGCGTTTGTGAGTCAGGTCTCCTCGCCAAAGGCAACTTCGCTCTGATATCGTGGCGGGAGTCGAGCGCTTCGCACCGGGAGGAATTTTGGGAGGCCGCACTTTTGCCATCGTCTTCCTGCTCGTTGTCGCCTTCGGCGTCTGGTTTCAGCAGGCCTACATGACCACCTATTCTGCGGAATTCGAAGCGCAGAAGATGGGCAGCGCGTTTACGTCGGAGCTGCTCACCATTCGCCCCTTCCGTTCTCAACAGTATCGAGACGGGGTCGTGTCTTCTCGGGTGTCTGCCGACGAAGGTCGTTACTTTAGCAATGGCCGCATCGTTCTTGCAGGAGCGGTGAAGTACGAGGACTTCGACGAAAAAGGTCTTCCTCGAATGGCTGTGGAAACGAAACGCGCTTTGGCCACCTTGCAGGTTTTGGGCACAGGGGGGTTCTTTGATGCTGACAAGAAACTCGAACAGGTAGAAATTCCCGGCGACGTCGTCATCACGCTTGCGGGCGAAGATGCCGTTCGCACGCGAAAGGTGAAAGTCGATTTCCAGAAGGGAATCCTCGAAACATCTGAGGTGGTGACTCTCGATGGCCCTGGGCGAAGCTTGCGAGGCAAAGGCCTCACGTACAACATGGACACCCAAGATTTCCGTCTGGGAGGTCGTGTTTCCGGAGAACTCCTGCCACCTGCTCAAACAGAAATTCAAAAATCGAATGCCCGCCAAAAAACACAGAGCTCTCCTTGAGGACGCAGAGAATGACGCTTGCCCATAGCCGCCTTCCCATCGTTCTTCCCTGGATGGCCATTTTTGCCCTGTGGGTTGCCCCTCTGGCCCATGCCGATTTCGTCGATGAACTTCCTCAACTTCCCCTCACGCCGGCGCCGCTTCCCACGGGAACGGCAACAGGACGACCCGATTCCGGCACGTTGAAATCGAACCCTCGCGAAGGCGCCAATGCCCAGGCGCATTCAACGCCTCCGGCAGGCGCCGGCACGAAGGAAGGAGTCAAACCTCCCGCGGCTGTGGGGTCGCCGGCTCCTGGAAAAGACAACAAGGGGGGGGGCCTTTTTGGTTCCGACACCGTGAAGCACGATTCCAATGCACCCATCGCTTGGCAAGGCGACGAACTGGAAGGTTCCCTGGGCAAGGGCATTCTGCTCTTGAAAAACAACGTGGAGATTCGCCAAGACGACACACTGATGAAAAGCGACATCGCGGAGTTGTATTCCAAGGCCGGAACCACGACTCCCGACAGAGCCATTGCCAAGGGACGTGTGAGTATTTTGAAGCGGCCCAATCCACGCGTCCCTGAGATCCGCGCGGTGGCCAACGAAATCGAGTATTTTGTGCAAGAGCGAAGGGTCATTTTAAAAGGTCAGCCGAAAATTTGGCGCGGCAAGGAGCTTCTCCAAGGGGAAGTCATGGAGCTTGCACTCGACACCGGCGACATCCGTATCCGGTCCGCAAGGAGCGTCGTGGATCCTAAAAATGCCCAGCAAGGTGAAAAAGGTTCGAGCTCCTCTCCGGCAAAGGGCATGGAGAAGAAGAAATGAGTTCGACCCTGCATTCGTTCAATCTTATGAAGAAATTCGATGCCCGTGTGGTGGTGGAAGACGTCAGTTTTTACGTGCGCAAAGGGGAAATCGTCGGATTGCTGGGGCCCAATGGCGCCGGGAAAACAACGAGCTTCTACATGACGGTGGGGCTCTTGCGGCCAACATCGGGCCGCGTGGAAATCGACGGCATCGACATCTCTCACCTTCCTATTCACGCCCGCGCTCGAATGGGAATCGGTTACCTGCCCCAAAATGCGAGCGTGTTTCGAAAGCTGACGGTGGAGCAGAACATCACTGCGGTGATGGAAGTGTGGGGCACTCCGCGCAAGGAACGCGCCGACCTCCTCGAAAAACTCATTGAGCAGTTCGGCATCGGGCACATTCGAAAGAGCATGGGCCTTTCTTTGTCGGGAGGTGAGCGCCGGCGGGTTGAAATCGCTCGCTCTCTTGTGATTTCTCCTCGGTTTCTGCTTCTCGATGAGCCCTTTGCCGGAATTGATCCGGTGACGGTCGACGAAATTCAGAAGCTGATTTCGCGTCTCGTGCGCGAAGAAGGCCTCGGCGTGCTTATCACCGACCACAATGTGCGCGAGACCTTGGGTATCTGCGAACGAGCCTATATTCTTGCCGGCGGGCACATTCTTGCAGAGGGCGACCCCACGACTGTGGCCAGTCTTGAGAAGGTGCGCGAAGTTTATCTGGGCGAGAACTTTTCGTTCTGAGGAACACCAAACCCGGAGGCGTTCCTGTGCGGTGTCGCCCCTGCATGAGAAGACAACGGCCGGGCAGTTTCCCCTGACCGCGGCCTTCTCATGCCGGCGTGGCGCCCGCCGGGCCTCCGCCCGCCCCGCCTTAGCATTTGTATTTATTGTGGGTTTTCCTCCACAAGCAATACCTGGGTCGTGATTGGCCGTCAAGTCAATCTTGTTGTTCCTCAAGGGGGGTATTGTTTTTCCTACTAGGGAGTCTAAGTCTCAGTCAAACGTGCATAACTTGAACTCAGGGGAACGCCGACGAAACGCCACTTGTTCACATGATCTCGCCAAAATCCTGAATTCAGAAAGAAGAATACAGACAAAAAGAAGTGTTAGCGTCTTCTTTGAATGACAGGATTCAGCGCAAACCCTTGCGACACTTCGCGTTTGGCCTAGATTTAGACTCTGGTTGTGACAAGAAAGTCGCTTTGGCCGGCCAGCAGTGCACGGTGGCGGCCCGCGACAGACTCTGGAACTCCATGGCCAGCAGCCAAGGTATCCAGGGCAAACCAGCGGGCATCGGCGACTTCGTCGCAGGCTGTTCGAGCGGGGTGGTCGAGCATCCACCAAGGGGCATCCGAGGCTTGAGGGGCCGGGCGGGCCAGAAACAAAAAGCCCTGCAAGAGGCCGTGCGCCCATTGCCTGGTGACTTCCAAGCTTGGACCAACCTCCCAGCCCGATTCTTCCTTCACTTCTCTGCGCATGGTTTCTTCCGGAAACTCCCCGGGCTCTCCATTGCCTCCGAAATGGTCCCACGACCGGTCGAGATAATTCCTCTGCATGAGGAACGATTCCCACCCCGCAGGCTCCGCGCGCGCGCGCTCCAAAACAACGGGCAGCGGCAAAGTGTTTGCTGTGGCCCGCTCCTCGGCATTTTTGGGCCGCAGAAAGAGCGCAGCACCAAAAACGCCGGTTTCACGTGAGTTCGCTTTCAAAAGGAAGTGCTCGGCCTCGCGTGTCACAAGCTCTTCTCGGGAAACGAGGAGACCCTGGGAATGCCACGGCTCCTGTGTGCGTTCCCTATAAACAGCTTCGGCCTTGGCTCTTGTTTCTGTTTCCTTCAAGGCAGGGTGCGCTTGCAGAATTTCCCACGGGGTGAGAGTGGGGTGACGTTCCTCTGCGTAACGCGGTATCAAATGCCAGTGAAGGTGAGCCGCCACGTTTCCAAACTTCACGAAATTGACCCTTTGACACCCTGTCGTCAGGCGAAGCGCCCGTTCGGCGTCAAGGATGTCGAGCCACACCTCGCGCGCGTGCGACGGCCTCAGGTCGGTTTGTTCTTGCACATGTCTGTTCGACACGAGCATCAGCGACCCTGGCCATTGCTTGAAGAAGGGACCTTCGAAAAGCGTGGTCCAACGGTTGCGCGCCAAGGGTGCGTCGGAGCCCTTGAGCGCGCGGAGTCTGGTGCAAAGGGAACAGGTCTGCACGATGGTCACTTGCTCATTCTCTCGTCGACGACTTCGGCGCGGCAGATTCCGCGTTCGAACCCGATGCCTTCGCAGAGGCGAAGCGCCCTGGAACGCCTGGGCCCGTGGGGTTGGTCTTAAGCCACTGGTCATAGGGCCTCTTGAGAAGAAGGTCGAAACCCAGACGTGTGAGGGCCTGGAACTTGATGATTTCTGCGTAACGAGGTTGCTCGGGGAGCCACACGGGATACGTGTCGTTCACCCGACGCGCGCGCGGCTTCGCAATGCGACGGTAAAATTCGTTGACGGCTTTCTGTTCGCTTTCAAGGTTAAAGTCTTGAGCGAGCTGAACGGCCTGCATGATGTACTTGAAGGCAGCTTTGCGGTTGGGGTCGGAATCGATCCAAACAAATGGACCTTCTCCTTGCGCAACGCAATGTTCATACGCGGCGTCGTGATACTGGCGGAGGCCTATGGCCGCAGCAAGTTTTGGCAATTCAGGACGGGTGATGCTCAAGCCTGCGCCGTCATCGGCACCTTTGAGTTCCAGGAGCTTTGTTATGTAACAGGTGCGCGCGCCTTGTTTCGAAGAATCTTCGCTTGGAAGCGCTTCCAGTGGGAACTGACACCAATAGTGCTCTGCCACGTCCGTCCACTTTGTGAGAACCGACGAATAGTTGCGCAAGCAAGTGTTGCGGGTGAGGTCGTCGACCACGTCTTTGTACTTTTCGTAGACGTCGTAAATCGCCGTTGCGGCGCCATTGACGTCGATGCCTTCATTCGTTCGCTCCGGATGGCCATTCGCAATGGGACGGGTCTTCACGCCCACGCTCACGGCGATTTTCGCTGCACCCCAAGCCGGGTCCACACGAAGCTTTCTTGCTATCGCTTCCTTCACAACTTTTTCGTCAAGAACGCCATTCCCAGCCGTGCGCAGGTCGAGCGGAATCAGAATGACCGAGACGGAACCCGGGCGGCCCATGGTGTGCATTTCAATAAGGCAAAGTTGGTTGGGATCGCCCTTTTGGGAATCGTAGACGAACGCTTCTGCGTCTCTGCACGTCCAAGGGGTGTTCGAGACGTAGCCATATTTCTCGTCTTGGATCTGAGTCAGCAAGGAGCCGAACAGATTGCTGTCCGTGTTCGTGCCGTTGCCCGAAGTCTGAGACGAACTGGGGTCCAGTTTTTTGTCCGGATCCCTCAAGAATTGAAGGTCGGAAAATCCTGCACCGCCCAAGGCATACCGCGTGACGACAGATGTTTGCTGGCCTCTCGAATTGATTGCGATGATTTCAAACTTCATGACATCGGGGCGAGTCGGGTCGCTCTCATACGTCGCTGTGAGGCCTTCGGGCACGCCCTTTGTAGAGTCTGCTTGTGAATTGTACGTACGCGTTTTGCATGCGGCCAACGATGCGAGTGAAGCCAAGGTGAGCGTAAGTGCGAGGGGAAACGTCCTAAGAGGGCGCATCAAGGAACTCCTGTGTATGGCATGGGAGTCGCGGTTGGGGGCATGTGAGTGACACCCTGATCCCGTTCCCCTCCAGAATAGTCGCTTAGGGCGGAGTTGCGCGGCAGGAGTTGCACGTTGTCACCTCAAAAGGCAGGCTCTGTTCCTTCGTGTGCGGTCTGCCCGTCTTGCCGCGCGAACACATCGCCTATAGGCTCTGCGGAAATTCCTTCCTAAGGAGATGCTGCATGCCAAAGAAGACGCGTGAGGATTTCACCGACGCGGAAATCAAAAAGGTCCACTCCGAGCTCGAGGGCATGCTCTCTGTTGCGGAACGTGCCTCTGTCTACAAAAAGCACGGTGCCTCGCGGCAGGCCTTCTCGAATTGGTTTCACGTTCTCGGGCTGCCGCAGCTTTCCGAAGCGAAGCCAGGCGGCATAACATCGCAAGCCGCTGAGAAACGTCGTGTGGGGAGGCCAAAGGGGCCAAGCAAGTCCAAGAAAGCGATTGCGACCCCAAAGGCGGCAGCAACAGGGGCGGCAGCAAAACGCGGACGTCCCGTGGGCAGCAGCCGGAAGTCCCAGGGTGGACTTTCTCATGAGGCCAAAGAAACACTCATTCGCCTTCTTGCCGACCAAACCGCCATGATGCGGCGGCTCTTGGAGAACTGAGAGCGGAACTGAGCGATTCAATTGCAAGGCAAAACTTGTGAAGCGCGAGGGGTACGGCTTCAGAAATTGGAACACCTTCAGACTTAAGTTCTGGTATTCCTGCTTTGGCCAATACGTTTAGGCTCTACCCACTACGAAGCGAGTAGAGCCGCCGGCTCTTCTCGCTGAAGAGTGGGCGCCGCGTAACAGGAAGATAATTGGACATTTGAAAAAGACAAGAGTATCCGAACCGTAGACCCTGAGTT
>JADCJN010000102.1 GCA_020247005.1 Silvanigrellales bacterium
ATGCTGCAGGAAGCGTGACTTCCCTGCGCGCCGAAGCTGAACTGGACTCCTTGCGGGCATGGGAACGCGAAACGCTTGCCAAACCCCGCACATCGGAAAAGCAGCGGCTTTCGGCTGATGAACAGCGGTCTCGGGACATGGTGAACACGGCCAAAAAGCTCATTGTCGATTCCTTTCCCGAAGACAGAGGGCGGGCCGAACTGCTTCTTGTGGACGCCATTCGGCTCGCTCCTCGAAACATCGAAGCGTATGCCGACCTCTCGCGGTTTGTCCTCTGGCAAATCGCGAATGGACTCAAGGAGCCTGCAGAGATTCAACGCTCGGCACTTCTCGCCGCGCATGTGCGTGACCTCGCACCCGAAAGGCCACTCGGAAATTACCTTGTCTGTGAAATTCTTCTTGCCATGGGGCAAACGGCTCAGGCCGCAGCCCTCTTCGAGTCGGCGTCGAAAAGATTCCCCGAACACCTCGACACAAAGGTGTTCGAGTCCCGTTACTGGAGCGATTCGAACCCCGACAAAGCCATTGAATCGGCACAAGATGCTCTTGAACGCGGTCATCCCATGGACGACCTCTCTCCCGCCATCGCACTGGCCCTGACGAAAGCCACACAGCGTGGGGGCACCGTGGGTGAACGCCTGTCTCGGTTCGCGGCTGTCTATCCCGACCGGTGGTTGTGGCACCGCGCGGGCATGGCTCTGGCGGAAGAAAACAGCCCCGACAAGGCTCGTGACGCCTATTTGAAGGCGGTGTCACTGGGCAACGAAATGGAATCGAGACTCCAGCTTGGCGTGCTTGAATACGCCGTGCTCCGGCGGTTCGAATCGGCCTCCGCACACCTCGAACGCGTCCGAGAAGTTCTCGACCGCAAGGCGGAAGACCTGGGGACACGCGTTTCGACAGCCGATTCGAAGGCTCTCGTTCTCAGCCACCTTGCCATCGCGAGGCTCGGAGCAAACGATGAAACACAAGCTGCCGCCACGGGTCGTGAGGCTGTTTTGGCAGGCATGAGAAATGCGAATATTCTTGTTCCGCTCACCGAGGAATTTTTACGACGCCGCAAGGGAGAGCTCCTGCGACCGGGTCTTGAAGAGATTGTGAAGCGGGATCCCCTCCAAGAGTACGTGCATGTGACGCTCGCCAACCTCGCGTCCGAGCGGAAGGATCTCCAGGCTGCCAGCGATCATTTTACAGCCGCCATTGCCTTGCAACCCACTCGAGACGACCTCTTTTCCTCGCGCGGACACGTGTCGTACCGTGCTCTGCGATACGACACGGCTTTGCGAGACTTCGAGCGCGCCTCGACTCTGCGCCCCGATCAACCCACGCATCATTACAATCGGGCATGCATGTTGTCGCTTCTGGGACGCAAGCAAGAGGCTGTCGTCGCGCTGCGAGAGGCCATTGGCATGAACGCCGAGTTGAGGGAACTCGCCCTGCGCGACGCCGACCTCGCTCCGCTTCGCAAAGACGAAAGTTACGCCCAAGAGCTCTCGGCCCTAGGGCTCACGACGGCCGCAAAACCTGCAAAGAACGCGGACGAAAGCTTTGTACAGGCGGCCTCGGAATCCGACGCCGACTCAAACGACAACGCCGCGGGGCCTTGACTCACTTCGACGTGAGCTTGAGAGCCTGAGTGGTGCGATCGTTCACGGTGTTCCAGTTGATGTTTTTGAAGAAGGTGTCGATGTAGGCGCCGCGGTTCGCCTTGTAGTCGAGGAAGAAGGCGTGTTCCCAGGTGTCCATCACCAGAAGGGGAATGCTGTTCACGGTGAAGCCGATATGGTGTTCCATGATTTGCACGTTGTTCAACCGGCCTGTTGTGGTGTCGAGGCAGGTAATGACCCAGCCCGGAACAGCAAGGCCTGTGGCTTTGACGTCGGCTTTCCAGGCGTCAACGCTGCCGAAGGTGGCCGTGGCGAGTTTTTCGAATTCCGAACTGGGAGCGGCGGTGGGCGTCAGGTTGTCGAAGTACATTTCATGCAGAAAGGCACCGTTGTATGGAACGGCATAACGACGCTTGAGTTCCGCGTATTCGCCAAAGCTGTAGTTGGTTAAACCACGGTCGGTTTTCGTGAGCTTTTCGTCAATTTCATTGAGCTTCTTCACATACCCTTCGTAAAGGCCAAAGTGAGCTTCGAGCTGGGCGTCGCTAATGCCGTCGAGCTTGCCGAGGAGATTCTTGAAGCTCCGAATTTCTTTTGCCATGACGACCGTCCTTCGTTCGGGTGGGAAGTGCGACCTCGAAATGCGGGGCCGCGACCTGTCTCTTGACGCCGTCATGAAACCATTAGAGCGGGTTCGTTTCAAGCGATGGAGCAGAACGCAATGGAAATTCGGTGCCGTCGAAAGTCAGAACATCGCCTTCTTTCAAAGGCGAAGCGAGAGCTTCTTCGCGCACCAACGCGATGCCCACGTCAACTCCTTTTTCGTCGGGAGCGAATTGGATGATGTGCAGTTTTGCACCGCCGGGGCCTATGAGATGCGTGCCTATTTCAAGACCGTATGCGCGCCCCCTGTTTAAATACAGCCACCTGCCGCGGCGTCGCACGACAGCGAAAGACGTTTGGCGCACGTCGTGAACACTGGGCGCCAGAGCGCGTGCGGCGGCTTGGGCCAACGAAACAGGAGCAAAAGGAGAAGTTTTGCCTTCGGGGTCTGCGCCCACAAGGGTTTCCTTGCGGCTCCCAAAAACCCCATCGGTGATGAAAACGTTTGCCACGGCGCCCGGCCACGCGTCCCCTGGGCCCGAGAAAGTGAGTTCTGCGCGAACGACGCGGTGAGCGCGTCTGGGAAAGTCGGGCTTGCGCACGGCGGGCGTGGGGACAACAGCGGGCCACGAGAGGGGTGCCGACGGGGCCGCCTTTTCTTTGGAGTCGGATGTGACCTCGGCATTCGAGCTTGCCGAGTTCGGGGTTGCGGCCGCAGCGAGGGGCTCCTGGCGCGGGGGAATCCACTTGCAAGCCAGCCTGGCCAGCGACGCATTCACCACCTCACCGCCTGCCGCAAGCTGTTCGCCGCCTATCGCTTCGAACAGAAGAGAAAGGCGTTTCGAATGGGGACCCGTGGCACTCGACTCCCACCGAAGAGGGCTTCGCCCTTCGGGTGAGCGCGCGCTTTGTTGCGCGAGGGAGCCGCCTCCGCGCTGGGCTTCGGTGGGCATTCCTCGCAAAGGTGCTGTGCCTGGCTCCCAGTTGGCTCCCGCCAAGAGGCAATCGTCGCGCCAAACAAAAAAAACGACACGCGAAAATTCGGACGCCTGCACCTTTCCGCTCGGGAGCAAAAAAACAGAGCCTAAAAGCGCGTCGCGGGGCCCGTTCCATTCATATTCGCGCAAGCCCCGAAACGCGCCACGCATTTCCGTGCGCCGCGGCGCCCCGCGCAGCCCAAGCTCGGCAAGCTTTCCGTTGACGAAACTTTCGGCCGAGGCGCGAAGCCTGGTGGCCACCTCGGGATTCTCGGTCACGAACTCGGTGGGCGGCACAAACAGCGTCGGCATGCCTTTCTCCCCCCGATCTCAATGCACGACGCGAGCCCCCCAGCCCCCGTTAGAAGATAACGCCGACGCCGCCCCACAGGGCGAAAAAGTTCATGAAAGAGCTGTCTCCGGTTTTCGCCACCACTGTAAAGTTGCGGAGATCGATATTGAGCATCATGTGTTTGGCGAAAAAGAAACGGCTCCCCACGCCCAAACCCACCGTGGGGCTTGTTTCACTTAGGGGAGTGGGTCGCCCTTCCACGCCGTACTCGTTGTCATTGGTCGTTCCATCTTTGGCGTCGCGGCCATCGGGAAAGGTGGTGACGTAGGGCGAGTATTCACTCATGGCGAGTCCGAGTCCCGCGTTCGCATAAAGGTCGAGGTACCCCACCCACGACAAAAACCAGAGGGCTTTTCCGTACACAGGGGTCCACTGGTAGTTCACCATGGCCAGGGTGTTGATTTGACGAATGGGCATGTAGGCGGGCTTGCGTGCGAGGGGAGCGTAGTCCTTGAATTCTTGCCTTTTCGCTTCGTCGGCATTCGGGTAAGCCGCATTGTCGGCATTGGAATTCGCCGGCGTGCTGGCGTTTCCTTTCGCAGGGTTCGCGACTTCGCCACACTCTTCCGAGCCCTGGCCATATTGCGCAGCACGTTTGGTGTCGCGGTAAAAACTTTCGACGCAGGTGCGTTCGTTGCGGTCGCTTGAAATGCCGAAGAACCCTTCGACGTTGAGCGCGTGCCATTCATTGAAGTGGTAGGTGGCGGACCCCGTAATAAGGTAGGTGTCGATGAACGACTGGTTCAAAATGGTGCCACCGCCTATGTTGAGCTGAAATCGACCCCCTTTGGGGTAGAATTTCCCTTTCACCACTTCGTTGCCTTCTACGGCTTTCTTGTAGTCTGCACGCGCAACGGAGACTCCGAACACCGCACTCCCAAAGAGCGAAGCGAAGATGGCAACCAACAAAGCAAGAAGAACCTTGTTCAAGGTGCGCGGGTAAACAGTGTTGAATAGGAAACGAATGCCTGTGACGTAGCTGTTTCCAGCGCGCCCGCGCCCCACCGTAGGGAGGTGGGTGTTGAGTTCCGTGGTGGGGGTGTTCCAGGTGACCGTGGGAACGTGGGAGTCGCGTCTCACACGCAAGAGCTCCTCTTCGAAGGCTGTGTGAACGCCTAAGACGCGGGACGCCTGCATGGCGTTCAAAATTTCGACCGCCTCGCCAGCCTCGACAACAGGAACAATGCACACATCGGGACCAAAGAAGGCATTGCTGGCATAAACGCTCGCACTCACCTTGCTGGCGGGCATGAGGTGGATTCCCGGCGACACAAAAAAGCCATCACCGGTGTTGTCAATGGGTTTTCCCCAGCGGAGAGTTTCGGCCGACTCTCGTGCGGCGATGCCTTGAAAGCGCAAGTAACGTTCCCAGGAATTGGCGCTGCACAATGGCCCCATTGTGTGACGGGAGGCATCTCCCAAATCAGATTTCACGCCAATGGGCATGATTTTAGCCTGGGCCACAAGCGAGTCGGTGAGGGTATCAAGAATGCTTTCATGAACGAACGCGAGGCCCGTCGACTCCAACCGCTGGCCGCAGTCAACGGTGGCGCCATAAAGAATGTGGCGGGAGGCCAATTCGATATTTGCAGACGGAAGCACGAGGGCGGCATTCTTGCCTCCGCCACAAAGCACCATGCGGATGTTTTGGTTCGCAGACAGATCCCGCCGAATCTGTTCCAAAGTTTCTTCGCCACCCGAACAAAGGACGCAGTCGAACTGCTGAGACAGCAAAAGGCGTCGAGACGTTTCGAGGTCGCCGAAAACCACCTGAAAAAGACCTGCGGGAAGCGAAACCGCGTGCGCGCACTCGGCAAGCACGACGGCAGAGAGAGGGCAATGCAGGGAAGGGCGCACGCACACTGCGTTGCCGGCCACAAGTGCGGGTAATGTTGCCGACAGCAGCGAATAGATGGGAAGCGAAACGTTCGCAGAGAGAAGGCAAAGGCCCACAGGGGCGTAAGACCAGCTCCAGCCCGACTGTTCCGTTTTCTCGCCAAGCGCGTCGCGGCAAAACGGAGGCAGAATGCCGAAGAGTTCTTCGCACAGTGCCCATTCTTCGTCGACTGCCGCTCGAGAGCGAGAGAGTTCACGCATCATCTCGCGCTTGAGTTCCTCAGAGCGGTCGCGCAATGCCGAAACAAAGCGCGTGACGAGCGCGAGGCGCGCTTCGAGATCGAGCTTTTGATGTTCCAACCGTGCGGTGCGCATGCCCGCTGTGATCTCGCCCACCAGATCTTTGCTCCACACCATGGTGGCAAGAACGTCGCCCGGCTTTGCCGGATCGAGCGCCTCGAAAGTGCGTTCGGGTTTCGCAAGCAGAGCGAACCGTCCGTTGATGTAGGGCGACAGGACACGTGTAAGCCTTGGCATCGCAACCCCTCTAGAACGTCGGTTCGGCGACCGTTCTGCAGAGAGAGTAACAGCAATCCTGGGGGATTTCCCGGGAACATGTGGGTGCCCCTGGTGTCAGGGGTTTTGACATGCTTCCCTTTGCCAAGTGGTGCGCAGCGAAAGGGCACTCCATGCTTTTGTGTCGAGCGAAGTTGAGAGCGCGGAAGGAACGTCGCGGACAGGAAGCCATGTACAGTGGTGAGCGCCGAGGGTCCGTACGGCAAAATTTTCCACATCTCTTCTGCTGAAAGCGGGCGAGGGAAGAGAACCCTTCGGAGGAACGACGCACACGTGCGTCACCACAGACAGAGCGTGGTGGGTAATGGTGTGAGAAAAGGCAGCTGCCGACGTTTTCCCGAATTCGAGAGGCCAAGGCTGCGTGGCGGCAAAGGAGTCCAGCTCCTCTTGATGCGCCAAGGGGAGTCCGCGTGTTCCTTTCAAAAAGCCGCGGCCACGATCGACGAAAAGAACATGCGCGGTGTTGCGCAACTCCTCTTGCCCTTCATGCTCAACCGGATCGATGCTCACGAACGCCAGGGCATGGAGAGAGACCTCTTTCTTTGCCTTCCGGGGCTTTGCAGGTGGGCATGAAAGTGGGATGCGTTGGCGGCGCGCCTCACAACTCGACGAAAGTGGACACACTTCGCACTTTGGGGTGTGCTTGGAGCAAAGTGTCGCACCAAGCTCCATCATCGCTTGGTTAAAGTCGCCTGGGTGTGTTCGACTTCTCTGCGAACTTTCAAGAAGCGTTTGGGCGTGCACCTGAATGCGACGCTGACCCTCCACACTCCACACGTCTTCTGCGCGAGTGAGTGCAAGGAGTCGGCTCACCACCCGCACGACATTCCCGTCGACGCAGGCAATGGGTTCTTTGCATGTGATGCTCGCAATGACTGCCGCCGTGTAGGGGCCAACTCCGGGCACTTGAAGCCACTCAGAAGAAGAGCCGGGGAACCGGCCTTGAAGCGCCTCCGTAATGTGGAGTGCGCCTTTCCGAAGGTTTCTTGCGCGCGCGTAGTAACCGAGTCCCGACCACAGGGATCGCAGAGTCGCATCGTCGCAGGTGGCGAGGTGATGCACGGTGGGGAGGACTTCGATGAATCGAAGAAAGCGGGGCACGACAACGGCCAGAGTTGTCTGCTGGCTCATGACTTCACAAATCCAGGAGTGGTAAGAAGTGCTCTCTCGTCTCCAGGGCAGGTCACGCTGAAAAGCGCCATACCATTTCAGCAAGGAAGCAGCCGGTTCCGAGGCATCAGGAGCCTCAGTGGCTTGAGTGGCGACGAAGTCCATGAAGAGTTCTCTTAGATTCGGAGTGGAGCTCCGTTGCGGGCAAGCAGACGGAAAAAAGCGAGGACCGCGAGGAGAGTAAAATCTCCTCGCGGTCCTCGCAAGTCATTCCGGGAAAGCCAGCTGCGAGTCGAAATCAGAAGCCCGTGTACACAAGCCCGTTCGACCCGTGTGGGCTTACTCGATGCCTTGCTCGCCAAGCGTCGTGCCGTTTTCTTGCGAAAGCGAGTCGCCACCGTTCTTCTTGCCGGCGGTCTTGCGAGGACGGCCGCGACGAACGAGCTGGCGAAGCTTCTCGAGCTTGCTCGGACGGCCGCGCTTCTTAGGAGCGGCAGCGCCTTCCTTCTTCGGACGACCGCGCTTGGCGACGGCTTTTTTAGCAGGCTTCTTGGCCTTGGCAGGCTTCTTCTTCGCGGCTGTCTTCTTGGCTGCAGGCTTTTTGGCTGCAGGCTTCTTGGCTGCTGTTTTCTTGGCGGCAGGCTTCTTCGCTGCCGTTTTCTTGGCGACAGGCTTCTTCGCTGCAACCTTCTTCTTCGCCGCAGGCTTCTTTGCCGCTACAGGCTTCTTCGCTGCAACCTTCTTCTTCGCCGCAGGCTTTTTGGCAGCTGCCTTCTTGGCGGCAGGCTTCTTGGCGGCAGGTTTCTTGGCGGCGGGTTTCTTGGCGGCGGGCTTGGAGGCTTTAACGACCATGGCAACATCTCCTACGGAAGATCAACATACGTTTGAAAAACAACGACAAAACACAAGTGCGGAAGAAACCAGACGCCGCCTCGCAACCCTTCAAAGAACCCTTTGGGAGACTCTCGAAAATCGAGCGACAAGCGAAAAACCGATTTCTTGATCTCAATCTAAACCAGCTGAAAAAAAATTGGTAGTTTTCCGGAGGCGCATCGTAACATTTTTTTCTCTCTCACTTTTCGTAACAGGCAAACGACATGACTGAACATCCCGACTCCAACGAGAACTCCAGATTGTCCGCGTGCCCGACACACTTCAGCAGTCACTTCGAAAGCACGTTCAGAGGCAAACGCATTGGTCTCGCAGTCGACGTCCCCACTCCTCTCGATGCGACCGCGGGCTTTCCATTCCCCCACGATGCCACTGCCGAGTGGGAGACCTCCGAAACCATCGAGCGCATCAGGCAGGCTTGGTTGAAGCTGGGATTCGAGGTCGTGCCACTCGCACTCGATGCTCGTTTTTGGTCGCACTGGGAGAAGAACATCTCGAGTTTGGATCTTGTTCACTCCCTCGTCGAGGGATGGGGATCGCCGGCGCGCGAAGGATGGATTCCTTCCCTCTGTGAACTCGCAGGAATCCCCTGCATCGGCTCGTCACCCCTCGCTCAAGGCATTGCCATGCGCAAGAGCCTGCTCAAAATCCTTTGCCGCGAAGTGGGCGTCCCTACAGCCGACTTCTTCGTGGTGCGCACGCGCGAGGACTGCGACGCCATTCCCTCGCGCCTGACCAACCAACCTCACTTCTTAAAACCCGATTGCGAAGGGTCAGGCATGGGAGTCGACGCATCAACTTCGGTCTCGCATTCCGCCGACGAAGCGAGAGGCAAGGCGCACATTCTCCTTGAGCGCTTTCCCGACGGTGTCCTCGTCGAAACCCTTTTACCCGGAGAGGAGCTCACGACCGCGCTCTTGGGACATCCCCTTCGGCCACTCCCTCCTGCCCGCATCGAAGTGGAAGACGGAGTCTACGGCCTTGCCAACAAATCGAAGACGTTCATGGGCGAAAAGGTAACATTCCCGTCCCTCACCGCAACCGAGGAAAGAAGCCTCGTTGTTCAAGGCCTTGCCCTTGCCCACGCCGCCGGATTCGAAGATTTCGTACGCCTTGACTGGAAACGCGATTCAAACGGCGTTGTTACCTTTATGGAAGCAAACCCTTTAGCTGGGCTCTCTTATTTCTACAGCGCGTTACCCAAGATAGCTGCGCAAGGCGGCCTGTCGTATGAATCGCTGCTGGCAAATCTTGCCGCCTCTGCACTTGAACGCCAACACCATCGGCGTCACTGGTATGGACGCGCCCGTCTCCGGTAAAAACAATTCACCGCGGCCAGACGCCCTCATAAAAAAAGCCGACCCCCAAGGGTCGGCCTCTGAGGGCATCCACATACTATAGAGAGGAGACCCTTTGCGAGACTCTCTTCACTTTTTGCCCGTGGCCACCAGGCGCGTGAGTTCAATGAGGCGGTTCGAGAAGCCCCATTCGTTGTCGTACCACGAAAGGATTTTGACCATATTGTCGCCAATCACGGTGGTGTACTCAGCATCCACCACCGACGACAACGGGTTGCCATTGAAGTCGCAGCTGACCAAAGGCTCGGTTGAGAAACCGAGAATGCCCCGCAGCGCGCCCTCAGACGCTCCACGAAGCGCGTCGTTCACTTCCTGCGCCGTTACCTTTTTCTCGACTTCGAAGGTCACGTCGACAAGAGACACATTAGGCGTAGGCACACGAACCGAGATGCCATGAAGCTTTCCGCTGAGGGCGGGAATGACTTCAGAGATCGCCTTCGCAGCGCCTGTGCTCGTCGGAATCATGGAAAGTGCGGCTGCGCGCGCGCGCCGGAGGTCGGAGTGAGGCAGGTCGAGAATCCGTTGGTCGTTCGTATAGGAGTGGATGGTTGTCATCAGGCCCTTGCGTACGCCAAAGGCCTCGTGAACGACCTTTGCCACAGGCGCCAGACAGTTCGTGGTGCATGAACCGTTGCTCACTATGGTGTGCTTGGCCGCGTCGTACTCGTGATCGTTCACACCCATGACGAGAGTTTTGTCGACGGCCTTGCCGGGAGCCGAAAGAATGACTTTCCGCGCACCCGCGCGGATGTGAGCCGACACCTCTTCGCCTTTCGTGAAGCGGCCGGTGCACTCCAGAACAACGTCGACCTTCGACTGACCCCAGGGAATTTCTGCCGGGTTGGCAATGGCAGTGATGCCGATGGGCGTCCCATCGATGACAATGGCATTCTCGCGGTGGTCTACCTTGCCTCGCGCGGGTCCATGCACGGAGTCGTACTTAAACAGGTGGGCGAGCGTCGCCGCATTCGTAAGGTCGTTGATGTGGACGACTTCGACGTCTTTAACGCCATGAAGGGCACGGAGGACGCAACGGCCGATGCGGCCGAAGCCGTTGATACCCACGCGAACAGTCATTTGACACCTCGTTTGCTGTTGGATTTCCTGCCGCGACCACGCGCGGCAGTGCTCTGCTTCGCTTCATCCCCTTCAGGTTGCTTTTCGTCAAGGGAGCCCGCGGGCGAACCCAGAGCTTCCTGAAAGCTCTTTGCCGAACGGATGCGATGAAAGGTGCGCCCCGTCAATGTGACGCCCACAATTTTCAGGGGCTCCTGAGCGGTGAATTGAACCTCCTCAAAAGAGCACTCACGGAAGCTGCAGTTCTCGAAGGTAACGCCGACGAGCTCGCACGAGTCGAATTCACACTCAGCGAAGCTCGCGGCATCGAAAGAACACTCCGAAAGCCTCGACGCATTCAACACGGTTTGAGAGATCTCTGACTTCACGAGCCGGCACTTTTCCAGGCCCGACTCGGTGAAGCTGACGTCCGAGAACGTGGACCTGGAAATCCGGTTCTCAGTGACACGGGCCTCTTCGAGTGTGACGTTGGAAAGGCGCGACAAGCCCAGTGTGTTGCCCGAAAGTGTCGAACGTAGGGCAGCGACTTCGCTGAACTGAACGGCCGTGAATTTGTTTTCTCGCACAACCGCACGGTCGTCGAAGTTCACCCCGAACCACTGCGAACCCACCACCTGATTGCCTTCCACCTCGGAATCCGCACCCACATGGAAGGTGCGGAACACCGAGAGCTTGGCATCCACTCCCGGGGTTCCCGCCGAAAAACCGAGCGCGTTGATGGAGCCGATATTGTGGCTCAAGTTCTCTTGGAATTTTTCAATTTGGCCTGGCATATTCTCGGCTATTTGCTGAACAAGTCCGCTCGAGATTTTCAGCAGCTCGTCGACGTGCACGCTCTTGCGAAGTTTGTCGAAGGCGGTGGCCAAAACCTCACGGCCATCGCCAACGCCCTTTTCGAGTCCTTTTTCCAGTCCTTTTTCAATTTGGGACTTCGCCTCCGCAGGCGAAAGCCGACCCTTTGCAACCGCAATGAGGATATCGTTCAAATCGAGACTCATGACACCCCTGGTGAAGGAGCGCCGCTACGAACCGGCGCAAGTGAAAGTGACGAAGGGAAGCCCGCAACGGGTTCACATGGCGCGATCGAGTTTCCGGACAAGGAGGAAACAGAACAACCCCAGAATGCCCGTGACAGCCCAAGCGGCAATGAGCGGTGGCACAACCCCATTTTGCCCCAGGTTCCGCATCGAGAGGTTCCCGACCCAAAAGAGGATGGCCGCCGCAAGGCAATAGATGACGCCGATATATGTATCCGCCTGGCGTTCCTTCCGCAAGGCGAAGGGAAGAGCGAAGAAAACGAAGAGAAAGTTCGCGAGCGGCAGGGAAAGCTTCTGGTAGAGCTCGACCTCGCGGCTAGCGATGGCGCCACCCGCTCTCTTGCTTTGCTCAATGAGCTCGCGCAACTCCCGGTAGCTAATTTGATCGGCGGTCACGCCCTCGCGCAAAAGACGGGGTGGTTGTGAAACGACGTTTGTAGGGTAAAAAGCCTGAAAATCAACCCTCTCCAGCCGACCTTGATCGGTGAAGGTGGTGACACGTGCATCGCGCAGGGTCCAGGCTGATTTTTCGGTGTCGAAGACTGCAGCGCGCGCATGAACAAAGAGTTTCACCTCCGCGGGGTTCTTGAAGACAAAATACTCGACCCCCTCGAGCCCCCGTTCCAACTGGTTGAGCGACTTGAAGTGGAGGATGCTGCCCTCGCCCCTCACCCAATTGCTTTCGAAAAACATGCGACCGAGTTCCGATTTCTCGATTTTGACCGTTTCCACCTTCTTCAAATGAAGCGTGGACAGTGGCACGACGAATTCGTTCATAAGGAACGACACCACCGACAGAACCCCGCCGATGACGACAAGCGGACGACACACGCGAAAAACCGACATTCCAGCCGCACGCATGGCGGAAATTTCACCGTTCTTGGCAAACAGGAAAAGCGTGATAAGCGCCGAAAACATGGTTGAAAACGGCAAGAGGTCAACAAACATTTTGGGAAGCTGGGTGAGGTAAAACTCCAAAATGACGACTCCTTGGGCGTCGTACTTTGGAAAGTACCGTGTGTTCTTTTCAAGAAAGTCGATGATGCAATACATTCCCAGGAAGAAGACGATAATAAACCCGTTGATTTTCAGAAACTCACGAGCGAGGTAACGCGCGAAAATCACCGCTCCCCCTTTCTCGCGCCGAAGCGACGGGCGAGAGGCCCCAGCCTCAAACGCAGCTCGATGCCGAGAAACTCCAGAAATTGGACGGAAGGTGGGTACCGCATCCGCCACAGAAGAAGCAACAGCGTCAGGAGCCCAAGAACCACAGGAGGCACCACCAGCGTGACTTCCGGAGGAACGACGTAACGCAACGCGAGCTGTTGGCAAGTCATGATAGACGCGTAATAGACGAACACGACGAGGCCAATTCCCAAATAAGCCAGGCCAGCCTTCCGCCGGGGGTCTTGGATGCCAAGGCAAACGCCAATGACAGGAAGAAGAAGACACGACAGCGGAACGACAATCTGCTCGTAGAAAAAAGAATGGTCGCGCACGAGCCGCTGGTTCTTTCCCCACTCTTCGCTGGAACGTATTTTGCGCAACTCGCGAATGTAGTCGCGGGGGTAGAGTGAGCGGATGTCGTTGGCGTCGAATGCCCCCGGATCAAACTGGCGCGAAAAAAGGTTCAACAGGGAAACACGCATTTCGCGAAATCCAGTGACACTCCAGTCTTCTGGGTACTGGTAATGAACGGTCCAGGGCGGGGGCGTTGGCGTGGGAACAGGCGTCGGTGCCGGTGTTGGTGTCGGTTCAGGCGTCGGCTGGGGCGTCGCACCGGAAGAGGTGGCCGGCGGGTTCACTGCCATGCCTTCAGAAGTCACCGCGACCGTGACCGAAGGAGAAGCCGCGGGGGTCACCGTCGGAGTGACCGTGGGAATGGCCGTCACACGCAACGATCCACCCTTCGACAGGTCCTCGAGCGACAGCGAGGTGTTTCCTGACGAAGCCGAGGGCTGATAGAGCCTCCCGTTGCGGAGCGTCAAAACGTAGTCGGTGAGGCCCTCGCCGTCTTCTTTCTGCAACGTGCCTTCTTTGGCCACAAGAACCATAGAATAGGGTTGTTGCTTGTCGGTGACCGCGAAAAAGACCCCTTCAAAATCGCGTCGGTTCGGTGAAAGTTTGTCGACATAAAAAGCAATGTCGGCAGTGCCCGTGCGAAACAGCTCCGAAAGGAATGTTTTTTCTTGAAGGCGATTTTCAATGATGCTCTCGACGCTCTTGCGGGCATGCATGTATTTGAACGTCCGCCACTCCTGCCGCGAGAACGGTTCCAAGTACAGGGCGCTGAAGCCTGAGAGGCCGCACACCAGGATACCTACAAAAAAAGGGCCCACCGCGATGCGCACCGGGCTCACACCCACCGACATCCAGGCCTCGAGCTCCCTGTCGCTCGACATGCGGAGGACAACCACCATGGTGGCCAAAAGGAGCGAGATGGGCACCGTGAGTTTGAAGATGGAGGGCAGAAGAAAAAGAATGAACATGAAGACCGACAGCAGACCTTCTTCCGAAACGAAGATGTAGTCGGCATAGGCGAGAATTCGAAACAGAAACATGACGGAGCTCAAGGCCGCCATAATGATAAGCGTCAGCGAGAGGATTTCCTTGGTGACGTACCAATAGAGCCTGGCTGCGAACGGCAATGCGACCTCACTCAGTTGAACTCTCTCACCCGTTGGCTCAGGAGGGTGAGCCAGGCTCCGTCACATCGTTGAACATGCCCAGCACACTATAGCCGCTGTCCACGTGAAGGGTCTCGCCGGTGACACCGGAAGAAAGGTCCGAGAGAAGATACAACGCCGATCGCGCGATGTCTTCCTGCGTCACGTTGCGGCGAAGAGGAGCATACCGGCTTGCCGACTCCAGCATCGTCTTGAAACCTGGAATGGCACTGGCAGACAGGGTGCGGATAGGGCCTGCGGAAAGAGAGTTCACACGCACGCCCTGGGGCCCCAAATCTTCTGCAAGGTAACGCGCGGACGCTTCGAGTGCGGCCTTGGCCACGCCCATCACGTTGTACTTTGGCACCACTTTTTCGGCACCATAGTAACTCATGCAAATGATGCTGCCCCCGGCCGTCATCAGAGGAGCGGCTGCGCGCGCCACCGACACAAGCGAGTAGGCGGACACGTCGAGGGCTTGGGCAAAGTGCGCACGAGAGGTGTTCACGAATTTGTCGCGAAGACAGTCTTTTTCGCAATAGGCCACCGAGTGGATCACGAAGTCGAGGCCGTCCCATGCGCTCTTGATAGCAGCAAAAAAGGCGTCGACTTCGTCGTCTTTGGTGACGTCGCAGGGAAGAATGAGGGCGTCGGGGGAGTCGGCAAGCAGTCCGCGCACCCGCTTTTCCTGAGCGGGGCCAAGAAAGTTGAAAGCCATGCGAGCACCCGCCGCGGCAGCCGCCTGTGCACACCCCCAGGCAATGGATTTGTCGTTGGCCACGCCAAGCACGACGCCGCGCTTGCCCGCAAGGAGACCCTGGATGCCGTGAAGACCCATTGTGGTGTTCGTCATGTCGTGAGCTCCTCAAAAAAGAAAACGGAAGGGACGTCCCCACGGGAATACCCGGCGGCACGTCTGATTTGCAAGGACCGCGTGGCAAGGACCGCGTGGCAAGGACCCCATTGAAAGAGCCGCTTTGAAACGTCTGAGGTTGCCCCGATCATTGAGGTGAGGTAAATACGCGAGTCTGCACCCCTCGCCCATTCGAGTCACAAGTGAGCATGTGAGCCTATGACAACCCTCGTCTCGCCCCTTTCTTCGGGTTCGCGCGAAGAGTTCGAATACCGAAAATTCGAAATCGACAACGTCGTTTGCCGGCGCCGCTTTCACATTGCCTACGAGCGCGGCCAACCCAATGTGCCTCACGTGACGGTCGACTGCCCTCACTGCGGTGTCCGACTCTGGGAAGCGCAAAACCATCCTCCCGTTATGCTTATTCGCGAGGAAAACCTCGTGAAGAGTCCCGACGGAACAAACCCCTTGGTTTACGAGTGCAAGTTCACCTGAGAACCAGCATTCCCGAGGCCCTTGCCCTCGGCCTCATGGTGGCTTTCGGCGCGCTGCTCGCCTCACGCACAGGGCCGAGCTTCGAGCGCGCCGTGTTCCTTTCGGCCGCCACGCGCGTGTGGAAATCGGCATTGGAAGCTCCGCGCTCCTGGCAGCACTCCCTTCCTGCGCGGGTGCTTTTCGTTGTCGCCAGTGGCCCCTTCAAGGCTCCGTTTGGAGCAAGCATTGCACTCCTCACGCTCTCTCACAGAGTGAGCCCTGCGGTTGCCACGCTCTTGCTCGCCGTGCTCTACGTTTTGCGCTGCGCGAGCACCGGCCAAACGCACACCGAGCGGTCGCTTGCATTGCTCTGGCGAAGCCAGC
This sequence comes from Silvanigrellales bacterium, assembly GCA_020247005.1. GTDB lineage: Bacteria > Bdellovibrionota_B > Oligoflexia > Silvanigrellales > Silvanigrellaceae > JADCJN01. The sequence continues at coordinate 15,802 of JADCJN010000102.1, forward strand.
ACGGCGGCGGCGCTCAGCGGAGTGCAGACTTGCCACCTCTGGCAGAACGGAGTGGCGCCTTCAACGCCCCCCCGTCGTCACCCTTCCAAGTGCCCAACCTCACGCTGCACCGCCTTGCCGCCAAAAGCCACGAAGCCTTAGGGCGCTTTGAACGCGAGGATGTGCGTGCCTATTTGGCTATCGCGGCTGTTTTAAACGTCATTCGGGGAGGGTTGCCCCCCGCACTCACGCAGGGGGTGCTGCTCACAGCGGTGGCCCTTCCTGTGTGGATGTTGGCCGACGCGAGGAGGGCCATCGTCGATTCTGCGCCTTCCAAAAAAGTGACTTCAGAACGAACAGTGCGGCGTTTCTTTTTCTCCTTCGTCGCTGCTGTGGCCCTCTGCCTCGCTGCGCCGCCTCAGTGGCACTTTTTTCCGTTTTTTCTTACCACAGCCAGTGTCGGTCTTGTTTTTGCCGCAACAGCATTTGAACTCCTCGCTTTCGCGTTGGGTTTTGGCGTCCCGCACGGCTCCAAATCGAAAATGCGCACAGGCCCTTCCGGCTCCGACGGCAACATGCTCGTGGTAAACCCCGCGAGCCTGCGCAAGGTGCGCTACCGACGCGACATCGGCATTTCGCGCGCTGCCGAACGGGGCGCCCCCCTGTTGCGCTACATGCGATTGCGCGCCTGGTTCGAGAGTTTCAGCTTCGCACAAACCATGCGCGCAAGCGCCCGCGCCGACCTTCTGCTCACCAGCATCGTGGTGGCGGGGTGGTTGCTTTAAAGCTCGCAAGAAGAGTCTTTGATCTCCGCTGTGCGAAAATTCACTCCGCCGGGGCCATGGCCGCGGTCGGGTTTTGTGTGGGATCGTTGCATTGGTATTCGAAACAAGTCGTTGCGTCTTGCAAAGTGAGGTGGTTCACCAGACAGCGCGCGATGGGCCAACACACGCCGTGTTCATCCCTGAGCCGAACGGCAACTCGGGCCCGTTGCCCGCCTTCACCCGTGCCACCGTTCGCAAGAAGCTGCTCCATGGTGGTTCCCTCAGCCGCGGAAACCGATTGCATGACGGATTCCAACACGTCCAGCGCGGGGGGAGACGGGTTCGTCAATTCTTCAAGCTGACTTTCTGCCGCCGTCCACGGCGTCGTGTCGTCTGCCGTCAGTTCAGCGCTCACGGGAAGGTCACTCGCCTGAATTCCGTTATTGAACCCGCCACTCATCAAAGTCATGATCGCGTTGGGTGCGACAACCCACGCCGTCGTCACAACGGCCTTCTTTCCTAAGCCCAGCGCCCGGCCCAGGAGCCCTGGTTTGGCTTTCGGGTCCCCAGCCGGCGCAGTGGCACTGGCCTTCTTGGCGGCTTCGTCGAGATCTAGATCAGGTTCGGTCGATTTTGCGGATATGGAGTCGCTATATTTTTGTTTCTTGGGGTCAGACGGTTTCTTTTTCAAAAAGCGATCGCGAAGAGCAATCGCGCGCGCCTTCCATTTCTCCAGGATTCCTGTTGGTGCCTGCGTGTGAATTTCTTTCGCAGCGGGAGAGCCGTCAATCTCCTTAGGAACTGGTACCGGTTGTCCTTTGGCTGCCAGGTTGGGGGGGGGGGATTGTGATGAAACCTTAGACGCTGTGTCTTTTAACACGCTGTTGCCTTGCCGCCTGCCAACTTTAACAGCTGTTGTCGAAACGTCGTCTGCAAATTGCTTGTAGAGGCGTTGCAGTCTTTTTTCATGCCACTCAGCAAACCGATTTCGGTTATCCGCACGCAATTGGGGAACGGTTGTCCTCACAATGTTGGCTTGATTCTTCAGAGCTTCAAATCGCAACTTCAGGACAGTGTCGTCTTTCATGAGACTCTGGTATCCTTGTCTTCTCTCCACCGATGCGATGTAGCTGTCCATCCGCTCCAAAGGAACTTTTGAAATAGATACAGCATCGGGGAGACCTGCCTCCTGCATGACCGCCGAACGGGGCTGCTCGGGCATCACAACTTTCGCTTTCGGCTGTGCTTTGGAGGAAGTCTGCGAGACTGTTGAGCGACTCGAATTTGAAGGAGGAAGGGCAGGCGAGGTGGATTGCGTTTGGGACGGCATCTTTCCTGTATTTTTGACGGGAGGGACTCGAGGTTTCGCACTATTCAGAACCTTACCACCGGTCTCGAGCACCTCGTCCGCGTTGTTTTTGTTGATGCCTACCTTCCCTAACAACGACCTCCACCAAGGCGTCTTCACGACGGCAGCCGCCGTGTCATCGGCATTACGCACAAAGACGCTCCTGCCTGCCTGAAACAGCCATGTAAAGGCAGTGGCGGCCGCCTTCACTGGTGCCAGGTTCATTCCCTGGAGCTCAAGGGAGACCTGCGTTTGCCCCAATCCCCCGTCTTCGATGGGGATCCCATTTGACATCAGCGCATTCGACTCAATAATTCGAACGCGAGTGTCGTCGGGGTTCTGCGCCAACGAAACCAAAATAGCTTGAACGACGTTGGTAGGCTCGGGGCAATCGTAACGAACGATTTGATTTGAAGGCAAGGGGCCCAAGGTGTCGACTTGTTGCGGTTGAGCGCCATTGAAATAGAGTGCGTCGTATTGCTCTTGTACGGCCGCGTCGAGAAGCGCGATCTCGTCCTTTATAAGCGTCGAACCAATGAGGCTTTTTTGGTCGAGGGCATCTTTCGCAGCTTGCGTACCATTGTAGGCCACAAACAGCTCCGACAGCGCTTGGCCACCGCTCGTCACCGCCTTCTCAATGGCCCATAGGGGCAAAGGGCGTGAATTCACGAACCGGATGGGAAACTGCACGTCCGAGCGAACGACACCATCGGCTCCGTAAGTGTCTTCAACAACGTCTTTCAAGAAATCGAACTTGTTTGCGGCCGTGCTTTGTTCCACAAACCACGAAAGCCGGTTCTCGTAGAAATACCAGCATTGAAGATCTTCTTCGTCTTTTGCGTCGACACGAGGCTTCAGTGTGAGCGTCCAAGTCAGAGTGCCCATGCGATTGCTCGGCAGCGTCTGTTGGGTCAACGCGCCGCTCTGACTTTTCTTCGGCTTACACCCCTCGAGGGTGCAAAAGAACGTCGCAGGCACGAGGATGGCAGCAACGAATCGTGTCGAAGAACGAATCATCTCAAGGGACTCCTTTTTCTACTCACCAGACCAAAGAGACAGTGTGTTCAGTTTGCGCACTGGCCCTGCATTTGGCCTCGGACGGTTTCCACGATCCCTTTGCCCCAACACGCAGAACCTAAACAGGCCTTGCCATATTGAAGTTTTGCGCAGCACTCCCTGAGCCCGGGTTCGTCGGGCACGGGCTCAGCGTCTCCGACGCATCCGACGAGTCCTGCCGCGGGCGAACCCACGACACCCGGACTCGCCACCATGCCCGGTGCAAACGTTGCAACAGCCCCTGTGCCAAACGTGTACTGGGCCCCTGGGGCTGTCGGAGACACCTTTGCCGCGGCTGGAGGCGACGCTTCCGGCTTGCACGAAAGCGTCCAGCCAGCGGTCATGAGAACGAACACGCTCAGCAAGGCAGGGGCGAGTTTGGACATTGTGTGGAACCTTCCCTTTTTCCGCTTTTTTGCGGGGCTTTGGTCGCCCGTCGAAAAACGAATTGCAGACTCATCGGATGGAGAGAGGAAAAACATAAATAAAGACAACATCTCTAATGAAGACGAAGTCTTTTGTCGTTTCGCCACACCCCGCCCGAACATCCGCCTGAAAAGGGCTCGGCCATGCCGTGCGCATTTTGAGCTTCTGTTACTTCCGCGTTTCTTTGAGAATGGCTTCAGCCACTATTTTCCCACTTTGGAGCACCATCGGCAAGCCAGCACCCGGCTGTGTGCTGCCGCCCACGAGCCAAAAATTACGCACGTCTCGTGCATGTCCTGCCTTGCCCAAGTGGGGGTGGGGCCTCGCAAACCCTGCTAAAGTCTGGGCGTGGCGCAAAGAAGGCCCATAAATCTGCCCGCCTTTTTGCACCAGCTCCGACTCGAATTGCGCCGAAGCCTTGACGTAACGTGGCGCGGGAGGAGGGGCGAACGTAAACCCGGGAAGGTAGGCGGCAAGCCACCCCTCGCACGCGCGGGCATAAGCGCTTGCCTGGGAAGCAGCCCAACCTGCCTCCACATGGCTCGCCACGGAAACCACAACGAACACGTTGTCGAACTCGGGAGGCGACAGAGCGTCGTCGGTGACGGAAGGCACGTTAACGTAAAGAGGTGGGTTTTGTGGATACGGCGTGCCCGGTGCGAAATAATTTTGGTACCCGGCGCCTTCCTGCAGAGGCAAAAAAAGGTTGTGGTGCGCAAGCGCAAACTCACTGCGGCGGCTTCGGGGAAGCGCCGCCTGGAGGGTAAAAAAGGAAGGCGACTGTTCGGCGTAGGCTTCACGGGCAGGAACGCTGAAAAGATCGGGCGCCCCCTGCGAGGCAAGCCAGCCCAAGCAACCACCAAAGGCGACGTGTTCCTTTTTGCCTACCAGGAAGTCTCCCCGGCTCGAAACAAGGCGCACAATGCGCCCTTCCGAGCGCTCGAACCCTTCAACGGTGACGCCGAATTGAAATTCCGCCCCCGCGTTCTCGGCCACTTGCCGCAGAGCGCGTGGAATGGCCGACACCCCCCCGCGCGGATAGAAGACGCCTTCTCGAAAAATACTCCATGGCAACAGAACGAGACTTGCAGGCGCCTCCGCAGGATGAAACCCGGCGTACCCTGGAAAGCCCAAAAGGAACTCGCGCAACAGCGCGTTCTTCACACGGGCTTCAATGAAGGCCTTGTACTTGGCGAAAGGCGATACGAAAAGCCCTGACGCCACAAGCCGGGGCGACGCGAAGTCGAGCCAACCGGAAAAGGCCCTGTCGGCATACGAAAGTCCAATGACTCGGGCAAACGGGTCGAGCTCTTCCACGAACGAGCGGAGTTCCCTTTGGGCCTCAGAACCCAGGCCCTCGCGCACGGAGGCCAGCGTGGCTTCAAAGTCCCGGTGGATGTGAAATCCACGTCCGTCGGCCCCGCGCACGTGAAAAGCAGTTTCCAAGTCTTCAAGCACGAGCGATTCGTGCATGGGCATTCCAAGACGCCTGAAGAGATCTTCGTAAACCTTTCGCAAAACAAGAATCGAGGGGCCTTCGTCGTAAACGAACCCGGCCTCCTCGCGCACCGCAGCCTTGCCGCCTTCACGCGGGGCGCGTTCAAGAACACGGACCCGCAGCCCCGCGCGTGCCAGCAGCGCCGCAGCGGCGAGCGACCCGACGCCGGCTCCCACAAAAGTAACATCCACCTCAACGGACACTCGAAACCTCCGGCAACCCACTCAAATGCGGACGTGGACGCGGCAAACAGAAGAACACATGGAGCGCCGCCATGGGCAACGAGGCTGCGAACATCGCTCGTCCCTGCCACGCGACCCATTCCGGAAAGGGGGTGGAAAGAAGCCAGGGCGCCTGCAACGAATAGGCCTCCAGCGGCTTCGAGGCGATGAGGAGAGCGAAGGCGGCCGCCCGCCCCACGCCCATGCCGAAATGCATAACGCCCTCCAAGGCGGAAAGCCCTCCAAAGCCCACGCGCGAGGTTTTTTCATGCCCGACGTCTATGAATTCGATGGCAAACGTCACAACGGTAAAGAAGATTCCAGCCCACAAGGCGAGCCCACCCGATGGGAACACGTAAAGAAACAAAAGCGTGAAGGGAAAGAGGCACGCGTTGGCCGTATGGAGCAGGTGCTCTTTGCGAGTTTCGCTCCACACGTGGAGCTTGTGTTTGTGAAAGTGGAACCACACCGCGTCGATGGCGGCGAAAAACGTGAAAACGGCTTGAATAAGAGCAGAGAGCTGCAGAAAAAGAAGCGGAGCGTCCATAGGTTTTCAGCGGCCTCCCGTTAAAAATTCCGACACCATCCGGGTGGCCACGCGACGGGCCCCTTTAAGAACCATGGGAACACCGGGCCCCGGATGCACACCGCCTCCCACGAAATAAAGACGAGGCACGCGCGAAAACGAAGAGGCGCGCGCAAAGGCGACCTGACGAAAACGCGTGGGTGCCGCGCCATAAAGTCCGCCGCGCAACGCACCGGTGCCGCGGTAGAGGTCCATGGGTGACACCGTGCCCACAACGCGCCCTGGAAGCGCGCGGCCCAGCCTGCGCTCCGCAAGTTCGCGAATGTGACGAGTGTACGCCTCGCATTGAGTTTGGTCCCACGAATGTCCGGAATCGAGCGAGGGTGCCATGGCCGACAGAAACAAAATACGCGGGGAAACGCTGGGGTCGGTGGCGTGCGGCCAAACAGCGTAAACGCAGGGGTCTTCTGGAAGACGCTTTTCAAGCACAACCTGGCGGTAGGTGCGCGTCCAACTGTCCGGGAATATTTTCACGTGATGCGCAAGGGGCGATTCCTCGGCGCGTTCCACCAGCACCACGAATTGGCTTTCGCTCGGGGCCAGCCGGCCTTCCACAACGTCGCCATACCAGTGCCGCCGGAGCGTGGGGGAATCGAGCCAATCGACGAGGGCCTGGTGAGGGTCGGTGGCCACAACCAAGGCTTCGTAGCGAGAAGTGCCTTCGCCGGCCCCCTCGCCGGGCCCTCCGCCAGCCGAAGTCCACGCAACTTCCCAGCCTGCGTTCCGGGTGTCCGACCCCCCGACAGGCCGGGCCGAGGTCACTTTGGCGTCCGTCCGCAAGCGCACACCATGGGCTTCGGCGGCCCTTCTTAAAAAGGCGGCTATTTCGTAGACGCCCCCCCGAGGAAACACGACGGGCATCCCGAACTCAACATGAGCGATGCTAACAAGCGATGCCGTGGCATGTTCGGGCAGAATGCCAACGTAACTGGAGAAGTGCAGGAACAGCTCACGGGCCCGGGGGTCGGTGAGTCTCGACTGCACGAAGCGCAGGTAGTCGAGGCGGGCAAGGTCGGGCGTCCGGAGGGCGAGCCCTCCCAAGGTTGTTTTCAGGCCGAGCTCAACGAGGCCCGGGGGCTCCCGATGCAAAACGTGGTCGTTGGCAAAAGCATAGACATCGGCAGCCACCTTCAAAACCTCTGCGCACTCTCGCGCAAGGCGACTGTCGACGTTTTCCATCCACCTGGACAAACTTTGGCCAGGTGCCGGAAGCGCCCAGTCACTGCCATCCGCAAAGTGAACATGAGTGCCTTCCCGCACAGGCACAAGCTCCGGAGGAACCCCACCCCTGTCTGAGAGGTGGTCAAAAGTGTCTTTGATTTCGTCGGGGAGGGTCACCAGGGTCGGGCCTGTGTCCCACCGTAACCCACTCGAATTGTGGACAACCTGCATTTTGCCGCCCACACGAGGGCCCGTTTCGAAGAGGTCTACCTCCAAACCGGCCTTCGCCAAACGCGCCGCCGTGGCGAGTCCGCCCACCCCGGCGCCTACGATGGCTATGCGCATGTGCTGTCCTTCTTGCTTTTCAGGCTTCGGCCCCCGGGTTCTGGACCGTGGGAACTTCGCTTGTGGGCCCGCTTTGTTTCCGCTAACACTCTAGCCTCGCCTAGGCATGTGGTGGTTTCCCACCGCCGTCGGTTCTTTGGAACTTTGTACGGTCATCTCGCGGGTCCACGCAAGGATGAGCCTGGCACGGCCTTTGCAAAACCAGCCCAGGTGAGCGAAGTCCAACGCCCCGTTGCAATACGCCGCCTTTTTGAGGAGACGCCCGATGGAGAACAACGTCATCACCCTGTTCAACCGTCGTCCCGCCCAGGAAAAGGACAAAGGGACCGCGGCTGCGGCTCCTCTGGTCTTTCCCGTGGCGCCGACGAGTGAAGCCCCTCAATCGGCTGGTGATTTTGCTGCCATTGCGGAACGCAATCGTGTTCTTCAAGACAAACTCCGCAAGGAGCGCGAACAGGCGAACAAGGCCGTGTTGAAAAGCTACCGCATCAAGTGACGGAGAGGTTGAGTTTGGCACGGCGATTGCAAAAGCCTCTTCACTGAGGCGCAGAAAGCCGAGGTCCAGACTCGGAGGGCGAGCCCCCTCGTCCCATCCCGGTTCGCAACAAGGTGAGGTGTTCCATGAGCAACGTTCGTCAGGTTCAGTTCGGCCGTAATGGCGGTGCATCATCCAAAGGCCCTTCGGCTGAGCAAACAGAACAAGGCAACATCGTCGACATGGGAGCCTTCCGTACCCGAAAGTCTCTGGCATCCGATCGCAAGGTGAGCGTCGGCGAAGCTTTTAGTGGAAACGCCGAACTCTCCGACCGCATCGAACGCATCAAGAGCAGCATCAACCGCATCAACCTGCTCATGTCGGAGCTCAAGTCCGTCTCGAAGGACGAAGACGGCCGCAAGTGAGTTCGGTACTCATTTGTCTACGCCGTGAGCTCACCAGGAGCCAACGAGGAGTTCCCCTGCCGTGGGATCCGTTCCTTTCTTCGCACGCCGCTGGATAAGCGGCACAACCATGCCCGAAGCACTGGAAAGGGTGAAAGCCCTGAACGCGCGACGGGTGTCCGCCACTCTCGACCTTCTTGGCGAAAACATCACCTCGGAAGCGCAAGCGAGAGCTTGTACTTCCGAGTATATTCGCATGCTCGAGTCGATTTCCGGCGGCAGCATCGATTCCCATGTTTCGTTGAAGCTCACCATGCTCGGCTTGGACATCGACGAGGAGCTTTGTTTCTCTTTGCTGTCCGAAGTGCTCCGCAAAGCCGACGCACTGGGAAACCGCGTGGCGCTCGACATGGAAGGCTCGCCTTACACGGAACGGACACTTCGTATTTACGAAGCGGCGGCAAAGAGTTTCCGCTCGCCCGAAATCGTGCTGCAAGCCTACTTGAAGCGCACCGAAGCCGATGTTGAACGCGTGATGCGCGCAAACGGCCGCTTCCGTTTGTGCAAGGGCGCCTACAAGGAATCGGCCGACGTCGCGTTCAAAGACATGCCGAGCATTCAGGCCCAGTACCTGAAGCTGGCCAAGCGCGCGCTGTCGAACAGTGCCGCGGGTGCGCATGTGTGCCTTGCGACCCATGACGACACCCTTATTGATGCGCTCAAAGCCTTCATTGCGGAAAACAAAATTCCCAAGGAGCGTTACGAATTCCAAATGCTCTACGGCATGCGCGAAAAGACATGGTACCGCCTCGCCGAAGAAGGCCACCCCATCACCGTTTATATTCCCTACGGACGCGAATGGCAGGCCTACTACGCGCGCCGTCTTGCGGAACGCAAGGAAAACATCTTCTTCGTGCTGAAGAACCTTTTTCGAGACTGAAAGCTCGCCTGGCACCGAAGGTGACAGACTTCCGCTGCAAGAATTTCCAGCCTCGTCATTTGGCCTGGGGAAGCCTCAGGTGACGCGATGCTATCCTCGGGTCAGGCACGACACCGACGAGGCATTGACTATGGAACTTACGAGCATTCTCGGACCCATTCTCGGAATTGCGGCAGTTCTTGGCACGGCGATGATAAAGAGCGTGCCACTGGGGAGCCTCATTGGAGGTTCCGCATTCGTCATTGTGGGCGTCGGCACTTTGGGCGCCGTGGTCACAGGCTACCCCATGAAAGACCTCATTTTCTCGTTCAAGTCGCTTGGACTCTATTTGAGCGGGCCAGGCCACAATGCCGAGGCACTGATTGCCGACGTGGAACGCCTGGCTTCACTGGCTCGAAAAGACGGATTCCTTGCGCTCGAAAAGGAAGTCGACAAGGTGAACGACGACATTCTCCGCAAGGGCATCAGAATGCTCGTGGACAACACTGACCCTACGGTGATTCAAGACGTCCTCGATGCCGAAATTGCCATGATGTATGAGGAAGAAGAAATCGCCGCGAAGTTCTGGGAAGACGTCGGCGCTTTTTCACCAACCGTGGGAATCATTGGCGCGGTGCTTGGTCTCATGGTGGTGATGTTCAACCTTCAAGACCAGTCGAAAATCGGCCCCGGCATCGCGGCTGCGTTCATTGCCACCATCTATGGGGTAGCGCTGGCCAACCTCTTTGCACTCCCCGCTGGCAAAAAGCTCAAGCGCTTCTGCCATCACAAAAAAGTGGAACGCGAAATTGCCGCGGTGGGGGTCCTTGGCATTGCCAACAGCGTCTCGCCAAAGGTGCTCGTGGAACGCATGAAGGGCATGGCGCACTGACATGGCGAAGAAGAAAAAATGCCCGGAGTTCGAAAACCACGAGCGGTGGCTCGTAGCGTTCGCCGACATGATGACTCTTCTTTTTGCTCTCTTCGTCGTGCTCTATGCCATTGCCACGGCCGACAGCGAAAAACTCAAAAAAGTCTCGGAGTCCGTGCAGAAAGCCTTCGGCGTGGAATCGAAGGAAGAAGGGCCCGAGGGCACACCACGCGGGAACAACCTCAACGAAGGCATCTTCAAGAAGATCCGAGGCAACACGAATCGCGACTCGCTTCTGACGCGGAACAGACGCGAAACCACGGCCATCATCTCCGCGGACTTCAAAAAGCTCGAGCGCGAGCTGTTCGACAGACTCTACGGTAAGAAGCCCTACCCAGAACAGGAAAAACAAGCCCGCGAAAACCGGGTTGTTTACGTGAACCGCGACCCAGACGGCATTCGAGTCACCTTGTTGGCGCGAAAATTCTTCAAAGCGAGCAGCACAGGGCTCAACGATGAGGCGCGTGCCGTGCTCGCAGGTGTGGCCGCCTCGGTAAAGGGCATGAACCGCATTGTTCGGGTGGAAGGGCACACCGACAACCTCCCCTTCAACGCCAATGGGCTTACGAACTGGGAGCTCTCGGCAGGACGTGCCGCTTCCGTCGTTCGTTACTTTATTGAGTCGCACAAGTTCGACAGACAAATGATCTATGCCGCCGGTTTTGCGGACACCAAACCCGTGGCGAGCAACGACACCCCCGAGAATCGGGCACTGAACAGGCGCGTGGACATCAAGATTCTGTACGATACGCCTTCCGAGGAGGCGCCAGCCAGCGAGGAACCTGTTGGCGAAGACGGCGGCAAAAAGACCGAGGACATCAACAAGAGCGAAAGCCCATGAGCTCGGCAAAGAAACAGATTCTAATTATCGAGCCGAATGCGTCCCTCAAAACCTTCTACACGAACGCCTTCTTGAAACTCGGCATGGAACCTAAAGTGGTTCACAACGGGCAAGAGGCTTTGAAATTTTTGAAGGGAAGCATCGACGGAACGCTCTTTCTTGTGGTGATGGACTGGCATCTTCCCGATGTGAACGGCTACCTTATTGCGCAAAAAGTACGCTCCGAAGCGCGCTATTCGGGCGTCGACTTTCTGATTGGAGCATCGGGTCTTCAGCCCGACGACACCATGCTCATGCAAGAGCTCGACATCCTTCACACACTTCCCAAGGGAGCAAGCCAGCAGCACATAGTGGAAAAGGTGCGCGCCATTCAAAACGACACCGGGCGTCTGCCCCGCGCCCTGAAACTCCGCAAGGAACTCGAAATCCAACTCCAGAACGGAAACCTTCAAGAAGCCACGGCACTTCTCAACGAGCCCGAGCTGAAAAAAGAACTTCATTCGAACGCAAGGAACGCTCATCTCCTGGGAGAGTTCGAGATTCTTCGCAAGAAATACGAAGACGCCACAAACCTCTTGCGCAAACACGTCGACGCACTCGACGTGCTGTTGGACGGCGGAACTGTTGAAGCCGGTGCGGCAGGAAACCCCCTGAAGGCCGTGAACACTTACGCCAAAGCACTCTGTCACCAAGGCAAGTTCAAGGAGGCCGAGGAGCTCTTCGACAAACTCTACAAGCAGAGCCCGAAGAACTTGGCTCACATTGTCTCGCAGGCAGACGCCCTCATTGGACAAGACAAAATGGATGAGGCGCGCATGAAATACGCAGCCGTGCTGGCACAAGACGCCTCGAACCGTGACGCCCTCATGGGCATGGGAAAAACAGCGGTTGTGCAAGGAGAGCTCGACGAGGCCAAGAAGTACTTTTCACAAGTCGATGGTGGTATTGAAAGCCCCTCGTTCGCGAGCTTCTTCAACAACAGGGCTGTCGCGCTCATTCATGGGGAAAAAGTGGACGAGGCCATCGCTCTCTACGAAAATGCGCTCCAGTTTATCAAGCGCGACCGCTATCCTGTGCTCTTCAACCTGGGAATGGCTTATTTGAGGCAGAAAAAAGCTGACAAGGCTGCCGACATCTTCCAACAGGTGCTCGACACCTGTCGCGTCGATTTCGTGGCGAAGAAAAGCGTTCTGCAACAGTTCAAGCAACTGGGCAAAGAGAAGTTCATCAAGGTCTACTCTGAGGCTTGACTCGTTTTGGGTTCGAGCGGATAACGCGACAGAAGAACAGACCGGAGTCACTGCAGCATGAGCACGACGCCTCACACCGAAGGCGTAGGCACCGCAGAAACATGCGGCGCCTTCGACAAGAAAGCACGAGTGCTCGTCGTCGACGACACGGCTGAAAATCTCGAATTCTTGGAGGCGACCCTTCAAGGGCTGCGCATCCTCTTGGCAGAAGACTCGCCTTTTATTTCGGCCTTCGTGGCGCGCGTTTTGGAAGACGCCGGCGCGAAAGTCGAGCTTGCCTGCGATGGCCAAGAGGCCGTCGAAGCCATGGAAAATGAGGATTTCGATGTCGCACTCATCGATCTCGACATGCCACTGCTTTCGGGCAAAGAGGTCGTGCAACACGCGCGCAGGCGCCGCTACCCGACAGCCACGCTTGTGGCCTTCACAGCCACATCGACGGAAGAAGCGAACCGACAGGCGGTCGCTGCAGGTTTCGATGGCGCCATCAGCAAACCCGTGGAAAAGGAGGCACTGGTCAGAGCCATTCATCTTCTTCACCAGCGCAGGTGCGTGAATCAGATGCGCGAACAGCATGACAGAAGTTGCGACGCGCACGCTGAGACCACCCCTTGACGCAAGGAACGAAGGAAGTGCCCTATGCCGCTGTATGTTTATGAGCCCGTTGCAAAAACTCCTGAAGATGCCGCATTTTCTGAGTGCTGTTCCTTCGAGTTTTTGCAAAGCCTTTCAGAGCCCGCGCTCACGCAGTGCCCTGAATGCGGACACCCTGTGCAAAGAGCTCTCACCAGCTTCGGGTTCTCGGTGAGAGGCTCGCCACAGGCGTCTTCGGGGCCCAAAGAAGCCAAACCGATTTTTGGACCCTCGGCCCGTGGCGAGGGAAAGCCGTCGGAAAACGCAAGCACCTCGTCCGATTCGCGCGCAGGCCGCGTTGCGAGGCTTGCCGCAAACCACGTCTGCGGACTGGGGTGTAAGCACTAAAAACAGGGCGCAGAAAAACGTCTCTGCTCCGGTGGCGCGAAGGATTCCTTCGGGGCCAGATTTTGGCACCCCGAAGGACGTCCCGTTACCCCGGCACTTCGGTTACGGTAAGGTTTGACACTTCGTTGCGGACCTGTTCCGTGAGAAGCGTACTCAGGTAACGTTCCACGCTGCTGGCAAGAATGGCCACCACGAGCTTGCCCGCGTTTTCAGGTCTGGCCGCTATTTTCAAAGCGGCTGCCATCACCGCGCCGCTCGAGATGCCTGCCGGGATGCCTTCCTCAAGGATAGCCCGACGGGCCATGACAAACGACTCTTCGCTCGAAATTTGGACGACCTCCTCGTAGATTTTTGTGTCCAGAATTTCAGGAACAAAGCCTGCACCGATGCCTTGAATTTTGTGCGGTGCGGGCTGGCCACCCGAAAGCACGGGGCTTTCCGTGGGCTCTACGGCCACCATCCGCACGCCAGGCTTCTTCGCTTTGAGCCCCTGACCCACGCCGGTAATGGTTCCGCCCGTGCCCACACCCGCAACAACAATGTCGACTCTTCCGGCGGTGTCGCGCCAAATTTCTTCTGCAGTTGTGGTCACGTGGATGCGCGGATTCGCCAGGTTGGCAAACTGTTGCGGCATGTACGCGTTGGGTGTTTCTGCCAAAAGTTTGCGAGCCACAGCAATGGCGCCGCTCATGCCCCGTGGCCCGGGGGTCAACACAAGCTTCGCGCCAAACATGCGCAAAAGAATGCGCCGTTCCATGCTCATGGTTTCGGGCATCACAACAACGAGGGGATAACCTTTGGCAGCCGCAACAAACGCCAGGCCAATGCCCGTGTTTCCGCTCGTGGGTTCGATGAGGGTCATGCCAGGACGCAGCGCCCCTGACGCTTCGGCATCTTCAATCATGGCCAGCGCCATGCGATCTTTGATGCTCGACATGGGGTTGAACGATTCGAGCTTCACAACAACTTCGGCCGCCAACCCTCGCGCCAAAGGCCCCAAGCGCACAAGCGGCGTGTTGCCTATGGTTTGCGCAATATTCTCGTAGATTTTACCGTGCATGGCGGGGTCCTTTCTTCGCTTTTATTTCAGTTTCCGCTGGCTCAGTGAGTTCTGCTTTCTCAGCAGGGGAGCTTTGGCCAGAAGGCACCGACGAACGCCGTGACTTTAACGGAACAGCCGGAATGCCTCCCACGCTTTCGCCAGGCTCGACGTCCACGAGGACAACGGCACCTGCCCCCACGCGGGCCCTTTCGCCAACAGTGATGTTGCCAAGCACCGACGCGCCCACCCCGACGCTGGCTCCTTTGCACACCGTCGGATGCCGCTTGCGGTTCGCTCCGTGCTCGACGTGAGCTGCACCCAAAGTCACCCCTTGGTAAAGCGTGACGTCGTCTTCCAAAACCGCGGTTTCCCCAATCACCACCCCGAAGCCATGGTCGATGACCAGGCGCCTTCCGATGCTCGCACCCGGGTGGATTTCGATGCCGCTGACACTGCGGCTCAGCTCGGAAACTGCCCGCGCGAGAAAAGGAGACTGCGCTCGCCAAAGAGAATGCGCGAGGCGATGCGCAAGAAGTGCGCGGAAACCGGGGTACAGCAAGGCCACTTCAAGGCGCGAACGCGCCGCCGGGTCGCGTTCGAGAAAGGCGCCTGGCGCTTCTCTCAAGTCGCGCACGCACTGTTGAAGGCATTCCACCAGTGCAGGCAAGAGAGCTTTGGGGCGGTGGGTCGACGCAGGGCCG
>JADCJN010000103.1 GCA_020247005.1 Silvanigrellales bacterium
TCTTAAGTTGAATTTTCGCAGCTCGCCTTACGGCGACCCGCTTGATTTCGTCTCGTGAGTTCTCACGAAGCCCCATCCGAACTTTGTTGGAGTCTTCCTTGCGGAAAACCCCGAAAGAACCTTCTTTCGAAGATTCTTCAAAGAAACCTTCTTTCAAAGGCTCCATTGCGTTGTTCATTGATAGGAGCTTGGGAGATTCGCTTCCCCGGTCCATCTCTGGAGGGGTTGCGAGGTCTTCCCGCACTCTGCTTCTTCACTTTTCAGTTTTCAAAGAGCAATTCGAAATGGTGGCGGGGGCAGGACTTGAACCTGCGGCCTTCGGGTTATGAGCCCGACGAGATACCAACTTCTCCACCCCGCGTCACTTCGATAAAGACGTGTCTAGCCTCAAATCATTTGAGGAGTCAAGCGCCCTCATGATTATTTTCAGGCGTTCGAAACGACGCCTTTCAGGCGCTGTTTCAGAAAGTTAGGAAGAGCAAACGCTCCACGGTGCATGTCAGTGTTGTAGTATCGGGTCGCCTTTTCGATGGCATGTGCACGGTCGAGTTCAATTTTTTCGAAAGGATGAGCGGTGTCGCTCGCAAATGCCCAAGACCAATACCCGAAGGGGTACGTGGGGATCGTTCCCGTCATCGCGTACACCGAAGCGAACGCATCTTTCAGGTTACCGTAGACCTTCTTCAGGTCGATGGCATTTTCCCAAGGCGACTCGCACTGCGCCATTGCGATTCCACCAGGCCGAAGAATGCGCCGCACCTCTTTGTAGAAGGAGCCCGAGAACAGGCCCACTCCGGGGCCGATGGGGTCGGTGGAATCTACGATGACGAGGTCAAAGGAGCCGGCATCACTTTTCTTCACAAAGTCGACGCCGTCTCCAATGTGAATTTTTGCACGTGGGTGGTTGAGCCCGGTGGCCACAAAGGGCAGGTACTTTCGGGCAGCCTCAACAACCTCGCCGTCGATCTCACACAAGACAGCCTCCTGCACACTGTCGTGCCGAAGGACTTCGCGAAGCGTACCGCCGTCCCCCCCACCGATAACAAGAACCCGTTTCGGATTCGGGTGAACAAGGAGCGGAACGTGAGCGATCATCTCATGATAAACGAATTCGTCTCGTTCGGTGACCATCATCAGGCCATCCAGGGTCATGATGCGGCCAAAGCCCGTCGTGTCGAGAATGTCGACTCTTTGAAAGGGGCTCTGGACGCTGTGGAGCACAGACTTGACGTGAAGGCCCAGCGCGATTTCGTCGTTGTGCCTCTCCTGATACCAGAGGTCGAGGAACGCGCCTTCCGGCGCGGAAGAAGAGGAGTCAGACGTGGTCATGGACAGGGCCCCTGTAAAAAGCGTTTCCGATGGTTTAAGAACGGTCGTCCACTTAGCATTTCGAGCCGCCCCCTACAACGCCAAGGGATTCCGATGACCCCCACTTCTTCGGTTCGACCCTCTTCTCTCTCCGTGGCCGACTCTCGTCTTGGCATAGAAGCCGCCGAGGCCTCCGAAGGAAACTCTCGAAGACCCGCAAATGCCATCCCTGAGACGTTCAAAGAGCCTTTTGATGGCAACGTCGACACGGCCGTAGAAATGCTTTCTCAAACCCTGCGTGGGTTTCGCATCACGGTGTGTTCAGGAGGAGGCATCGCTGCCACGGAGCTCCCCCGCATCGCAAGGGAACTTCGCCGGCACGGCGCCCAAGTTCGCTTTGTAGTCACCCAAGCCGCCCTCCGGTTCGTGGGTGAAACGAGTTTGGAGTGGGCCTCGGCAAACCCTGTTGTCGTGAATCCTTCCGGTTTGGCCGAGCACATCTTCGATGGTGATGCTGTTCTCGTCGCTCCTGCAACAGCAGATTTGATTGGGAAAGCAGCCGCCGGTTTGTGCACCGACGGTGTGACGACTCTACTACAAAGCGCCTTCGGACTCGGAAAGCCCGTGTTTCTGTTGCCAACGATGCACGGGTCTATGGCTCAAAGTCCCTTCGTCGCGCGGAATCTTGAGCTTCTCGCCACCCTCCCCCGGGTCTATGTTTTAGAACCACGCCGCGAGGAAGGCAAACTCAAGGCACCGGACCCCAAAGAGATCGCACTCGAGGTTTGTCATCGCTGGAACGCGCAACGACACTTTGAAGGCCGTGCTCCTCGCGTTGCGGTGACCTTTGGGGGCACCCGTGTGAGCATTGACCCTGTCCGTTGCATCACCAACCTTTCGAGCGGCCGATTGGGTGCCCTCCTCGGAGAAGCCCTGTATCGACGGGGTTGCTCACTCCTTATGCTCAAGGCTCAAACTTCGGCCGAACTCCCGCGCATGTCTGAAGCGGAAATCGTCGATGCTGCAGAGTTCTCGGACCTTCATGCCCAGCTTGAAAACCTGAATGCGAAAGCCACAGCGGGAATCTTTCATATTGCCGCTGTTTCAGACTTCGTCCTCGAAAAAAAGGTTCTTGAGAAAATCTCGAGCGATGCCAAAGACCTCAGCCTTCGCCTCGTGAAAGGCCCAAAACTTCTGGCACTCGAAAACGTGAAAGAAGTGGGATTTCAGGCCGCATGCAAGTTAACGACGGGCGACAAACTGGCCGGACTTGCCACGGCGAGACTTTTCGCCTCAAAAAATAATCTCGACCTGTGCCTTTGGAACCACGCAGACGAAGCCTTTGGCGAGAGGGAAACAGAACACGCAGGTGTCCTCCTCGTTAAGAACGAAGTCGGAGGAACTTATTCAGAGTTTCCTCTGAAAGGAAAACGCGTTCTTGCGGACGCCATGGCCGACGTCTATCTGCAGCACGTCAGAACGAAAGGATGAGCTCACCATGTCGACTCCCAGCCAGACGAGCGGTGTAAACAGCCCTCTCACCCCTCAAGAGGTTTCGGCGTCGCCTCGCCCTGCGCGAACAGAGTCGGGACGCATGGCAGGATTTTTCCGCGCCCTGGTGCTTTGGATTTCTGTTGCATCGACGACTGTTTTTTTCTCGAGCCTTGTCCTCTTTTGTTTTCCGTTCGTTTACCCATTCGACAAAGAACGACACTCCCTTCATGCCATTGCCATTGTATGGTCGAAAACCATTCTGTTTCTTAATCCGTGGTGGAAATTCGAGATTGTGGGTCACGAAAATCTCCCCCCAAACGGGAGGTCAGTGGTTTACGTCGCCAACCACAATTCTCAAACGGACATTTTGGCGATGTTCATGCTCGGCGCGCGCTTTCGATGGCTGTCGAAAGATGCTGTGTTCAAAGTCCCTCTTCTCGGCTGGGCCATGCACGCCTGTGGGTACGTCAGCGTAACCCGTGGCGACAAGGGGAGCCATTCTCGCTGCATGGATGAGAGCAAACGCCACCTAGAGCGCGGAACGTCTATGGTGTTCTTTCCTGAAGGCACGCGAAGCCGCGATGGCGTGATGCAGGTTTTTAAAAGCGGCGCTTTCCGCATTGCGGTTGAAACAAAGGCTCCCGTCGTCCCCGTGACACTCAGCGGAACGGCAACCCTCCTTCCCAAAGGCAGCGCATTCCCCAGCGTCACGGAGGTGAAAATAGTCGTGCACCCGCCCATTTCGAGCGAAGGGAAATCGGTCGATGCCGTTCTGCGTGAAGCGTCAGAAGCGGTGGCCTCCGCACTTCCCGAGTCTCAAAGGCAGCCACAGCGCCGCATGAAGGTGCGCA
>JADCJN010000104.1 GCA_020247005.1 Silvanigrellales bacterium
ATGCCCGCACGACAACCCAAGCGGAAGTGTCGTCGGCCAGCGCCGAGGGTGGAACCCTGGCGGAGAGCGGTGACTTCCGCGGCCATGCGCTGCAAACCTCGCTCGGGTTCGAACATTTTCGATTCCTACAAACAGGACTCTTCTACTCGAATGCAAACACGAGCTCGGCTGGTGGCGGGGGAGACGGTTTCTCGGGCCATGAATTTGGCGCTGAAGCCCGCATCGTTCTCACTTCGCCCGTGGTGAACGTGGGACTTGGGGGAGGGGCCTACCTGACCCGCAAAGAAATGGAGAGAGGGTTGGCGCGATCGGCGCTTCAGGGAAACGGATTCCGCGCAGGGGTCGACTTCACCTACTTCTGTTCCCCCCGTGTCAGCCTTGTTGGGTCGGTTTCGCAGTCTGTTGAGCTCCTTTCCAACCGCTCTCGTGGAGCCGCGGTTGGCAAAGTGGAAGCCCGCAGTTTGCGCGCCGGCGGCGGACTCGCCATCTGGCTTTGACGGGCCCGCATTGCTAAGCTCCTTGGAAGGCCTGCTTTCCAAGGAGCTTTTCTTTGCCCACCGAAACCCATCCGAACGCGGACACTCCCGCTGTTGTCGACAAACGCACTGCCCTTGCCGTGGGCACATTGGCTGCTCTTTTGCTTGCGACCTTGGCCGGTGTTGGGGGGCTTGTTTGGGGCAAGTCGTTGGGTGCGGGGGCACGCTCGGGTCAAAATGGCGTTGCCGCAACATCAGGTTCCGAGCATGGCGCCGGACGTTTGCAAAAAGGCCCGCCAGCGCCCTCCAGTGTGCTTTTGGAGTGGCAAGGAAAGGCGATTCGGTTTGCCGATCTTCCCGCCCCTGTCCGAGAAAAAATCTCGACCGCAGCCGCCAAGCGTGACGCCGGGAGTGAGGAAGCGCTGTTTCAGGCCGAATACGCCTACGCGCGAGAGCTCGACAACGCCTTGCGAAATTTTGTGGTGGCCGAGCTGGCTCGAAAAGGCGCCCAAGAAAAAGGCGTGAGTTTGGAGGAGGCCACTCAGAGCCTCACCTCGCCCGAAAAAGTGGGCGTGGAGGATGCCCGAGATCTTTTCGAAGCCAGCGACCCCAGCGCGCCTTCCAAAGACTTCGAGCGAGTTAAGCTTGAGCTTCTGGCCTACATCGAGGAGGTGGCGAGGCGCGAAGCCACCGACAGACTCCTTTCAAAATTGCAGGCGACGAAGGCGTTGCGCCTTCATTTGCAAAGACCATCGCGCAAAGCGTTCCGTTTTTCAGAAGAGACGTTGTCAGCCTTTCCTTCCGTAGGACGCAAGGACGCTCCCCTCACGCTGGTGAATTTTACCGACTTTCTTTGCGACGAGTGCCCCGAATACAATTTAAAGCTTTCAGAGCTTGTGGTAAAACACGGCCTTGACGCTCGCTTCGTGTTCATTCCGTTTCCTTACACCCGCCCCGACAAGGCCATGAGCCTCGCGCGTGGGGCGATGTGTGCCCACGAACAGGGCGAGTATCTCGACTTTCACATGGGGCTTGTGGCCTTGGGAATGCATGCGCGCAAGACCAACGCGCTGGAGGTTTCGAGGCGCGCCTCCTCTGCGCTCGACGCGCGCGCGTTCGCCCGCTGTTACCGTGAGGGCACGGGTGTCGCAGGGCTTCTTTCGGCGGCCCAAATGGAAGCGCGGCGTGCCGGCATCATGAGCGTGCCTGTTTCGTTTCTGCAGGGTGAAATGCATGAAGGCAGCCTTGGGCTCACAGGGATAAGCGCCGGCCTCACAAAGGCGAGCGAATAAACCCCGCAACGTCGTACGCAACTCCCTCGACTTTCACCTTCAAGGTTTCGATTCCCTTTGAGTCACGGTTCCCTGAATCGCCATTCGTGCCTTCAGTGGCCACCTCGCGAACAGAGCCGACCAAGGCACACAGAGGTTTCGTGTCGAGGTCGGACAGTTGCCTCGCGTAAACGAAAAATCCGCGGCCTTTGGAAAGCTCTTTGGCTGCCGGCACGTCGGCGAGAAAAGAACCGATAACGATGGGAACGACACGGGCGCTGTCCATAGCCTTGAGCAACGCTTCTTTTGTGGTCTTCGAGGCGTTTTCTTGGCCGTCGGTGTGGACAATGAGCAGGCGGACGTCGGCACCTGTCGTCTTCAAGGCGTCTGTGGCAAACAACAGGGCGTCGTTCAAAGCGGTCGTCTTTCTTTCGACGCCTTCATCCACATTCAGAACGCTCGCCAGGGGCGTGTTTGCTGCGAAGGCCTTGCGTTCCTTCACGGTGTCGGAAAAGGCGATGACCTGCGATTTCACGGTGGAAGGGAGGCATCCCCAAAGGGCCGAATTCACAGCTTCCGCCGCTTTCACATCGCTTTCGCGCATGCTTCCCGAATAGTCGGTCACGAGGCTCACGGCGATGCGACCACTGCCAAGCGCATTGGCCTTGCTCGCCGCAAATGTCTGACCACCGTCGATGCTCGTGGAAATGTCGAACCCCGTTGCCCTCCCCGAAAAAGGGAGGCCGATGAGAGGAAGGGAAACCGCCGAGGATGTGGCTGTGGCACCTGCCGCAACGAGTCTGGGCGTCACGTCACTTTCGGGCTTTGGAAGAAGATTGAGAAGGGCCTCTCGGCAACCGTCTGTCACCTTGTCTTCTTCTTTCGCCAAGCGAGCGTCTTCGGCGGAACAGGCTGCGCTGAGAGCCTCTGCTTTTTTTGCGCCGTCTTCGCCGCATGCGGCGAGGAGGAAAAGTGGCAGCCCGAGTCCGCTGGAAAGGGTCCTGTTCCAAAAAGCCATGGGCACTCCGTTCATTTGACCACGAAGGGGTAGGTGATGCGCAGCGCTCTTGCGCCTCGGGTGCGCGGAAATGGGAGTTTGGAAACCAGAGGTTCGAGACACCGCTCAAGCTGAGAGGTTTGCGCAGGTTCGAAGTCGGTGTGCACCGTTTCGATGTCGTCGACCTCGCCGTCCCCTTGCACAACCCACCGCAGAGTCAACACGCCCCGGGGCCCGTGCGCTTCCACCAGGAGCCCCGCGAAGCAGGTCTTCATTTCGCCGAGCCGGCTTGCAATGACGGCTTCAATTTCTTCGTTGGTCAGCGGCGCTGTTTCGCCAGGCCGAGAGGCCGTGTCGACAACAGGCGGAGGGCGGCTCTGGCAGGCGGCAACACTCCACAGCAGGCTCATGAACAGAAGCCGACGTGGACGCCGATGAGTGCCCGATCGCGATGCGAGCACAGAGACAACGCGATTCTGGGGTGTCGAAACCATTCCAAGATTCCCTCCGCGGCCCCTTCACCCTACCAAACCTGGCAGCGAAAGTGCGGAGGGAGTCATTTTAGCCCATGGGAACAACAAGGAGTTGGTTGCGTCCTTGGCGCTCAATCAGAAACAGGACGTCGCGGTTCGACTTTGCGGATTCTCCCAGAATGCGCACCAATTCCGCTTCGTTCCTCACGGGCCTGCGGTTCACTTCGACAATGACGTCGCCCCGGCGCAGCCCTGCGCGTGCGGCAGGACTTTCTTCTGCCACTTCACGCACGAAGAAGCCGCTCGGAGCACGCACCTTGAATTCGGTTCGCATTTGTGGCGTGAGGGGAGTCGCGGCAAAACCGAATTCCGAACGCACCTCGTTTTGCGTGGTGCCCCCGCTTCTGCCCATGCTGGTTGCGGCCAGCTCGCGCTCGTTGGGAAACGCTCCAACGGTGAGGTTCGTTTCGTTCTTTTGGCCGTCGCGGAAAAATTGAATTTTCACCGTGGTGCCGGGTTTCGTGAAGGCAACTCGTGCGCGGAGTTGTTGAAAATTCGAAACAGGTGAATTGGCGACCCCCACAATCACATCGTAGGGTTTCAGGCCTGCTTTCTCTGCAGGGCTTCCCGGCACAACGTTTTGCACAAGCGCACCCGCGATGCCTTCCTTCACGCCCAAGGTGCCGGCAACGTCTCGGTCGAGTTCTTGGGTGTCCTGGCCTTCGAGACCAAGGTAACCGCGGGTCACCTTGCCTGTGTTGATGAGCTGTTCCGCGGCAAGCCTCGCCATATTTGAAGGCACGGCGAACCCGATGCCTGCAGACGACCCCGTGGGCGAGGAAATCATGGTGTTGATGCCCACCACTTTGCCGTCGATGTTCAGCAGGGGGCCTCCGCTGTTGCCCGGATTAATGGCCGCGTCCGTTTGAATGAAGTCTTCGAGGGCATCGCGGCCCATCAGATTCCCGCGTCCAAGAGCACTCACCACGCCCACGGTGAGGGTTTGAGGCAGGCCAAAAGGCGCACCGAGGGCCACAACCCAGTCGCCCACTTCAACAGCGTCGGAGTCGGCCAAAGTGGCCTGCCGCAAGCCGCTGGGCGTAAAATTTTCGAGCTTCAAAATGGCGATGTCGATGGACGCTTCGGCGCCCACCAGTTTAGCCTTGAACTTCCGGTTGTCGAAGGTGGTCACGGTGATGTCGGAGGCGTCGGCGGCCACGTGATTGTTCGTCACGACGTAGCCACTTTTCAGGTCGACAATAAAGCCACTGCCTGCGCCGGAGCGAGGCCCTTGCGGCTGGCGAAAAAAGAAGTCGAAGAGTTCACCGCCGCCCCGCGGACCTCGGGGGGAAGGGCCTTGTTGCGAGGCCGCAGGTTTGGACACCGTTTCGATGAACACAAGGGAAGGTCGGGTTTCTTTCGCGATGTTGACAAAAACCTTCGAGAACGTGCGAAGGACTTTGACGTCTTCCTGGCTGTTCGGATTCGGGGGCGTCACCGTGGGCAGCTTGTAGCCTGCGGACGTTTGGGCAATGGCGGCAGTGAAAGGTGCGGCCAGGGTGGCGGCAACACCCACAGAAAAGGC
>JADCJN010000105.1 GCA_020247005.1 Silvanigrellales bacterium
CCAGGCGGCTCCTTTCGCGCAAAGCCATTCCTTTGGAGGAGCGGCTCTACCTCCCCATCGCACTCGGAGCGCTCGTTGTCTTCGTAACGGTACTCCTTGTTTCTGTGGCACTCGATGTTGATTTTGAAGGCCAGCGAGACGACCAAATTGCAACGGCATTCGTCGACAATTGGGCACTGCGAAACCAAGGCACGAACGGGAACGTTCACTTGCCGCTCCCGCTGACCTCGTTTCCAGAGCCCGACTTCTATGCCGTCGTTGCTGAAAACACCGCTTTGAAAACTCGATTTCGCGCGCGCAATCACGCGTTCCTCGAGTCGGCTTCGGGAAAAAAGCTCGTGCTCGTGCGTCACCCCCTTCTTCTGGGCAATGGACGGCTCCTCGTCGTTCCGGCAACTGATCTGCCGCAGCTGCTCCCTCCCGACGCCTCAGCCGAAGCCAGGCAGGCCCTCGTCCTCGCCCTGGGCCTTGTCTGTTATCTTATCGTCGTGCGCATCCTTCTCAGACGTTACGTCTTCGAAAAAGTTTCACTGCTCGCTCGTGTGGTCTACGCGCGGCGGGTGTTCAACGTCACGGGAGGTATTCCTTACGACACGCACGGAAATCCCATAGACGGGCTTTGGCACGTTCGCACTTGGATTTCCGACAAACTCGAACGCATGGGTCGCATGGGAAACTTCCTTGGCCGCCGGCTGCATCGACGCGCCCGCCAAGAAGCCGCTTCCCGAGAGGGCGCCAGGTCCCCGAAAGCGCGCACGTTGCCGGGCGCAAAAGGGCGCAAAGTTCTCATTGAGCGGGTTTCGGAGCCACCCCATGTTCCCTTAGAACGCTTTGCAAACGACGAACTCGGTCAGCTTGCGTTGGCGCTCGAGGAAGGCGTCGTGCGGCTTGCCCGATACGAAAATCAGATTTTTGAGGCCTTTCACACAGTGCCTTTGCCCACCTGGATCTTCGACCTCGAAGGCAACGTCGTTTTTACCAACCAGTGTGCAAAGGATTCTTATGTGAAGGACCAGGGGGCTGGGCGCACACGAGAGCCCAACACCCTCGACGCGCTTTTCCAAGGTGCTTTGTCAGGCCTTCCCCTCAATCATATGCTGGGGGCCGACACCCTGGTGGGACGCTGCCTTGCCGTTGCCACCCAAAGGCTTCCTCGCTTCACGCACGGGGATGTTGAAGGGGGTGGCATCCGAGTGTGCACTTTGCCAGCTCATGGCCGGACCTTCGGTGTCCTCATGCAAATGCCTGCAGCGGCCATTCCCCTGCCGGAGCGCCGCGCGGGTTGAGGCGCCACCTTAGTCCCGAATGACGTCTTGAATCTGGGCGAGCGCCCAATCGAGCGCTTCTTCCTCAATCACAAGTGGAGGCGCAAAACGAATGGTCGTCGAGCGTGTCTCTTTCGCCAAAATCCCGCGGCGCTGAAGTTCTACGCAGTAAGACCGCGCAGACCGAGCCTGCTTGGAGATCTCCACGGCATTGAGGAGCCCCTTGCCTCGAACCTCCGTGACAACAGACTTGGGAAGCAGGGCCAGCCCGGCACGAAATTTTTCCCCAAGCCGAAAGGCCCGCTCGGGGAGTTTCTCATCCACCAGAATGTCCATCGCGGTGCGCGAAAGGGCACACCCCAGTGGGTTGCCACCGAACGTCGAACCGTGATCGCCCGGCTCAAAAAGCCCCAGCACCTCGTTGGAACCCACAACGGCCGATATCGGGTAAAAACCGCCACCCAAAGCCTTTCCTAAAATGAGAAGGTCAGGCTTCACATCCTCATACTGATAGGCGAAAAGCTTGCCCGTGCGGCCCAATCCCGTCTGAATTTCGTCGTCGATCATCAACACGCGGTTCTTTCTGCAGATCTCCTGGACCTCAGAAAGCCAGCCTGCGGGCGGAACAATGACTCCCGCCTCGCCCTGTATGGGTTCGAAAAGAAAGCCTACGGTGTTTGGCGTCACCGCCTTCGCGAGAGCATTGGCATCTCCGTAGGGCACGACCTTGAACCCTGGCGTGAAAGGGCCAAAGTTTTTCTTGTACTTTTCTTCAGTGGAAAACCCGACCACTGTTGTCGTGCGCCCATGAAAATTATCGGAACAGACCAAAATCTCGGCCTGCCCCTCGGGCACCTTCTTCACCACGTAGCCCCATTTGCGAGCCGCTTTGATGGCAGTTTCAACAGCCTCCGCACCCGTGTTCATGGGAAGTGCACGCTGCATTCCAGACAAGGTCGTGAGCTCGCGCAGCCAAGGTCCCATTTGGTCGTTGTGAAAGGCACGTGAGGTCAGCGTCACACGAGAAGCTTGGCGCTGCAGGGTTTCGAGCATGCGCGGATGGCAGTGCCCCTGATTCACCGCGCTGTAGGCACTCAACATGTCGAGGAACTTCTTTCCCTCGACATCCCAAACCCAGGCACCCTGCGCTCTCGAGACAACAACGTCGAGCGGATGGTAGTTGTGCGCACCGAAGTGGTCAGCCTCTTCAATAAATCTGCGCGAGAGTTCACCGAGCCCCGCACCCAAGTTGTTCGCGTTGTCCTTGGTCGCCTCCACAGTTGTCGCTGCCATCACAGTGTTCCTTTCCATTTCGCTTCGTCAGTTTCGCTTCGCTTCGTCAGTTTCGCTTCGCTTTGTCAGTTTCGCTTCGCTTCAAAAACATCCCAGCAGGCCCCTTGACGTCCCGGGCCCACTTCCACTTTAACTCGAACTCCTCTTCCCGTTTGGCCTCATTGGCCTAAGCGAAGGTTTGTTTCCCTTTCGATGCGTCGCAGGAGTTCCCCTTCATGACCGACAACACACTCGACTTGTGTTGGATCCACATTAAGGACGTCTACACGTTCCTCTATCTTGGAGCCAATCCCCACGAAAGGCGGGTGGGTCAGAACGTGCGCGTCTCCCTCTCGGTCCGCATCCCATACAGGGGGACTGGTGACAGCCTTTCGCGAACCACGGACTATGGGCGCATCGTCGAGCGCGTGCAGGAATTCATTGAAGGACTCGAAGAGGTCAATCTCCTCGAGTACCTCGCCGAACAGGTTCTCGACCTCATCGGTTCAGAGTTCCCTTCCGTACACTGCGCACGCCTGACTATTCACAAGGGATTCGTTCCCCTGCCCCATTTTACCGGAAGCGTGGCCATCGAGGCTGAAAGAAATTTTTCACCCTCACCCAGAATGACATAAATACATCACTGAGGCGAATTGAAAAGGGCCCGGGGCCACTCCGTCTTCGCGCGTTCAAACAAGAAAGTGCCCCCTCAGCTCAAAACGGAGGGGGCACGAGCGTTTCAGTTTTCAATGAACGCCTTGAGTTTCTTCGAACGGCAGGGGTGCCTCAATTTCCGCAGGGCCTTGGCCTCAATCTGTCGGATACGCTCACGCGTCACGTCGAAGCTCTGGCCCACTTCTTCAAGCGTATGGTCGGTTTTCTCACCAATCCCGAAACGCATGCGAAGCACCTTTTCTTCTCGCGGTGTGAGGGTGGCGAGCACCTTCTTCGTTTGATCGGAAAGGCTCTGCGAGGCCACGATGTCGACGGGAGCTCCGCGCGTCTTGTCTTCAAGGAAGTCGCCGTAATGGTTGTCTTCCTCTTCGCCAATGGGCGCCTCAAGGGAAATAGGCTCGCGGGCAATTTTCATCACCTTGCGCACCTTCTCGATACTCATGTCCATGCGCTGCGCGATTTCCTCGGGAGTGGGCTCACGGCCCATTTCCTGAACCAGGTAACGGCTCGTGCGCACCATCTTATTGATGGTTTCGATCATATGGACCGGAATACGGATGGTGCGGGCTTGATCGGCAATGGCACGCGTGATGGCCTGACGGATCCACCAAGTGGCGTAAGTGGAAAACTTGTAACCGCGACGGTACTCAAATTTCTCGACCGCCTTCATGAGGCCGATATTGCCCTCCTGAATGAGGTCAAGGAACTGGAGCCCGCGGTTCATGTATTTTTTCGCAATAGAAACCACGAGTCGAAGGTTCGCCTCAATGAGCTCTCGCTTGGCGTCTTCCGCCATGCGATTCGCCGTGGCGACCACTTGGTACATGCGCGCAATTTCCTTCCGAGGAAGGAAGCATGCCTGTACGCTGCCCACAACTGTGTTTTGTGCGTTCAGCACAGAACGCTTGCAATTCTCCCAGTCTCGTTCTGCAAGAAAATTGACTTCGATGGGTCGGGGGGCATCGGCCATCGCGTAGGCAATGAGCTTTTCCTCGTCCATCCGCGTGCGGTACTTGACCTTCGAAAGTTCTTTTTCGGCGTCTGCGACGTTCTTGGCATGCGCGTCGAGTTCAATCACAATTTGCTGAATGATTCGGCGGTTGACATTGATCTCTTTGACGATTTCAAACATCTGCACACGAGCTTCTTCCACAGTCTCGCGTTCCTGCGCTGTCATCTTTTCGAGGTTCAAGAAGCCATAACGGTCTTCCACCTCCATGACAACGCGAGCCTGCTGCAGGAAATTTTCCACGAGAGCGCGGACACGCTGTGTTTGGCCTTCGTCGGTTGCTTGGTCCTGCTCGTCGTCAAAGCCCTTCACAAGGTTCTTTGCTTTGATGACGCCATCCAGAAACTTCTGACCAATTTCGGAAATGTGCTTGAGACCGAGTCGCAAGTTCACAAGGTGTTCAAGAAGCTTATTCTCTTCGGCTTCAATTTTCTTCGCAATTTCGACTTCGCCATCGCGAGAAAGCAGAGCCACCTGGCCCATTTTCCGCAAATAGATGCGAACGGGGTCGTTGCTGCGCCCCAGGGAAGAGTCGAGGTCGTCTTCTTCCGCGGCATCGCCACCAAATTCCTCTGCGGCAAGAAAGTCGTCGTCGGGAAGCGGCGCGCCCTCTTCACCGTCCACCTCGAGGTCAGTGCCGAGTTCGTCGACCTCGCCCTCGAATTCCGCAGAACCCTCCGCCTCGTCAACATCTGCTTCACCGTCGCCGGCTTCCATTTCCTCGTCGTCTTCGCCGCCCTTCCGCTTGCCTTTGGGCACCCCGCTCTCGGCGCCTTTCTTGCTACGCTTTTTGGAAGGAGTGCCTTCTGTGGCGCCCGCGCGTGCATCGGAATCACGATCAGACTTTTCCGCTTTCGCAGGAACCTTTCCGGCCTTCGCGCCTTCGACGCTGCGTGTGACGTCCTTTCCGGCTGGCTTTTCATCAGCCGTAGACTTTGCGGCAGGTTCTTTTGCCACGCGTCCATCGGATGCTTTGCTCGCTTTGGCCGTTTTCGACTCCAAAGCTTCCGAAGATTTTTGGGGTTCCGCTTTCGCCGTCTCCGGCAAAACCTTCAGGGCCGGCTTTACCACCGTCTTCTCGCTTTTGCCGTCCACAGACTTCCCAGATTTCTTTGTGTCATTCGATTCCTTTGCGGATGACACTTTCACCTCGGGGGCCAGCTTAAGGGTGCTTTGGGCAGGGGACGCCCGCCCGACCTTGGCGTCGGCGTTTTTCAAAGAACGAGAGTCCAGGTTGGCTTCCGGAGGCACGTTCCCAGAAGAGGAGGACTTGCCCTCCAGAGCCTCTTTCGCACGATGCGCCGTTGCAGCCAATTGGGGTGACGGCGTCTGCTTGCGGACGGGGGCCTCGGCCTCACTTTTTGAGGGAACCGAGGCGACTTTCGAGGCAGACACGACTTTTTGAGCGTGCCCTTGCGGCTTTGCGGCGGGCGGTTTCGGCATGGATTTCTGTGCGGCCTTCGTCGGTTTCGCCGTTGGACTGGAGACCTTGGCTTTCGGTTTCGGGGACACTTCAACACGCGCTTGCTTGGACGTTACCGCACCTTTGCTGGCTGGCGTCGCACCCTTTATCGCGGTCGAAATGTGTTTCTTTGGTGCAGGAATATCCTTGCGTATCGGACGTTTGTCTTTTTCAAGCACTTTCGCCTTCGTGACAGGCTCAGGGCGCTTGAGTTTCGCCTTCGTAACTGGTTTTGGGGCGGCCGGTTTCTTCGCAGGGGGCTTGGGCTTGCCGGCCCCGGCGGAAACCTTCTTCACCACTGCGGCTTTCCGTGCGCCGGAGGCCGACTTGGCAGAGGTCTTCGCGCCCGATTTCGTCTTCGATGTCGCCATATGCCGCACACCCTCCAGAGATGCCAAAGTCATATAGATAAGCATGATGCGGAAAATTTTCAAGGCGTCGCTTTGTCCGCCACCCTACCTTATGTCCGCTCCTTCGTCTCGCCCTTTCTTTCTCGGGTCGAGTTCTTCCGACACCATGGCCAGCGCCGCACTGATGTCCGAGACCCTCGCCTGAAGTTCGTCACGGCCAGCCCCTTCCGCCGCCACGAGTTCTGCCAATGCTCTGTTCTCCAAGCGCCACAACACTTTCAGATGCTCAAATTCCAACAGGGCGAGAGCTCTTTCCACCCAATTTTTGAGAGTCCCCTGGCGCGCGGAGCACTCTGCGTCGACCAACGCTCGGCAGACCAGGGGAGCGAAAGACGACGAAAAAGAATTTTCCGGCTCCACGTCTTTGGTTCCACCTTCCCTGGATGCTCGGCGGACAAGTGCAGGGGCTGGTCCAGAATTCCGCAAGCCCAATGCTCCCAAAGTCGTCAACTCTCGCTCTTCGCCTCGTGCGAGAGCGACGAGAATTCTCAAATTCTCTGTCATTTCAGAAAGTTCTCCACCAAAGGCAGCCTCAACCACGGCTTTGCCCCCCAGAGCTTGCTGCATGTGAAGAATATCACGAAGGATTTCTTTGGAGTCGTCGGAAAGCGCACGGCTGAGCGCGCTCTCGCACACCTCCACCCGCAGAGACTCATAGTCGTCCTTCACATCGAGGCCCTCGGAAAGAATCCGGAGGCGTCGAGGAAGACAAGTCCTCTCAGCATACAGAAGCGCACAAATAAACTTCCGCTCCGCACTTCCTGCCTGCCAGGTAGGCATTCGTCGGGGGGCAGCAGGGGTGCCCTCTGCGGCTTTTGGCGAGGCCACCGCCGTCGATGCTGTTCCTAAACGAACTTCAGCGAACGTGGCGCGCCCACCGGAGAGGGGCGCCGCAGGATCCGCCTCTGGGAACGGACGTGCGCGAGTTCGCACGGCGGATTGCACCAACGATGAAGACGAAGGCAGAAGCAGGCGGTGATCCGAGAGCTTCAAAAAGCTTGCGACACTCTGTAAAGCAAGGTCTCTCATCGCAGCGTCCGGGTGCTCGGCAATGGCAGGCAGTACCTTTTCACGCAGCAGTGAAAGTCTCTTTTCACCGTCACGCGGATCAATGCCAACACAGGCAATTTCGCAAACCTTGTCCATCAACGGGCGTGCTTTGCTGAGGACCTCAAGGAAAGCTTCTTTGCCCCGGGCTCTGATAAATTCATCGGGGTCTTTCCCATCTGGGACGGCCAAATAGCGCATTGTGAATCGGCCAAGCGGAAAAACCTTCCGAAAGAAGGCGAGGGTCGCGGCCTGCCCCGCGGCGTCGGCATCAAACGAAACGATAAGTTCCTTCGCCCTCGCCACATTGGCCAACTTGTCGAGATGCTGAGGCGTAATGGAGGTCGACAAAGCCGCGACGACATTTTCCACTCCATTAGCGTAAAGAGTGAGGCAATCAAAGTAGCCTTCCACAAGGAGGACGCTTCCTGTCCGTGCAATGGCACCCCTCGCTCTATGGAGGTTATAAACAACAAAAGACTTCGAAAAAACGTCACTTTCTCTACTATTCTTGTATTTTGGCTCTTTAAAGTCGGGGTTCTGAGGCGGAAGATAAGCGCGCCCTCCAAACGCAATGACGTTTCCTTTTTCGTCCTGAATGGGCACAAGAATGCGATCACGAAAGAAATCGTAATGGCGGCCGGGCTGCCTTTGAGAAGGGTTCACAAGACCAATGCGCTCGAGGAGTTCAGGAGCCCACCCTCGCTTCGCGCCTTCCTCGCAGACACTGTTTCGGTCTGTGCTCAAACCAAGCCGAAATTGTTTGACCCGTTCCAGGCCGTACCCGCGTCCTTCCAGGTAAGCCAATGCCTTCTTGGCCTGTACAGAGGCACCGGGGGCGACAAGCTGGCGATGATAAAGATCGGCGACTTCCTGCATCACGTAAAAAGCCTCTTTGCGGGCCTTCTCTCGGCGCTCCTGCTCCGGATTCACTTCCTTGTCGTCTTCATAGTCCAAAGTGGTGCCCATACGATCGGCAACCGCCTCAACAGCCTCCTGGAAACGCAACCCGTCCCGTTCCACAAGAAAGGTGATCGCATCGCCGTTCGCCTTGCAGCCAAAGCAATAATAGTGGTCGGGATAAACGGTGAAACTCGGGGAGTCATCGGCGTGAAAAGGGCATTTGCCCTGATGAAATCCACCCATGCGTTTCAGCTCGACGTACCCACGAAGAAAATCTTCAAGGCGGAACGACGTTTTCAAACGCTCGATGGATTCCTTCGTCACTCGCTTGGCCACGACCACCCCCGGACCGAAGAGGATTTGCACGGATGCTGCGTTTGTCAACACGCTTCCAAAAACACGAAGGGGTGGGCCCCGAAGGACCCACCCCTATCGTGCTTCGAGCAGAAAAACCTGCCAGGAGCGTCAGGAAATCAAGTGGTTAATTTCTTGAGCTTCTTGAGAGCACGCTTGCGCGCTGCCATTCTCTTACGCTTGATCTTCACGGAGGGCTTTTCGTAGTGCTCGCGCTTACGAATCTCAGAGAGAATTCCTGCCTTTTCGCACTGCTTTTTGAAGCGGCGCATGGCGGACTCGAAAGTCTCGCCTTCCTTAATTTTGACAACTGGCATTGGGAATCACCTCCTTTCCGTTCACATTCACGCGTCTGCGCCGGGCGTTCATACGCAAGGCGGCATTCGAAAGCAAGCTCGACGAAGTACTTTTCAAGCTTGTTTTCAAGCTTGTTGCACAAGGATTTCCAGACAGATCGACCCAAAAACAACAAAGAAGCCCTGAGACCGTAAGGTCTCAGGGCTTCGTCTCCTCTCTTGCGAGAAGGAGAAAGGGAAGGCTGCACCGAGCTACTCTCCCACACTTAAAAGTGCAGTACCATCGCCGCTGACGGGCTTGACTTCGGAGTTCGGAATGGGATCCGGTATTTCCCCGTCGCTATCAGCACAGCCAAA
>JADCJN010000106.1 GCA_020247005.1 Silvanigrellales bacterium
AAAGAAAGACTGAAGACGAGCAAAAATCGAAAGAAACAGGACTTCACTCAACAACTCCCTGAACGTTCCATTTCACTGTGAAGCGCGCACCGCCTTGCTGCCAAGACCGGAGCCGCCCCGACGCCGCCTCCCAAAAATAAAGGCGTAGGCGGCACGCCCGAGGCACTTTGCCCTCGTTGCCCTTGGTGACAACCAAAGGCTGAGTGGCCGTGCCGAAGAGTGTGCTGACTTGCGTGCTCAGCGTGGAAAAATCACCCGACTTCGCAAACTCGGCGGTCAGCTGACCCACCCAGCCTTCCTCGGCCGACGGAGGGGCGTCGTAGAACGTTGAGCTCGCCCCCAGAGAGGCAGGAAATGGACGTTTGCCAGAGTCGGAAATGCCTATTTTGCGAAAATCGGTGGACAAATCGGCTTGCGGGTTTGTGGTGTCGAACGTGCTGCAGGCAAGGTCCCAGTTTCCTTTGATGCCGGCAAACGACTGATACAGAAGGCCCACGCTGCCTGGCGGCGAAGAGCTGGCCACGCTCCCTGGATTTGTCAGGGTGAGAAAAGCGTTTGCCGTGAAGTTTGGAAGATCTTGACGCGCTCCGCCGCCACGAGGATTCGAAGCAGCTGTTTTTTGAGGGGGAGTTCCAAGGTAGCAGAGGTCGATAAAGTACTGGGCCCCAAAAGCCTCGGAGCCAAGATTGAAAGAAATTTCTGAGAGGGGTTCAGCGAAGGAAGCCGCAATTCGCCCGTTCTGGTTTGGAAATTCCCGCAGACGTTCGACTGAAATGACGCCTCCTTTGTCGGTACCTGCGACGACTCCGCCACGTACTTCGAGAGAACCTGGCCCGGTTTCTCCGTTGTCTTCCAAAGGAATCCCGGCAACGTAACGTATGAACTCGCCACGGTGAGACTGGGCCGACGCGCATGCGCAGGTGTGCGCGCTCTCGTTTTCAGCCGAAACGGGGATTCCCGCAAAAGAGTTGACCCCAGCCGTCGAAACGCCTGCTGCTGTGAATGTCAGGCCTGCCTGGTGGGGGGCACAGGATGTGTCGGTGCCCAAAAAGCGGCATTGGCGACCGGGTGCAAGTGGAAGGTGCAAAATGCCCGCATCGCAGGGGTAGAAGCTCGCGTCTTCGCCGCCTCCGGGAAGCGTCCATTGGATGCCCTTCGTAGGCCCCTGGCCTTGGCCCCGACCAGAGTCTTGTGCCCGGGCCCCTTGTGGTATCAGCCCGAAAACGAAGGAGAGCAAAAGTGAGAATGCGAGCAAGACCCACAACCAAAAGCGAGTCGCCATTGAGAAAGTGCACTGCAAGCGGTGTAGCGATCGCTTTAAACATCTGCGCATTGCATGACCCCATAAAGAATGCATTGGTCCGAGACAGCCGAAATGAGGGGGAGAGGTACCATGCGAGGCCCTCTTCGTCGAGGTGAAAACCAGGTGCCGAGTGTGCGAGGTTCTGCTAGGCCACCTTCGGTGAGGGTGCGACTCCCACGGGTCCTCAACGGAAGCTCTCGTTTTGCCTCAAGGAGATGCCACATCGATGTTGGATGCACTAAAGGCCTTTTTAGGTGCGGACGCAGGAGAACTCTTTTCAAAATGGGGAGGGGTCGGCGAGCAAGTGGCGCCTTTCGCGCCGCGCATTGCATTGTCCTCCGTTGTCGTCAGCATGGTGGGCTGTGCTCTGTTGGCTCTGGTGCTGCGAGCTCATTTTGTGCGCTTGGCCACCCGTTCAACCGGAGACCGCGGCCAATTTGGAAACACTCTTGTTATGGTCGCGCTCGCAACGACGCTTGTCATACTCACGATAAAAAGCTCGCTTGCGCTGTCGTTAGGGTTGGTGGGTGCCTTGTCGGTTATTCGATTCCGCACGCCCGTGAAGGAACCTGAGGAACTTGCCTATTTGTTTTTGGCCGTGGGGCTTGGCGTGGGCATGGGTGCCGAAGTCGTTGTCGAAACATCTCTCGCGTTTGGTGTTGTTCTTGTGGTGGTCGGCGTTCTTTTGTTCCGTTCGCGTCGGCAGCTCACCCGCACTGGCCTGACACTTCTCGAAATCGAACTTGCAGCAGACGTTTCGGGTACAACTCTGGCAAGTCATCTTCAAGAATCCCTGCTGCATGCAACATTGGTGAGGGTCTCGGCGGGCGCTGGTTCCCAGGCGCACTGGGTGTTTGCGCTCAAGGAAGCTACCCAGGGTCAGCTTCTTGCAGGGCTCGCTCGGGTCAGGGCGACTTGGCCCGATGCGCGCGTTGTTTTGCACCAATCGCAGCCGTAAACCATGGGCATCGAACGCCGAAGGGAATTCAAGTTCGTGGCCACGCGAGGGGAGGCACAAAGCCTGACGTCGCGTTTTGTCGCTTTGGGCGCGGCCTGGGTGCCCTTCCCGCCCCGAACCGTGAATTCTCTTTATTTCGACGATGTGCGCAAACAATCGTTGCAGGAAAGCGAAGAGGGCCTCTCGACGCGGGCGAAAATCCGACTCCGTTGGTATGGCGCCCAGCGCGACCTCAACGATTCCCTTGTTTGGCTCGAATGGAAAGCGCGCGAAGGTGCCGATGTCCTGAAGGCACGCATCGAAACCTCTCAGCTGAGCGTAAAAAACCTCGCCACGGACTTTGCCACGAACCCTTCGTTTGTTCTTTCTCCTGTCGAAGTCGCCGCGTCCTTTGCTGCGCAAGGCGTGGAAGCGCCACGCTCCGCAATTGCTGCCCTTTTGCAGCGTGGAGCGTTGCTGCCACAAACCCATATTCAATACGAACGCGCCTACTTTCTGGCCGCAAGCACGGGTTTGAGAGTGACGGTAGACGACCGTCTGCAATGCCGTCTGCCCTTTGGGCCCGACAGAATGAGTGTGGCCGGAAGAACTTTCCTTGGAAGAACAAAAGAAGGACTGGAAGGGTTCATTCCCTTGCGTGGCGATGCACCCGTGGTTGTGGAACTCAAAGGGCCCCCGGGTTCGGAGGCGGAGATGGCGGCTTTTTCTCAGGGACTGGGTCTTCGACGTTCCCGTTTTTCGAAGTACTGCGAAGCCATGGCACGTCTCGGCCTGCTTGCCCTTGTGAGTGCGCTTGCAGGGCCACTCTTTGGTCCGCTCTTTTTTTCTCTCAGCACAGCCCTGGCAGAAACTAACCAAGGGGAAGGCTTCACGTCGGAACAACGGCAGCACCGCACGGCATGCCCGCCCTCGGTTCCCGACGTTTTTGCAGATGCGCGCGCTTTGGATGCCGCTCCCGGTTTGAAAATGAAGGCGCGCCAAGCCGCCATGGCGTATTTGGCCTCCGCACGTGACGCCTGCTTCCCCGAGTTGTCTTTAACTCAAAACAACGTTTCGGGTTCTGTTTCAGAAAAAGTGCCCGAAAAAGTGTCTGAAACCCCGGCCGTTTCTCTTGGAGCCCACGGTTTTTTGGAGGCTGCGCGTGCAGTGCGGAGGGTGTTTCCAGAAGGCGATCGCATGGGCTCTTCGCTCTTTTCAGGGGTTTTTCGAAAAGGCGTTCCTGAAGAACTTGCCCTTTCTTTCGCCCAAGAGCGTTTCGGTTGCGGAGTCGACGGCTGCCTTGCAACGGCTTTCGTTTCCTTGCACTCCGACTTGCCAGAAGCCTATGCGCACGCCTTTGAAAAAGTGCTTCTTGAGAGGCGAGCTCTTGATCGAAGGAAACAAGGTCTCCCCTCTCTGCCTGCGGTGTTAAGGCGGGCCCTGTTGGGGCGCACGTGGAATAATGTGCATGCGGCTCGCCTCTGCGGGGCTTTTTCTGCGCTCGCTCTGGGGCCCAATAGGCGCCACAGCGACCTGAGCGAAGCGGATGTCGAAACGAGAGCTGGCTTCATTGCGTTGGCGGCAAGAAGCTGCCTTTTGGCGAATGAACCTGCAGCGGAGAGTGAGCCCAAGGCGAAGGCCCTGGTGTCAGTGCTCCAAAAAGCTCTGGTCAAGCCGGGAAAAGAATCCTCGGTCGAAAAAAGCGTGGTGGGTTTGGTTCCCACAGATGGTCAGCCCCGTGTCGAAAACGCGTTTAAAAGTCTTGATGCACTGCACACGCGTGCTCAAGAGAGTTCATTTTACCGGTCGCTCGCCCTTGCGCACGTGCGTGGTGTGCTCCCAGGCGCAGGTTCGCTTGCGCCAGAGGCTTTTATTGAAGACGTCGACGCCCTTGTGTTCGCACCACGTTGGAACACCGCCATGGAAGCCATTTGCCGCGCCG
Source organism: Silvanigrellales bacterium (assembly GCA_020247005.1). Taxonomy (GTDB): domain Bacteria; phylum Bdellovibrionota_B; class Oligoflexia; order Silvanigrellales; family Silvanigrellaceae; genus JADCJN01. Next base: position 4,183 of record JADCJN010000106.1, read on the forward strand.
GTGGGGCGTCTCCGACCCTCATTGCTTTCGGTGCGCTCGCGGAAGGCGCATTTCCCCTGGGAAAGCTTTCGCCGCAAGGACGTGCGGCAGGCACCGACCTTGCCGGGTTGGTGCGTCGGCTCCGAGACGACTCAGCCGCCCTTGCGTCGCACGATGTGCGTTACCTTGGTTTGAAGGAAGCTATTCACAACGCGCTGGGTCCTCAGGTTGGGAAGTTGGCAGCCGATGCTTCCGCGCCGCGAGATGCCCGTTCCCGTGCGTTGCTCACCTCGATCAAAGCCTCTTTGCAGCGCCTGTTTCCTACCGCCCCGTCTTCTTCCTCGTCGTCGTCAAATCAGGCCCTGAACGCAGGTTTTGCAACCTCTCTAAGCACCCCCGCAGCCACCGTCGACGCCACGCGTCGCGCCCTGCGACAATTTCTCGCTTTGTCGGCTGACGCCAACGCGGCGCGCACGAAAGCCTGTGCGCGTCGTGTTGTCAGCACCGCCCCGTGGCGCGCAGTGGCCCAAACGTCGTATTGGAAAATTGAGGAGCGCCGTTTTCAAAGCCTCCAGCGGTTGACCTCGACTTTGGCCCTGTGGGACGCGCGTTCCTATCCCGATGATGCACTTCTCGCCGAAGTGACCTTGGCGGTTGAAGCCTTTGGTACGGCAGGAAAAGGTCTCGAGGGCGTGCTTGTTGCCCAGGCCGCTTTCACCGCAATGCTGCAAAAAGGAGTGCGTGAAACCCTTTTTGCAAGCACGGAAACCTTGGCTCAAGTTGCACTCGAAGTTTCGGCGCCAGGCGCAGCCCTCGACTCCGCTGCGCTATTAAAAGCCTTGCCTTCGTTCTTTGTTTGGCATGAGCAGGTGCTGCGCTCGACAAATGTTCAAACGCTCGTGTCTTTTCTGGAAGGTGCACTGAGTCGACGTGAAACAGCGGGCGTCGATGGACCCTTGGGCGAAGGGCAAAGCAAGGACAGTTCCTGGCGTGCCATGAACCCAGGCCGTGCCCGGGGCGTTTTAAGGTTTGTAGGCTCCTCCGATCTTGCGCGGCATGTGTATTCTCCAAGCGAAATTCTTCTGACCGACGCACTGCCTTTGGATCTTGGCCACACCGCTGGCATCGTGACCGAAATTCCGCAGCCACGCCTTTCCCATATCGACCTTCGGACCCGGGAACGCGGCACCCCCAATGCGTACGTCTCGGGCGCGCGAGAGCGTTGGAAGGCGCTCATTGGAAAACGGGTGGAAATGAGTGTGACCGCGAAGGGAGTCACTATGGTGGCTGTGGACGCCGTGGCGAACCGCCAAAGTCTTGAACTCAATTCTGAGCTGAAGTCGGGGGCCATTTCACCCCTGTCCCTCCCTCAGCGGGTTTTTCAGCCCATGTCGCCGCCCTTCGACTTTATACCGCGTGCCTTCATCCAAGCGATAGATCTCGACTCCGTCCCCGGCGCAACAACCATGGCGCGTGTCGGTTCCAAAGCATTTGGCTATGCCAACCTCCGCCGGACGTTCGGGCCCGACGCCATTGCACCGAAAGCTTACGCTTTGCCTTCGAGCGCCTATGTGGCCTTCACACGCGCATCGGGGTTGGACGAACTCATCGGGCTCACATTGCGCGAACGCAAGAGGCTTTCGCCGACCGAATTGGAAGCGCGTCTTGGGCTCATCCGAGCCACCTTCGACAAGGCGTCGAGGCTCGGGCTTTTGGAACGCGAGCCTTGGTTTCCAGGCTTCGTGAGCGCACTGTGGCGGCTCAAAACCGAAACTCTTCGTGAACCCACGCTGGCTTACGATTGGAACACGGAAACCGCCTGCTTTCGCTTTCGGAGTTCGAGCAACGCGGAAGACCTCCTCGGGTTTACGGGTGCGGGTTTGTATGAAAGTTATACAGGTTGTTTGAAACCGCCTCGCAACGGCCCAGATCGAAACGCAAATGTGACTCGTGCCATGGCGAGGGCGTGGGCGAGTCTTTGGGGTCTCAAGGCATTCCAAGAAAGAGAGCTTCGCGGCATTCCTCACGAGAAAGTGGCGATGGCGCTGCTCGTGCATCGCAATTTCCCGCAGGCGGAACTCCAAGGCGTGGCCATCACGCCCTCGCGCCGAGCCGGAGTGATGCTCGTGTCTGCTGCGCCCGGTGAAGCCTCAGTGACAAATCCCGATGGCTCGTTTGAGGGAGACGAATTTGCCGTAGCCTTCGCCAATGGGTGCCCTCAAGGTGTTTCCGTTCAGACCTGCCCGCTCGCGTTCTTGGAGCGTCGCCTTCGGTCGTCTTCAGCGCTTCTTTCTGAGGGCGAAAGCGGTCGGCTTCTTGGCGTGGCAATGCGCATTACGGAAGGGCTCCGGAGCTCATTTCCGTCGGCTTCTCAGGAGGATATCCGCTTCGACATCGAGTTCAAGTATTTGGCTCCCACGCCAGGAAACTCTGAGAGGCGATTGGTTGTGAAGCAGGCGCGTCCGTTTTTGGCATCTGAAACGCGGGAATCGGCCTCTTCCAAGCCTCAGTGAACGATGTTTTTTACAAAATTGCGGGCGCAGGTCGCAAGGAGTGATTTTGTAGCTTGTGCCGTGTTTGCCGGGAGTGTAAGAGCTCCGTGTTACCGCTCTTCACAGGGTTCACTGGGCGACGCGAAGAACGCCGCGCGCTCGATCAACAGAGGTGTCACAATGGTGTCGAAACTTGCCGAGCACGGTCGTGCGCGCGCGATGGGTTCTCTTCTTCCCGCCCTTCTTTTTGCTTCGGTTGGTTCGGCCAGCCTCGCTTCCCACGTCGCTCTTGCGGATCGCACCATTCAGCAAGGCTTCGATCGCAATCAGTGCTCCAACGGCATGTGCACGATTCTGCGGGTCCTCATCGAACTCAACGGCGATGCCGCCACTCCTATCGTGAGTGTTGCTCGCCGAGACTTTGTTTATGGTCCTTCCGTGTTTAATTTCGACACCGTTGTGCAGCGTGCAAGCGATGTTTGCACCAAAGACGTTGTCGTTCCTCAAGATGTCTTTACTGCCGTGGGTGCTGTCTTCAAGTCGATTTCTTCGGGCGGGACGCCGCCGCCCGTTCTGACTCCTACGCAGCAAACGCTCCTCCTTTTCTACACCACACTCTTGCAGCAAACCCAGGGCTTCGAGTGCTCGCCGCGCGATCTGGGTGATGTCGAAGTCCCCGACACGTCCGTGCAACCTGGACTGAATCCAGGAAGTCCATACGGGGTTCCCCCCGTTTATGGGAACAACGGCTATTTGCCCCCCGCACCCCTTCCCTACATTCCAGGGAACGTGGGCGGAGTTATTTTTCAGTAATTGTGAGGTGCCATCGTGAAAACTCAAGTCTCCCTTCTCTCTAAACTTGCTTTTGCCTTCGCAATGTGTGGAGCTTCGGCCACGGCCCTTGCAGGACTTCCCTCTGAAGATGCCAATATTGCCACTCTCCGAAATTCGTTCCAAAATGCACGTGGTTTCAGAACAACTTCGACAGTGACAAAGTCGACCTGGAATTGTTTCCAATTTTCGGCGATGAAAGACATCGGTGCGAATTCGAAATTCACGCGCACCTTTACTGCATTCGGAAACGTGCTGGTCACTGAAGCTGCATTTTCTGACCCCATGTCCCCGCCTGTGAAGTCAACGGGAAGCGTGCAGCTGACCAACGGCGTCATTTGGGGCGGCATTACGGGCACCACAGATGGCTTTGTCTTCCCCTACGACAGCGTGGCCGTCTACATTCGGCAGCAGCCAGACGGCACTCTTATCGAAGAGTGGACAGCGAATCCGAAAGCGATGGTCGTCAGCTTGAGGCATGGCCTCTCGGTTTCCACTCTCTTTGCAGACCAGTGGATGGAACCTTCACTGTCGGACCCCAACCGTGTGGCATTTGTCTACGCCGTTTGCCGCCCTCAGTAAGCAAAAATCCCCCTTCTTCTTTTTGTGGCCTCTGTGGTTCTCGCGGCTTTCGTTTGCACGGACCTCAAGGGTGCCTTGTGGGGGCGCCAATTGAGGCAACCGGGGTGGGAACCAACTGAAGTCGGGGGCCTCGTGCGCGTGCTCGAAGGGGCAGGCTCACAACGAACAGAGCGCCCATGCCACGCCCCTGGCTTTGGGCGGTGAGTGTTCCGCCGTGCATTTCAACAATGTGCTTGGCGATAGAGAGGCCAAGGCCAAGCCCTCCCAGCCTGCGTGAGGGCGAGCCGTCTTCCTGGCGGAAACTCTGAAAGACGAAAGGAAGGAAATCGGCATCGATTCCCTGCCCTGTGTCTTGAACTTCGAGAACCACATGGCTTGCCCGTCTCCGCAGAGCGATGACAAGGGATCCGCCCCGTGGAGTGAATTTCACTGCGTTGGATACGAGGTTCCAGACGACTTGTTGCAATCTGTCGGGGTCTCCCAGCAGGGGTTTTAAGCCAGAGTCAAAGTGGGTTTCGACAAGAATGCTTTTTTGCCGTGCGGCAAGTCGGAAGGGTTCCAAGCCCGCCAGTGTGATGGACTCCATGTCGGCCAAACGTTCAAGAATGAGCATTTTGCCGCCAATGATGCGAGAAACATCGAGAAGGTCGTTTATCAGTTGAACCTGAGAACGCGCGTTGCGGTCAATGATTTCGAGGACGTGACGCATGTCTATCGTGGGCGTTTCTTCGGTGCGAAGGATCTGCACCCAGCCCAGAATAACGTTCATCGGGGTGCGCAGTTCATGCGAAAGTGTGGCCAAAAATTCGTCACGGGTGCAAAGCGCGTGTTGGAGAGACGCCTCGGCATGGCGTGTTTTTTCGATTTGGAGGGTGTGGTCGTGGATGTCGATGCAGGTTCCAATCCACTCCTCTTTTTTGCACTCGGCAGAGACGTGCAAGGCAGCAAGAACCTTGTGCCAGCGGTACTCTCCGTCGTGGCGTCTAAGTCGAGACTTCACTTCGAAGGTGGTTCTGCTCAGAAGGCACTGGTTCCAGCGTTTCAGGGTTTCGTCGAGGTCGTCTGGGTGCAAAAGATGAGGCCAAGGCACCACCGGTTCGGTTGCGGGAAGTCCAGTGTATTCAAGCCAGCGTCGGTTGAAGGAAAGGGCCGCGCCGTCGGAAGTTGACCACCACACGAGATGTTCAATGACGTCCGCAAGAGCAGACTCGCGACTTTTGTTTCGCTCTTGTCTTGGAGAGGTGCCTGAGGGCGTGCCTGAAGGGGCGCGCAGAGTCTCCCATTTTGTTTTGAGACGTGCGAACAGCTTACAGGTGTCTGACCACCGCGGAGGCCAGCTCATGCGCTGGGCAACAGGACCTTCCAGGAGGCTCGACATGATGAACAACTCCTGGCCGGGCCTGCCTTTACCCAACGTCCGCTATAAGAGCGAGCGAGGTCGCGTCATTTCTTGCCTCGACAAAGGTAAGAAGTCGCGCCCGATGTTTCAAGCACAAGAAGGGCTGGCATCGGGTAAACCCTGTGCACCGCCCTTTTGTTCGAATGGGGCCAGCAAACGTCGTGACCCAGGCCTCTGACCCAGGTCAGAGGTTGGACTCGAGCGGGTGAGTTCCCAGAGCGAGAGCAACCGACCTGAGAAGACAGTGGGTGGCATCACTCAAAAAAAAAGTCACGAGCCCTGTTTTCACGGGACTCGTGATTCAAAAAGAGGTGGTCGGGGGTGCGGGACTCGAACTCGCGACCCTCTGCTCCCAAAACAGATGCGCTACCAACTGCGCTAACCCCCGACTTGACTCGTAAGCTAGGCAAAGCGAGTCGACTTGTCAATTCGCGGAAGACAACAGAGCGCAGAGGTGCCATCCATTTGCATGGGGTGGCTGCCTTGTGCATTCTTCTGGCGACCGTTGATTTGACCGCGCTCGTTGCTGCTGTCGATTCCGAAGAAGGAGGCTCTGGAGTGTCGCTCGAAGTCACGGCGCTGTTGCAGAAAATCATTTACGCTTCGCCCGACGGCAATTTTCTCGTTGCCGAGTTCATCGATGGCAGAACGGCCAAACGATTTAAGGCGTCTGGCAAGGCCTTCACCCTGGGAAAGCAAGACGCTCAGCAGCGCTACAAACTTTTTGGCGATTGGGTGCAGTCGCCCAAGTATGGCGAAACTTTCCAGGTCCTTTACGCAGAGCCTCAACGCCCCGACACCCTCAAAGGCATTGTTCCTTTCCTTGTGAACAACGTGAAGGGGGTGGGCGAAGCCACTGCAAACAAGCTCCTCGATGCTCTCGAGGTTCGCACTCTGGAAGAGTTCGTGCGTCTCTGCAAAGAAGAGCCCACGAAGATCCTCTCACACTTTAAAGAAGGCAAACGCAAGCTCGGTCAGGCCATCGTAACGCTCGTGACGGGAGACGAAGTTTACAGGAGCATCATGGTGTTCTTGCACGAGCACGGCATTCCTCCCGGATTCGCACAGCGTATTTACGAGCGTTACGGTGCCGAGGCGTTGCGGATTCTGACCGAGAACCCGTATCGACTCATTTCCGATTTTCGAAATGTGGGATTTTTGCGTGCCGATGCCATTGCGCAAAAAATGGGTGTGCCACCGAATTCCCCCTTTCGCATGGAGGCGGCGTTTATCCACGCTCTGGAAAAGGCCACAGATGAAGGGCATTGCTGCCTTCCGCGCGACTTTCTGGTGGAAAAAGCACAAACTGTGCTTTCGAACAATGGCAAGGACCCCGACTTCACCTTCGATTATGTGCTGGCGTGCCTGCGCTCTTTGTACAAAAAGAACAAAGACGAAGGAAACGAGAGGTTCATTCTTCGGCTCCTCGATGCGCCTGAGTCGCCCGAGAGAAAGTCGATGTTGTTCTACCTTCCAGAACTTTACCGTCTGGAAAACGCGGTTGCCGCGCATTGCCTCCGCATGATGGCAAAAGACGGCATTGGCGCCGGCGCTTTGGAAGGGAAGCTTTCGGCAGGAGAACTCGGCCTCTCTGATCTCGTTCCCGACATCCCGTGGTCGAAACTTTCCGACGAACAAAGAGGCGCTGTGGATGACAGCGTCCACAATCGCATGATGGTGCTCACGGGGGGCCCAGGCTGCGGCAAAACTTTTGTTTTAAAGGCGATATACCGGGTTCAACGCGCTCTCGGCCGGAGGGTCGCACTGTGCGCACCCACAGGCCTCGCAGCGAAACGAATGACGCAGTCCATTGAGGCGCAGGCAAGCACATTGCACAAACTCCTGCGGATAGGGCAACGGAACAAAAACGGAACCGAGGACGGAAGCGCCCCGGGTGGGGAGGCTGGCGCGGGTCTCGGCAATGCCCAAGGCGCCCCACTCGAAGCGGCCGATGCCCCACTCGACAACATCGACGTCGTCATTGTCGACGAGTCGTCGATGTTGTCGCTCGACCTTCTCAACGTTTTGCTGGAAAGCATGCCGGCTTCAACCCGCCTCGTGTTGGTGGGCGATGTCGATCAGCTTCCCTCCGTGGGTGCCGGCAATTGCCTGCGCGACATCATCTCGTCGGGGGCCGTTCCCGTCACCCGCCTGACGAAGATCTTCCGGCAAGGAAAAGAAAGTCCGATTCCATTGGCCGCGCGCGAGATTATTTCCGGAAATAAGCCCGAATTCACATTCACAAGCCGCTCTTACGCCTTTCCGGCGCCTGAAGCCTTCGCGCTGATCCCTTGCTCACAGCAAACCTTCTTCGACGCCCTGCTTCCCTTTCTGCACTCCACCGTGCGGGGAGTGTATGGTCTTGACCCCAAGAAAGACGTCCAGATCCTCGTGCCCATGCGCCGGGGCGAGGCCGGCCAAGAGAAGATCAACACCCTTTTGCAGAAGGAACTCAACCCGCCGCGCGAGGATGCCCCAGAAGTAACACTTCCCAATGGCGTTGTGCTCAGGGTGGGCGACAAAGTCATGCAGACTCGAAACAATTACGAAAAGGAGGTCTTCAACGGCGACCTCGGTTACGTTTCAGCCATTGTGGCCACTTCCGAGAAGCGTGAAGTCGACGTCGCTTTCGTCGACAAAACCGTTCGACTTGAAGATGAAGAGGCGGAAGATCTTCAGCTCTGTTACGCCATGACCATTCACAAGAGCCAAGGTTCCGAGTTTCCTCTGTGCATCATCCCCATGTTCTCGTCTTACTACACAATGCTCGACAGGAACCTTCTTTACACGGCCGTCACCCGTGGCAGTCGTTTTGTTGTCTTGCTGGGCGAAGAATGGGCCATTCGCAAGGCCGTGGGAAGCACCAATGCCATGCGCCGGTTCACCGCGCTGGAATCCCTGCTTCGGCAGGGCTTCACCACTTAAACAAGGCGTCTCCCGGAAGCCCTGCTTTGCGTCTGCCAACCTGCCCGCCGGTGAATCTTGCCCTGTTACGAAACCGTCGCAGGGTCCACGCTGCGTCTCGGGTATCATGGAAGGAACCTGGGGACGTGTTGAGAGCGGGAAGGTGGAAACATGACAATACGGGGCTCGTACCTCGCGCGTGCACATTGGACATGGGGAGCCACGTCGCTTCTTGCGTTCGCCTTGTTTTCGGCCTGTGACGCGGCTGACAAAGCGGGTGGAGACGCTTCCAAAAAGCCCCCGCCTTCGCCTTCGCCCACGGTGTGGTCGTGGAGTTCACAGACCTCGAACACATCGACGTCTACGACTTCGTCGAGCTCACCCACCACGGATGCAGAGACTGTGGCCGACCCCGTTGCCACCCTGCTACCCGGCAACGCGATTCCGGGTGACACGTCGGGCACAGGAACCACCACGTCCTCGGGAATGACGACCGGCGCCGGAATCTCGGGTTCCACAGGCAGTTCGACAAGCCCGTCCACGGGCACCTCGACCGACCCTGGAACCTCGAGCTGGACAGACGGCAACGGAACAGCACCTACGACAGAGTCCTCATCGACAGCGGGAACGTCGCCGGGATCGATGGAAGGCACGCAAGTGCCAGCACCCTGTCGCACCATGATCGTCTTTAACACCTCGGGCAATGGCATTTACTTTCGAAGTGGACCTTCCCCACAGGCAGAGCCCGTGGAGGTCCTCGCGGAAGGGGCGCGCATTGAAGCCACAGGAATTGTGGGTGGATTGTGGGTCGTGGGCAAAGCCAATGGCAAGCCAGGATTCGCGGCAGCAAACTTCCTGACATGCGATGCCGCCGCAGCTGCGCAGGGGGCAGGGGGCGCGAATCCTGAAGGCGAGGCCGCCTCGGCCGGCAAAGCCGTGGTGCCTGAAAAGTCCGATTGCAAGAGCCCTTAAGGGAACACGGAGGAAACAGAAAATGCGTTGCCAGAACTTCGTGGCCCTGTCCGCAGCCTTCGCCGTCGCCTGGACGACAGCAGGCTGTAAACTCAACTCATCGGGCGTGCGGGCGTTGGAGTCGGACGATTGGCTGCGCGACGGTGTCGATCGCTTTTATCTTGCCGTGGCGCCGCAGGGCATTTCCATGGAAGGCGCGACCTCCGACGCCCAGGTGGGGCAAGAAATGCTTTTTGGCATTGGTTGCTTTGGTGAACCTAAAGAGCGCAATGCCTTGGTCGATGTGCCTCCCGACGCGTGCGGAAACGGGCCTACAAAGCTCCCATTGAACGAACGGCACTTTGTTCACCAGTTTCCCATGGCAAGTGACCCTTCGAAGCCCAAAAAAGGAGAGTGCGTTGTCCTCATGGGCGACGAAGACATGCTTGCGCATATGCAGGCTTTTCCGAAGGACTACCAAACTGGGCCCGGTGCGGAAGCCGTGCAGGCAGCCATTTATTCGGCGGGTTCAACGGCGCTTTCGACGACCCTCCTCATTCAACCCGTGAGGCAATATGTTTCCACCAAAGTGATGGGTGCGGCGGCTGCAGGCGCTGCGGGGGGCATGACACTTTTTGGACGGGTGTTTCCTGCGGCAGCTGGAAATGTGGCCCAGCAAGTGGCCAGGGCACGTGAGGTTGCGAAGGCAACGGTTCAGCTGAAGCAGGCCGAAGTGGCTGCTGCGAGAAGCTTGGCAGGTCTCAATCCGGTGATGCAAAAAGCTCTTTTAGACGCCGGTGTACCACGGCCTAGCGCAAATGCCATTCGGATTGTTCGCGCCGACACCATTCGCAAAGCCGCTGCCGCGCGCACAGTGTCTCTTCTGAAATTCGTGACGAAAGCGGTTCCCGGTGGCAAGTTTGTTGCTACGGGAGCAATCAATTCGGCGAAGAGATTCGATGCCTGGGGCAAACCCCTTGTGGGTGGTGCGGGCAGCAAAGCTCTTATCGCTGTTGCCGTGGTGTCCATAGGTGCCACGACGTGGGGCCTTGTTGCCAAAGGACAACGAAACAAAAATCGCATCGCCTTTTTTAAAGGAATGCAGGATGCCGACTTTCTGGCGAATGAAGAACTCAAAGCCACACCCGAAGGCGAGAAATTGCGTTCATTGCTGAGCGCAGGAAATTTGCGCGAGGCAGCGGCTCTCTTTAACCCCGTTCTCGCGCGGAAGTTCAACAAAGATGTTGTAGGAACCTTCGAGCAGGGCTGGTCGCTATTTGGCAACAGGCCACAAAAGTTCTTCGACACGGTGAAAGAAATTCAGGCTGAGCTGCAGGCCTATTCGGCGCAAACAGCCACCACCGAGAATCCTCCCGAATGGGGATTTGGCGGATCAGCAACCGCAGATGCGAGTGAGCAAGAGGCCGCCACGGCAGCCAACACTCTTCCCCCGGGCTTCCAGCCTGCGGGCCTCCAGCCCTCGAATTAAAACTTGATTTGTAAGCCGAGTCCTATGAGCCCTGCTTGCGGATTCGCCTTGGGACGCACTGAGAAGAGCGCACGCTGGTTGTCGCGTGCAGCTGCCGTTTCCCGCAAGGCCTCCCGCTCGAGCGCGAAGGTTTCCCTGGGGTGCCTGACGTCGAAGCCATAGTACCCTGGTGGCGGAGGCGGGGCGACCGGGCCTGGCCGCGCCGGTGCGTTGTTCATGTTGATGACAGCTTCGGCCGCGCCGGCAACCCAGCCGACGCCGAACACGGCCAGGTAAATGAGAGCCAGCTGTTCCTGACCGTTTTTATATTCGTCGAATTCGGCGTCAGCAATGCCGCCCTCACAGGTGGGCTGCTTTTCAACAGGAAGTCCTGAACAGCGAACATTGTTGTCATTGAAACTTTTTGCGGCGTTCGTGTGCCAGGCAAACATGCCCAGGGCGCCGAGGTCGACGGCCGTAAACACAAGCCCCAGGCCAATATTTCCATTCTGATACTGCCCAGCCCCAAAGGGAAGAAGAGCAAGGAACACGCTTTTGCGCTTCAGCACGGGCTGGGGCGCGCCATACGGCTGCTGTTGAGCATAGACGGGCGCGGGGTAGGCCGGAGGCGGCGCATAGCTCGGCTGCGGCGCATAGCTCGGCTGAGCCGCGGGGGCGGCCTGAGGAGGCTGCTGGGGAGGATACCCGTACGGGTTTTGTGCGGCCTGTGACCTTTGTGGCGCCACAGGTTGCAGGGGAGCCCCTTGTCCGTCGCGAAAAAACTCATCTGCAAGACTCTGAGACGCGCGCCCAGGCTTCGCCCCTGGCGGAAGTTCGGAGGTGTAGTCGAGTCTTTCTTTTTCCTTGCGGCGCTTGGCGGCTTCGCGTTCCCGTGCCTGGTCTGCAGCCCGTTTGTCTGCGGCGCGCGCGGCAGCGGCAAGAGCGGCACGTCGTTCCCTTTCGCCAGCTTTCGCAAGGTTGACGGTGATTGTCAGGCGCTCGGAAGGCTTAATGACGAAGCCTTTTGTGACCTCTTCAAAGTCTTGGGCGGAAATCGTGATTTTGTGCTCACCAGGGTCGAGTGCGATGTCTTGGCCACTCGTTCCAATGAAGATTCCATTGGAAAAAACAGTGGCATTTTTTGCGTTTGTCTTGACAAAGATTCCCGTAAAGCCCCGGCGAGCGGGAGCTCCGCCTTTCGCTGCGAGAGCGGGACGCCTCGGACTGCCCCCTGAAGGGCGCTTTGCAGAGGGGCGGCTGCGAGGAGCAACCTCTCCTCGCACACGCTCAAAAAGCTGCGCAATTGTGGGGTCAATCAAATCTTTTGACACGAGGCGTGCTCTTGGATTTGCCTTCAGAACCGTTGAAAACAGAGCCTCGGCCTGCGCCTTGTTGCCAAGAAGGTACTGGCAGATGCCGTAGAGTTTTCGGGCGTCCTCGAGTGCTGCGCCACGAAGGCTCCGACCTTGAGCAAGCGGTTGAAGAGCTTTCGCGGCCCCCGGAATGTCTCCCACTGCGTAGAGCTGACGCGCAGCCGCGAGTTTCGCCGGCGACGCAGCGGCAACCCCCACCCCGAAAGAGAAAGGAACAGGATTCCACACGACCTCGTTCCACAGGTCCACTCTCGACTCGTGTTCCTGCGGCGTCGGCGCGAGCGCGACGCCATGCAGAACGGCGAGGAGTGTGGCAAGTGGGCGTTTCATTGTGTTTCTTTCATTCCTTATTCAAGCGAAGCGTTGAGCGCGAAATTGTCGCCTCGAAGATCGATGGTTCGTTTCAGGGTCTTTCCGTTCGAGGCTCTCGCCTCTACATCGACTTTTCCCTCCGCCAAGTTGAGGACCACTGGTTTTCCCTTGAGGACGTAAGGGTCACCATTGATGCGAACGATCACGCCAGGACCGGTGATGTTCACGCTCAAGCTTCGAATAGGCGTCAAGGTGATGACGCCTATTGAGAGCGTGTTGCCCGCATCGAGGAACACCTTTCGAGTGAGGCCCTCGTAGCGGGTGCCTGCGACGTTTTGTTTGGGAATGCGCAGCAGGTGGGCGCCTGGCTTCGTCTCGAACGTCTTCGCTGTTCCGTTGCGGGAGCTTTCGCCAAGCAGCTGAGAGCCGAGGTAAACGGGCACGCCACCTGGAATCGTTTGCAGCGAGATCTTTGCCACAAGAAGACTCGCCGAAGCCGGCCCGGAGGCCGCACCCGATGCTGTTCCAGTCATTGCGCGAGAAGCTTGCCTCGGTGCGGTTGAAGGCTTGGGATTCTCGCGCCGGGGTGAAGGCTGCGGGCGTTGGGGTGCGGGTCGAACAGACTCAACCTGTGTTTCCTTGCGAGGCGCGAAGGGAACCTCGCGCACCGGCTTTGGAGGTGTTCTTGAAGGTTTCGTTTCCGCGTCGTTTGTGCCTGGCGCGGCCACTCGTGGCCGAGGTTCCCTTGGCTCGTCGCGGGTTTCCACCTTGGGTTCATCTCTCCGCGTTTTTACCGAAGGGCTGTCGTTTTGTCGTTCCCTTGTGGGCCTTTCCACTGTTCTGGGCTTGCTGGGGTCTGGTGCCCGCCCTTTCTCCTTTTCTCCGAAGACGAGGTACCCCAAGAAAAGAGCGAGCGCCGGCAAAAGGACAAAAAGAAGAGTTGTCGGAAAGGCGGATTCCTCTCGAGAGGTGCCACGTAGGGTGTCGCGGAAGGCTCCGTTGCCGGCTTCGCGCCTCGAAACGACCCGGTGGGCCTTTTCCCGGAAGGTGGCGCGGAAGTCTCGCTGCGGTGCCCTGGCCTGGGCCTGCTGCGGAGCGTGTTGCTGCTGTGGCACCTGTTGTTGAGGCGTGTGCTGCTGTGTTTGGGCAACAGCGTTTCGTTGTTGTTCCCTCAAAGCCTCCGCGATCTCTCGCGGATCTTTCCATTCCGTACCCCTGCCAAAGGC
>JADCJN010000107.1 GCA_020247005.1 Silvanigrellales bacterium
GATTCCGGGGGATCAAGCTGCGGTGGGAAAAGAAGGCTCAGAATTACGAGGCTCTTCTCCACATCTCATTTGCGTTGATCGCGTTACGCCGCGCCGGGGTTTTCGGATAGGTCCTTAGTTCTTGGGAGCTTCGGTTCCAAGTTTATTGGCGAAGCGCTGGTGCTTGAAGAAAAGCCTTTCGTCGGCCCAACGCGAGGAGACAAAAGCCGTCCTCGATATGAAAGTCCCGACGAGAACTCGTTTCGCAGGATCCAGTGGCTGCTGCGCAGCTTCGAAAGTCTGCTCATTAAAAGAAGAGTCATTGGCCGCATTTGGGTAATCTTCGGGGCGAGAAGCCCACACCTTATAGAGCTCAGTGCCACTCGATATATTTTTAGGGTCAAGATCGTCTCTGAAGTCATGCTTGTCAGATGAAAACTTTTGTTTGAGCGCCGGGTTCGGCTCCATTTCGATGCGGACGGGAAACACGGGGTTGTCGACCTTGTTGCCGTTTCTGTCGATGGAAGCATAGTCTTGAAGGTAAACGGCGGTCGGGAAGAATGCCGCCTTTGCGAAGGCCTTCTCGAGAATTTTGAGGGCCGGATTTTTTGGACTTGGGACGATGTTTGAGAAAGAGTTCGCAAAGAAATTGTAATCTTTTGCCTGTCCATCGAGTGAGTACATGGCAACGAAGTTTTGCGAAGGTTTTCCATCGACGAACATCTTTACGGCGAGGCCTGGAATCACAACATCATTGTCTTTGTTCGCCAAGGAAAGGCGAATAAGACCGCATGCGCGGTTATCGGCCCAAAGTCCAGTGAAGGGAGAGTCGTCGGCGGGTTTGAAGAACACCTGAGCCACAGATCCGCTCTTGTGGATAGCTTTTGGACGAGCTTTGGGCAATTCGTCGGATTCAAGATCCATAGAAACGTTCATGTCGAAAAGTGCCGTCAGGTTTGCAAGGTCCCACAGATTAACGCCTTTGACGTCTTTGCGATGATCATACTGCGAACTTACGATGGGGCCAAACCAGAGTTCGTCCGCCTTTTCACAACCGTCTTTTTTTTCATAGTCATCTGGAATTTGGCTCTTTTTTTCAAAAATGGACGCTGATTGAGACCGTTCTTCTTCGGTCTGCATAGATTTTCGTTTCACGCATGCGTAGGCTCCAAAAGCAAGTATCAGGCCGGCTAAAGGAACAAATCGTGCGGTTTTTGCTATTTTCATGAAATCTCCGTTTGAAAATGATCAACCCAAGGTAGCCGTCGTTTGTTACCCGGCGTCCCTCTAGTATCCACGATGTCTCTTTCGGAGAAAAGAGACCAGGGTGTCATTGGGCTTTCCGCGCAGGTGCCCCGTCAAAGAAAGCTTCGGACTGTTTGAGTTGGGAAGAACCCGCACGAGGGGTTGAACGTCATGAAAACCCTTGGGTACTCTGGAATTTCATCGTTTCTGTCACACAGGAGTTCCTTATGCGCACGTTCGCCCTCTCCGCCCTTTCTGCCTTGGCGCTTTCGTTGGTGTCCCCACTCGCGCCCGTTTCATTCGCTGCAAAGTTCAAAACCGTGGAATACGGCAAAGGAGCCGAAAAGTTCGAAGGTTTCGTAGCGACACCGTCCAAAGCCTTTAAGGGAACGCTTCCAGCCATTCTTGTTGTCCACAACTGGCTTGGCGTCACGGAAGAAACACGAACGCAGGCTGGGCGCTTGGCCGACCTTGGCTACGTCGTTTTCGCTGCCGATATTTACGGAAAGGGAGTGCGCCCGGCGGGACCCCAAGAAGCTGGCGCGTTGGCTGGAAAGTACAAAGGCGACAGAAGCTTGTTTCGCGAGCGTCTGACACTTGCCTACGAAGAAATGCTGAAAGTTGCGGCTGTGAATCGCCAAGCGACATTTGCCGCTGGGTATTGTTTTGGTGGCACCGGAGTTCTTGAGCTCGCCCGCTCGGGGGCGCCTCTGAAGGGAGTCGTGTCGTTTCACGGGGGTCTCGACAGCCCAACCCCTGCCGATGGCGCAAACGTGAAGGCGGCCGTCCTTGCCCTCCACGGCGCCGACGACCCCTATGTTCCCGTGGCTGATTTAGCGGCATTTGAAAAGGAAATGGCCTCGAACAAGGTCGACTGGCAACTGGTGAAGTTCGGAAATACCGTGCACAGCTTCACTGAAAAAGCGGCAGGCGACGACAATTCGAAAGGCGCGGCCTACAACGCGGTTTCCGACGCTCGCTCGTTTGCCATGACCCGTGAATTCCTGGCGCGGCTTTCGGCTGCGAAATAAGCCACTGAAGGGCGAAAACAGCCGGTTTCTTTCTCGTGCTTAAGGAAGCACGTTTCTATCGCGTGTAACTCGCGAGCCCCAGATATCTTGCCACAGGCAAGTAAACACTCCGAAAGGTCGACTGATCGATTTCTTCGAGCCCGCGAAGCGCTTTGGGGACGTCGAGCCTCAGCACAAGCGCAGGGGTGTGCCCGAGGCTTTCCACGCGGGTGTTTTCAGCAATGACCTTGAACCCGAGTTTGCGATAAATGGGCCAGCTCCGCACAGGAATGGCAATGAGCATGAAGCGGTTCCCCGACTCCATGGTGATGCGAACCAGATTCTGCATCATGTAGAAAAAAAGGTCGGGAGAAGAATAGTGCGCGTGCCAGTTCAGCCTGGAAACCTCAACGAACCCGTCTTGGGTTAAGGAGGAAGGAACGGCGCCCGACTGCACAAAGAACTCCGAGCGGGTCAAGTCGCCTTCCACGAAGATGATGCGGCAGGCAGCGACAATTTTTCGCCCCACACGGCAGAGCACCTTGCGTGCAAATTCGTCGAAGCGGTCGGAAAAGGATTCGAGCGCAGTCTGCTCGGAAAGCGGCATGCGAGTCTCTGGCTGCTCACCAGGAAGGCGCCCTCCTGCATCGAGCTGCCTGAGTTTCAATATGGCGCGCATTTCTTCGGGGCCGGTGACACTTTTAAAGGTCAACGCATTCTTGATGTGGGCGACCGGAAAGCCCGCGCGCCGCAGGGAGCGCACGGAGGCTTGGGGCGAGGCAATGACAAGATATTCCGCAATGGCTTCGAGAAAGGCCTTTTCGGGCTTCACAAAATCGGCATGAACAAGGTAACACCCTTCCAGGGTGGCCACGTCGACTCGCACAATTTTCATGAGGTGCTCGAAGAGTCCAAGCTTCGGAACGAATGTTTTGGCCCTCACAATGAGATTGGGAAGGAGCGACTTGTTTTCCAGAGGTGTGCGGAAACGTGCGCCGTCTGGACGGAGGTCGAGCATTTCGTAGTGAATGCGTTCTTGAAAAAAGAAAGCATCGTCGAAGAATCCGTTGGGGAGCATGCCTTCCTGGCATGGATACACGTTGACGACTTTGGCTGGGCTTGGTGCGACCGAATCGCCGACAAGAGAATGCTGTGCGTAGTCTTTGAGGTCTTGCGCCTCGAATTGGACGCCGAGACGAATGTATTCCACAGAGCGCAAGGTTAGCTCGCCTAAATTGCAAACAACACCGTTCGCAGTGAACTCGCTTCCTTGGCGGTCTTTGTAGGCGATGCGCACAGGTTGCCCGAGACGAAAGACACCATCGGTGTGAAATTGCCGCGCAGTCACGATTCCCAATCCGCTGGGGTTCACGTCCACGACATGCGCACGAATAGGCTTGTCATTCACAAGGATGGAGGTGTGGAAGCCTTCTCCAAGGTACACGGGGCGACGGGTGTCACGTCGGCGGGTGGCGCCGCTCGTGCGATCTTTTTTTTTGGCATCTGCCACACCCACCGGCTGACCCTCCGAGCACGCTTAGCGTTCGAAGCCTATGGCCACGATTTCATATTCTTTTTCGCCGCGTGGCAGGTTCACCGTCACAATGTCACCCAGAGCCTTGTTTACAAGGGATGCGGCCAAGGGGCTCGAAAGAGAAATGGCGTTGTTTTTGATGTCGGCCTCCAGGTCGCCCACAATGCGGTAGCTCTTTTCGTCGCCCCGCGACTCGTCGCTCACGTCGCGCAGTGTGACCGTTGCACCGAAAACGACTTTGCCCGTTGCGCCGCTGCCCGAGGGAATGACCATGGCACGTGCGAGCTTGCCTTCGAGTTCCTGAATGCGGCCCTCAATGAAGCCTTGGCGCTCACGCGCGGCGTGGTATTCCGCGTTCTCGGACAAGTCTCCGAGAGCCCTGGCTTCCGCGATTTCGCTTATCACCTGGGGCCTGTCTACCGATTTGAGGCGCTTGAGCTCCTCTTTCAGTTTTTCGAGGCCTTCGGGCGTGATGGGCATCGGGTTCGGAGCGTTCATTGGCATCACCTAGCAATAAAAAACCGACCGCCGGAAACAACGGTCGTAGGTTGCAGACAGGGAGTGTAGCACGGGCTACACATCGCATCAACGCGTGCGAGAAGTCACGCTCCAAACTCATCGGGTTTGCGCTTTGAATCGCAAAACTTGAGTCGGAGATCGTAAAGGACGCTTTCTATGAGGTGAGCCTCGTCCGGCGTCAGATTGCCCTTCGTCTTTAGCTGCAGCATTGAGAGGAGGTCAATGTTGTGGCTTGCGAGATCAAGGTTTTTTTCCACCCGTCCGGTTTCTGGCTCCGGAACGAAACCAAGGCCCATGAGCGCCGCATTGCCCAAAGAAAGCACGAGGAGGTGGAACAACGAGTCTTCCTGCATGGGGAGAATCCTCCAAAAAAACGGTGCGAAAGTGCATCTGAACTTTGCGGGAATGGGCTAAATTCTATAGACTTTGTGCGCGAGTACGGAACAGCGGAGGTTTGCCCTGATGTCTGAAACGCCCCTGCGTGGCATGCTGCACCTCCTCGCCCTTGGCGGCAAGGTCAGCGAAGCTTTGGTGCTGAAGAAAGAGGTGACCGTCATTGGCCGAGAAGGGGCCGACGTGGTGCTCGACGACGCCGAGGTGTCTGGCAACCATTGCCAGATACAAATTTTGGGAGGCCATTACCACCTCTTCGACCTCAACTCGACCAATGGAACGTTTCTCAACGGTCACAAAATTTTGAAAAGTCGAGTCGTGCCCGGCGACGTCATTCGTGTGGGAAACGTCGAATTTCGTTTCGCGCTGGAGCGCGAGGAACCCGCCAAACCCCGTGAAACCATCCGCACCTTCGAGGGTGTCAAACACAAAGTGGATGGCAAGGCCTACGATGTCCTTGACCTCATTCGGGAAGAAAAAGCCCGAGCCATTGCCGGACTTCGCTTGGAAATTGAAGGTTTCTGGTGCGACGGAACCCGCGAAGTGATCCGTGTGAAAACCCGCGAAGAGATTGTGGGCAGACTCACGGCGTTGGGCAAGTTCGAGAGGGATGAGGAACTTTCAAGGCGTCATGCGCGCGTGGGCGTGGGCGACGATGGCCTCGTGTTCGCCGAAGACCTCGACAGCACAAATGGCACGTTTGTGAATGAAGAAAAGCTCATCGGACCCCGCACTCTTTCGGCAAGCGACACGGTGAGAATTGGAAAAACCCGATTTCAGGTCCGCACCTGGTCTGTGGACTGAAGTCCACGCTCGAGAAAGGGTCTCGACACCGCCTCGAGGTCTTCCATGGATTCGATGAAGGAGAGGTTGGACAAGCTTTGGCTTTTTTTATCGATTTCGAGAAGAAGGCCAGACCCCCCCACAACCGTAGGCACACGTGAACCCACCTCGTCGTTGAGCCGCTCCAAGTTGCGCAAGAGAATTTCGGGAGGCATCGCACGGGTCACCGAAACGCAGACGAAAGCGGGTTTGGCTTGTGTCACGTGCTCTTGAAGCGCTTGCAAAGGCGTATTTCCACCAATGTAGGAGACTTTGAATCCCCATTCACGCAAGTAAATGGACACCCGCAAGAGGCCAATCTCGTGCAGCTCCCCGGGGAGGCAAGCGCAGACGACCGTGGGCGCAGAGTCCTCGAATTCTGCTGAGCCTCGCATGTACAGAAGCCCTAACAGAAGGTGTTTGAGCCGCGCGGTCAGGGTGTGTTCCGCCGCAATAGAGATGACGCCACGGTGCCAGGCTTCGCCCACCTGCACCATGAGTTCCAAACAGAGGTCGGAAAACGCGAGGTTGCTTTCGGTTACCGTGTAGAGCTTTTCGAGTCCGAGCAAGGCTCCGTCGAAGTCGTTTGCCGCCAGTGCTTCGAGAATCACGTCGTAGGTTTTGCGTCCCGCCGTGGTGGGCGTTGGCTCTTCGTGTGCGGAAAAGTACTGGTTGGCCTGTTCCAACAGCTCATCGCGCCCAAGCGCCGAAATGCGACGGAGATCCCAGCCTTCAGAGCGGAGATGGCTCACGAACCAGAAAAGCTTCAGGTCGTCGCTTGTGTAGAGTCGGTGCCCCGCAGGCGTGCGATCGGGACGGAAGAAATCGTGTCTGCGTTCCCAGGCACGCAGAGCGGAGGTCGAGACGCCCGCGAGCGTCGCCAGTTCCTGAATCGTGAAGAGACGCTTTTTTTCCGTCATAGGGGAGTCAGTCAAAACGCAATCCATACAAAAAGTAAAGTGTGACTCCGGAAAGCATAGTCCGGATTCCCGACGTTGGCTTGCAGAGTTGGGTGAGTTGCCGGCATTGTCTCCCGTTCCAGGTTCACAAACCCACTCGGCAATGCCTTTTTCATGGGAAGCGAAGCGAATCATGTCCAAACGCGCGATTGTCATCGGCAGCGGCATCGGGGGGCTCAGTATGGCGCTGCGACTCCAAAGCCTTGGTCTCGAAACCACGGTCCTCGAACGTCTCGACGCCCCCGGCGGCAGGGCCTACGTCCGTAAGGTCGATGGATTCACGTTCGATATGGGACCCACTGTCATCACGGTTCCTCATTTTATTGAAGAACTCTTTGCCCTGGAACCTGGAAAGTCGGGGCTGCAGGAGGACGACTTTCCTGCGGCGGTTCGAAATCCGGGCCCCCTCAAGCGTACGGGCCTCACCGGCGGGCCCCAGACGAGCCGCTATTGCGAAATTGTTCCCATCACGCCTTTCTACCGTATTTTTTTCGCCGACGGCACCTGGTTCGACTACGACGGCGACCCCGTCAACACCCGCGAACAGATCCGACGGCTCGCTCCCGAAGACTTGGAAGGGTACGAGCGCTTTCACGATGCGGCCGGGGCGATTTTTGAGCGTGGATTTTTGGAGTTGGGCTACACGACGTTTCTTGACGTGAGCACGATGCTCAAAATTCTGCCCGACCTTCTCGCCCTCGATGCCGTTCGCAACCTCTTTTCGTTCGCTTCCAAGTATTTCAAGAGCGACAAGCTTCGCCAGATTTTCAGCTTCGAAACCCTGCTCGTGGGCGGAAGCCCGCTTCGGGTGCCAGCCATCTATGCCATGATCCACTTTGTAGAAAAGTCGTGGGGCATTCACTTCGTACGCGGCGGCACGGGCGCACTTGTGAATGCTTTTGTGCGCAAATTCGAAGACATGGGAGGCCGCATTCGTTTTGGAGCGGGCGTTGAAGAAGTTCTTGTGGAAGGCAAAGGGGGACGCGCGCTGGAGTCAGGGCTCTTGCGTTCTTCAAAGGGCAGGGTGAAGGGCGTGCGCCTCGAAAATGGGGAGGTGCTTGAAGCCGATATTGTGGTGAGCAACGGCGATGTCACCAATACGTACCGCAAGCTCGTGCCCAAACGCGCGCGCCTTTGGAACAGCGAACTGCGGCTGAAAACCTTGAAGCAGTCGATGTCTTTGGTCGTCATCTATTTCGGATTCCGGGTCGACGCCGCGACTCAGAACCTGCAGCACCACAATATTATTCTGGGGCCGCGTTACGAAGGGCTGCTTGAAGACATCTTCGTGAATCACGTTTTGCCCAAGGACTTCAGCCAGTATCTTCACCTCCCCACGCTCACCGACCCGAGCCTTGCGCCTCCTGGCCACCATGCGGCGTACACTCTCATTCCCGTGCCGAACAACGAAAGCGGCATCGACTGGAGCGTGAAGGGGCCAGAGCTCGTCAACAGGGTCCTGCGCTTCCTGGAAGACGAAGGTTACATTCCAGGCCTCTCCGAAAAGCTCGTTCACAAGAGTTTTGTGACACCCGACTATTTTGAGACGACGCTCGACAGTGCCCAGGGGAATGCTTTTGGCGTTGAACCCCTTTTGCGCCAATCGGCGTACTTCCGTCCGCACAATAGGAGCGAAGACGTGGAAGGCCTTTATCTTGTGGGTGCTGGCACCCAGCCGGGTGCGGGAACGCCCTCTGTCATGATGTCGGCCAAAATGACGGCGCGTTTGGTGGCCAAGGACTGCGGGCTCATTTAGGCCTCTTTTTGGCCTCTTTTTGGCGCACATGCTCCTATGGAGTGCGACGCCGCGCGAGTCCGGCCGCTGCAAGCGGATGGGCGCCGAGCAAAACCTTGAACGCGATGAAAAGACGGCGAGCCTGTGGAACAACCACACGACGCCGGAAGGGCAGCGAGGGGTCGAGCAAAATGACGCCGAGAATGGCTCCGTAAACAGCTGCCATGAGACGGACGCACAGGCGGGCTCGAAACGAAGGGATGTCGGACACGCCACGCAATGCCGTGCGGTAGGCATCCACAGCCTGAAGGCCAAGGTGCCGCACAAGTGCCGCGGCTCCTGGACTCGTGCCCCCGGCATCGGCATCCGCCAGAGACTGAGGCACATGGACGCCGTGCCGTGCGCAGGCGTCGGCGGGAAGATAGATGCGCCCTCGCGTCACAAAGTCTTCCCGCACGTCGCGCAGAATGTTCGTTATTTGCATGGCAAGCCCCAAGCTCTCGGCGGCTTCCAGTGTGGCAGGAGCCACACGGGCGCCAAAGACTCGCGCCATCAGAAGCCCCACCACGCCCGCCACACGAAAGCAGTACAAACGAAACTCCGCGGCATCCGCAGGCTGCGTGAAATGCTCGTCCATGGCCTGGCCGGCAACGAGCTCCTCGAAGTGCGCCCGCTCGAGTCCAAGGGAACGCGCGCAGGCTCGCGCTTCGAACAAAAAGGCCCGAGCCCTCACCAGTGAGGATTCGGAGTCGACGGGTGGAGAAGGGTTTTTTGGCGTCCA
>JADCJN010000108.1 GCA_020247005.1 Silvanigrellales bacterium
GACACTCTTTTCACTGTTCTCTTCTTCCCTCGCAGACGAGAGTGGCATGAACGACTCGGACAAAGGAAACAAGACTTACACAGTCGACTTTGCCGAGGCGCTGGTTTCGGGTTCGTTGCTCGACCTCAATACCCTTCTGTCGGAGAGGCGTGTCATGCCGCTTTCAGGCGCCCGAGAAGTGGGTGCTCTCGTCTTTCCTGAAAAGGGGTTTGAACGCTCGGCGAAGATCGTCGAGGTTTTCCGCCCTGCAACTGTCGAATTCATGAAAGACGAAGCACCCTATTTTGAGCGGCGACGGATCCCAACAGGAGAGCGTTTTACCGTTGTGACGGAAACTCCCGGCGGGGGAGAACGGCCATTGCGCCAAGAATCGCCTGCCCCCCTTGGCGGATCGACCCTCGTGGGGAGCCTCAGGAACACTCTCACCGATGTTCATTTTCCTTGGGGGCGACCCTTGAGGCTCACATTTCAACCTCCAAACCCGAATGGCATAGGGACTTTGGACACGCAGGGGGCAACGACGCTCTTGCCCGACAAAGGCCTTGTGTTTCGTTTCGCGCGTCGTGAAAACGTTCATCTTTTGGAAGTTCCTCCAGAGCTTCTGGTGTCGTGGGAAACGCAGAATCAGGCAGGAGTTTCGCTCCACTTGCAAGGTAAGGTCAGAACCGCAGAGCGCCTTCGCATGGCCTTTCCTTCCAAGGAACTTTTGAACGTGGAAGGACTCTTGGGTGACGCGTTCCTTGTGTGCCAAGGAGCTTTGCGCGTTGGGGGCGAAGCACTGGGTGCGCTCGTGCGAACGCGGCATCCTTGTTTAAGGTCTCACGACGACCTGCCGAAGGTGGGCGTGCGCGATGGCAGTCGACTTCTTGTCGAGGTCTCGTTTGAAAGTGCACCCTCTTTTTGGAGCCGTGACGCTCACCTTGCAAACGAGCCGCTTGGCCATGAGCCCTGGTGAAATTTTCCTCAGAAGGAGTCGAGTTTTGGCCCTGCTGTCTCGCAAGAAAGCGGAAGCCGTTTTCGATGCTCTCGCCGCCCTTTGGCCCGATGCGCATTGTGAACTTGTTCACAACACCCCTTTTCAACTCCTCGTGGCCGTTGTCCTCAGCGCCCAGACAACCGACAAAGCCGTCAACAAAGCGTTGTCGGCGCTCCTGGAATCGCAGCCCACATTCGGACCTGCGGATCTTGTGGCACTTGGTGAAGTGGGTTTTCTGGGCGTCATAAAGAGCATCGGACTTGCGCCCACGAAAGCGAAGAACTGCGTGCGGCTCGCTGGCGACCTTCTTGCTCGGCACGGCGGTGAGGTGCCTTCGGAGAGAGAAGCCCTTGAGGCCCTTCCCGGTGTGGGCCGAAAAACGGCGAACGTCGTTCTGAATGTTTTGTACGGGCTCCCCACAATGGCCGTAGACACGCATGTGGCGCGCCTTGCCGTGCGGCTCGGGCTCGTTGAGCCCACGGAAAACCGCCTCCATATTGAAGAGGCTCTTTTGGGGAAGGTCCCCTCTCGCCATGCGAGGCAAGCGCACCACCAACTCATTTTCCATGGACGCTACCATTGCACGGCGCGTGCGCCAAAATGCGAAGAATGTGCCCTTTCGCCCCTGTGTCCTCGGGTTGGCTTGGCACCCCTGCGAAAGGGCGCAAAGAAATGACAAGCCTTTGGCTCGCTTCATAAATTGCGCGATCTCGTCGTCACCGTCGTTTTTCGGCGGGCTCATTTACGTCTTTGTAAACCTCACCCGCCGAAAAACTCCGCTTCTTCGACCTCGCGCCCTTTATGAACCTCGCAAAATGCATATTTTTTCATAGGGAAAGAAGCCGGCGCTGCGCGCAGCGGGGCCGGTTCTGTTCCCTTGATTTGATCGCCTGGGCCTTAAGTGCCTAAAGAGACCAGCCTCATGGCCGTCAGGGCGAGCACTCCGAACATAAGGTGGCTCATCACTTTCACCGCCCCTCGTACGCGAACGTATCGTCCGCCGTAATCGTCCTTGAGGTGAGAATTGACCCGTTCGGCCTCAGTTCGCGCCCTTAATCGAAGCTTTTTCGGCGGATCAAAATCAATTTTTTCGCCCCGACGAGGATTCGAATCGATAACCGCAATTTTGCCGTGACGTTCAGTCTGCTCATGAATTATTGCGGCATCATATGCCCCATCCATAAGCGTTTACAGAGTACTTATTCTTGCCCCTATCGTGCTTTCAAGCGGTAGCGCTACAGCACTGTCGTGCACGGACGCAGACGTCAAAATGCACGCAACAGGCACCGCTCCTTCGGCTGTGTCTATGTGCAACTTATAGCCGATCCAGCCGGTTGTAGTTCCTTTTGCGTTCTTCTTGAGGCCGAAATCGCAGGCGGTTGGAAGGTCAGCAATTTGCTCTGCCAGGCTCATTGTCAGCTGGCGTTCAAGGCGAGAGGGCTCTGGCGCTGGCCGAACCTCGTCCTTTTTAGGACGCCCTTTGCGACGCGGAGTTTTCTTCAGCTTTTCAGCTTTTGGCGCTAGCTTTTCACGCGCATCGATCGCTGTAGAATCGCGCGAAACATTGTGGATAGGAACATCCCTGTGCGCTTTGCGCACAAGTGCTTCGTGGACCCTCTCGGCGAATTTTCCATCCGCGAAACGACCGAACCAGTTAGAAAACGACGCCTCGCAAGGCACGTGCGCCCCGCGCTCGAATCCGCAGATCCTACGAAGCACAGCATCGGCGTCCAGTCGGTCAATAAGCGCACGTGTGGTAGGAATATTGAGCAGCGACTTGGCTACAAATGCACGGGCCATGGCAGTAGCGTCGAGTTTCGGACGACCAGGACTCAAAGGATAGGGATCGACAACGAGGTGGTCTTCGACTTTGACGACATCAAGCACCAGCATCAACTTCAGATGCTTTTCGGTTGTCGGACCCAGCTCCTCGGCAAATCCTGGAAAAAGTCCGCTCTGAATCTTGAGCCCGTAGGCGGAAACTGTGCTATTCATCTCTGCAACCGCGTCGCATGTTATTTCTTTGCAGCTGCAACATACGCGCGGGGCCTCTCTTTTTGCGTCGTTCCCTATAAAAAACTCGCTGCTTGTAAGAAAGCGGTTAGAGCGAGGCTGAGTCCCCCCGCCGACTTTCCGGAGCGTACGTGGGTACGTGAGGAAAGCGGCGGGGGGCGAAAACGACGCTATCGCCGCTTTCTTAAAGCAGCTCCTTTATAAGGCTTTAAAGCGTGTGACGTTAGGGGCCCGTGCAAGCGCCAAATCGAATGCCATCGTAAGCGACGTAGCCTCCCAGCCCGGGCACAAGTGCGAATCTTTGGCCAACGCACTCGATGTTTCTGCGGTATGCGATGCCAATGTATCCGCCGTCGCCCGTGTCGCCAATGACTTCACACCGAGTGTTTCGGACGTAGTATCCGGGCTCTACGTAGGCGCAAAGAAGGGCATCCGACTGAATCGAGTCCTGGGGTGCTTTCTCGTGAAAGGAAGGCGCCATAGGAGCTGAGTCTTCGTGCTCGGAGGCGAATGCCGGAGCTGAGCCGCATGCCAAAAGTGAGGAAATACAAAGAACAAATTGACCAATTCGCATTTTCAAGACCTTTCGAAGAGAGAGTGTGTGTTCAGAGAGGGTTTCGACGCTCATTGACTATCCAGAGGCGCTCAATGCCGTCGAGTGGATCTCTGCCCCCGAACCCCTTCTTAAAGGCCATCGATTCACCCGAGCGACGAAAGCACCGCGCTTTTCCTGACTTTTTTGAAACGGCGCAAATGCCGTGTGTGCTGAGTGCGAAGTGGGCAGAAGCATCCACTTCGGTGGGGAAGCCTCCGTCATTCTGAAATGCAATGGCCTTGCCTGTCGAAACATCGAAACAGGCAAGACTGCCTTTGAGGCTGGTGCTGCAAACAAGGTTGCCTTCGTGTTGAGCAAGTTGCGCAACTTGGGCAACGTGTGCCGAGTCCCCTTGAGCACCCTTTGCCGCCGGTGGCGACATCGAAAGAAGTCGTCCACTGGTGTCGAAAAACGGTGTTCTTTTTCCGTCTACAAAACATGTGAACGTATTCAATGACTCGGACCGGGGAAGGAAACACAGCGACGTGTCTTCCATCAAGATACGCCGCGCAGGGGGAGGGCTGTCGGGGGAGTCGAGAGCGTTGCGAAACCTCAAGAGCTCTCCCGTGGGCAGGGCATGGCAGGAGGCCAAGCCTTTTGCGTCAAGAGCGCAAACAGAGCGCCTTCCCAAAAACAGGCCACCTTGAGCCAAAGGAGGCGCTGGAAATCCAGCCGCGTTTTTCAACGTCAGCGCCTTCCCTGTCGCATCGAAACACGAGATTTTCTGTGTTGAGTCAGGCACAACGCAAAAGTGAGAACCGAGAGCCTCGGCTCCGCCAGAAGGGAGTGTGACGTCGTTCCACCGACGGCCCGTGTCCGTTGTCAACGTGAGCCGCAGGGCTTTCGCGGGCGTCTCACCAGCGGGCGACACCTTTGGGAGCGAGAAGCACTCGAGAGCAGGTGCGGCATTCTTGCGTTGCGCGCAAACGAAGTCGTCTCCCATGGCGAGTGACTCTGCGCCCACAACGTCAACGGTGCCCACTTCATTTGCGAAGGGCAGCGCATCGCCGCTTCCCTGAAAAAAACAACGAGCCGCCCCCTTGTTGTCGAGGACACAGGCATGCACTGAGTTTGTCCAGGCCCCTTTCGATGCCAGAGGGGAGGTTGTTCTGCCCTGCGCGTCACGAAAGAGGATTTTCTCACCGTCGCCATTAAAGCAACCGAATGCGGACTCTTCGCCAATGTGGCAGAGGCCGTCCTGCGCCAGTCGCACGAGGCCTTTTGTGTGCACCGGTGAGAGCCGGCGTTGCCCTTCCTTAAAGACGATTTCAGTGCCTTCGGTGGTCCGACAGGTGAGGGGCCTCAGTGTGGACGCAGCCGAAGCTGCCGGAGCATTCGGCGACGTTGAAGGTTGGAGTGCGAGGCTACAGA
>JADCJN010000109.1 GCA_020247005.1 Silvanigrellales bacterium
GCAGAGGGGCTTTTCTTTTGCCCTGAGCCATCTTTCACCGTTCGGCGCAGATTTGGCGAAATGCGAAAAAATCGCATTTTCCGAATCAAGCCGCTCGGGGGCTCTGGGAGCAAATTACAGAAACGGGGTTACACCAATCAATCCAAAAATCGTACCAATCGGGAATCCCGTTTAGCATCGGTCTTCTTGCCATTACCGACACAGACAACGGGAACGCAGCGGCTCAAGGGAATTTGGCAAACCTTCAGTTTGCCTGCGGCGTCGACGACACCGCAAACACACTGATTCAGTCAAATTTCTTCACGAATCAGTTCAATGCTCAAGCCTGTCAGGGCAGCGTCAGCAACCTCGTGAATCTTCCCGTCTGGCTTGGACCAATCCTCTTCCCTTGAGCCCGCACCCCATGCGCGCGCCCTTATTTGAAGGGCGCGCGTGTTCATTCATCCTCTAGCTGCCGAGGGACACCATGCGAAATGCAACACAGATGGGTTTGAAGACTTTCCTGGCTTTGGGCGCGACCCTCATGCCGATGCTCGCGAAGGCGGAATGCAAGGACCTCGTCATGCGCATGGCGAGCCCCGACGGCAAGCGCGAGATCACCACGTTCTTTAACTGCCACGGCGGCTCGTATCAAATTCCTGAAGCCACCACCACGCACTTGTTCGAGTGGAAAAGCGGACAATTGTGCGAAACCACACGCGTGTGCGGCAACGTGAATGCCTGGCGCGGCACGTTTGGCATCGGCGCGGTGTGGACCTTCGGGAGCAGCGTCACCGACTTCAGCCAGAAGTTGAGCTACCTGAACAACTCCAGCGGCACGGCGCAGCCCAACTACCTGAACTACGTCGTCGCAAACAACGGCAATGTGTGTCTGAACACGGCTTCAAATCAGGTTCTGACCTACCAACAGTCGGGTGGAAACAGTGGCTCTCTCAACTGTTACCCCAAAACCATGATGAGCGCAGCGAACTGGCAAGCCGCGATTTCTTCCCTTGAAAGAGGAGGGTACGCGTCCACCGGGCAGGTGGGATGGAACGATCAGTCGGTGAACTTTATTTGTGCTCAAGGCGATCAAAACAACCTTCTTTCGTCTGCAAATGGCGTTGTTTCACAGGCGAACGTGCAGGACTGCAACACAGCGAACATCAACATCAATAACACCACAAATGGCAATTCGCCTGTGTTCAATCAGTCGAGCGGTTACCAGCAGGCGAGTGGCTCTTCGAACACCGACTACAACCAACTTCAGCTAAACGTCTATTTCCAAATGAGCTGGGAAAACATCGAACGCTACTGCAAAAAGCCAGACGCTGAGGTCTGCTACTGAGACACCTTCTCTCTCGTCTGAAACGCACGCCCCGCACACCGTGATTTGTGGAGGAGGAAACACATGAGATCGATTGTTTTGGCGTCTCGCGGAGGCAGCCTAGCGGCCATCCTGCTCGGACTTCCCGTGGCCCTCCCCGCGAGGGCCGATGGTGAAACGCAAGCGGCCACATCGGGGTCTGTTCCCTTGGAGTGCCGTACCGTGCTGGCACATGCAGTTCCTAGCACGGTGTGTCGTCCGTTGGAGGGAAGTCAAACTCCGGTTCGTGTCCTCTTTCGAAAAATGCCTGGCTGGGCTGGGAATTCTGACCTCCTTCTTATCGACATGTGCAAATACAGCCCCGAGGGCTTCCAACTCACGGAAGAACAACTGACTGTCTCTTCCGACGGCAAGCTTCCCCCAGACGACCCTCGCTTGCGCCCGCTTTCGTGCGTCAGGCGGTATTGCACTCAAAAATACGACTCATTTAGCATAGCGCTGAATTTACTTCCCATTCCCATTGGCTGGGTTTCCGTGAAAGTCTGGATAGGGTTTCAGTATCAACATTTTCAAGTCGCGTGCGAGTCGCTCCAGGAGGACATCTCATGAGACACACTCGCTTTTTCGGTGTGCAAAAAGGTCCTTTCCCAGGATGCCTCCTGAGCACTTTTCTCTGCATAGCAATTGCGTCTCCTCTTTCAGGGGCATTTGCGCAAGTGGCCACTCCCAGTCCTGTCGCAAACCCAATCGCGGATCCCGTGTCGCCTGGAGATGATGGCCCCGTGCGTGTTGCGGGCGCACGCTGCAACGACTTCACCATTCGCTTTATCGAATCCAGCATTTCGCAGCCCTATCCCAACTTTCCCTTGGGCGGTGGTCCTGTGCTCGATCCCAATTCGAACAAAGGAACACGAGAGATGACAGCGAATTTCGTGTGTCACTCCGATGGCGGGTTCACACTTCCCACCATCACTTCAATGCACCTCATTGAAGCCGGTAATGGAAAGATCTGCCACCGCCATAGGTCGTGCGGGAACCTAAAACGCATCGGCGGGTACTTTGGAATCGAGGTGGGCTGGAGTCGATTTTCGGGCTTGAGTGAATTCCTGGTGAGCCAAGATTTTTTTCGCCAGACGACAAACTACAATGGCCTATCGATTTCGCTTTCTGCTTATGTTTCCTTCGAACATTTCGACCGATATTGCTCAGCGCCATCGGAGCCGATGTGCCTCCATTATGCACCCGAAGAGTCTCCTTCGGACTTCTTGTTCGATTCTTCTTTGGGTTCGCTTCACCCCTCTAAATCAGACAACGGGGGCAACCGCAATGACCTGTGAACTTTCCATAAGACACTTGGGCGCCGCTGTGGCAGCCGTCGCTCTTTCCATGCCGCCTGCATTGGCGTTTGCAGATGCCACGCTTGTTCAAAAAGGGCTCAATGCTCTGATGGCTGTGAGCACGGTCTCCGACACCAATCGCCCAGCCGCCTGTGAAGAAATCAGGTCGGCCAGGAGTTCATTGGATGCCGCCTTGGCATCTGAACCCACGCTGTCTGGTTTGCGTCAACAGGTGACGAAAGCCGAGAACATTTTCTGTTCCGTTCGTGAAGATGGCGTCGACCAAGATCCTTTGGTGCAAATAAACCCCCTCGTTTGGCAGGGACAACCGCATTGCATTCAGGACTCCCGCAAAGTTTACAGATGCTCGTACAATCACGACCGCGGACGCGGCATGTTCATTTACGAGCGCCCGACGCCGCCTGTGCTGCAGCACTATCTGGTGTGCGCCCAAAGCGCCGGAGAAAGCTCCGGAATGTTTGGGTCTGGATACTCCATCACCTCGCGGTGCGTTGTTTCGACTCTCGACTGGTACTCCTATGTGCGCCTTGACCCGCAAATGCGGATCCGCTCCGACGTCAGAGGCGTGCTGCGATGGGAGAACGGGAGCGCGTTGACACGGCCCATTCAGCTCCCCCGTTTTCTTGCTGAGCAGTGCTCGTCGGCTTTTCCGGAGGCCATCCACTGCTCACCCACTCTCATGGTTCTGCCAACGACGAATGCGGACTTGGTGGACGTCTGTGGCCTTCACTCGGAGAGACGCGCCTTTGGCCTGCAATTCATTCAAATCTCGAGCGCTTCGAGCCGATGGAAATGCACGAGAGCCGATCTTCGCGTGCAGACCCCCGACGAAAACCCCCACTCCGTCAGGGAGTCAGAGTGCATCCCCGACTTCACCGGCATGGTGGATGCCAGCTGCGACCTCCCTTTTCTTCCCAGACAGCAGTACCCCATTCACGTAAAGCGAGACGACTGAGGTTGACGTGGTGCCATGCACCCCCTACGACAGGGGCATGACGCACTTCCTCACTCGCACCTATGCAGACATCGTCGACGACCCCGTACTCTTCGACGCCGCTCTGCGAACACCTTTGCCTCAAACATTTCGCCTCCACAGCCCCAAAGGCACCTCTCAGCGGGTGCTTGAGTCACTCGCCAAGCAAGGCGTGGCGTGCTCTCCCCTCCCATGGAGAGAGGACGCGTTTCGTGTGAGGCGCGTGGAAACGGCGGAGTCGCCCCATGCAGAGCTGCTCGAAAGCTTCGGTCGCCCCTCCCTCGGTCGATCGCTGCCTTTTCTCGCAGGCGCCATTTACGTGCAAGAAGAGGTTGCCATGACGGCCGCCTCGGCCTTGTCCGTGTCTCCAGGGCATCTTGTGTTCGACATGTGTGCAGCCCCTGGAGGTAAAACGGCCCAAATTGCAGAAGCCGTGGGTCCGCAAGGTCGAGTCTTTGCCGCTGAGCTCATGAATGCGCGCATGGCGGCGCTTGGCGCGACAACGAGCCGCCTCGCTCTGACGAATGTTGCCGGGCTTCTTGGAGATGCCCGGCATGCTCCGTTTCCTTATGGAAGCCTCGACGCCACCCTTTGCGATGTGCCGTGTTCAGGGGAAGGCACCGCAAGGC
>JADCJN010000011.1 GCA_020247005.1 Silvanigrellales bacterium
GCCATGACTGCCCCGCGGCAGCAGCGAGGGCCTGTTTTTTGCCTTCTTCAAACGTTTCTCGCATGTAGTTGGCATAACCAAACGAGTGCGTCTCTGCGTTTTTCAAGACACGGATTTTAACGCCTCCGTTCCATTTTTTACCCTCCACCAACGCCTTTGTTTCCGCTTTCGTGGGAAACAGATACTCCAGCGTGTAGTCGTTTCCCTCGTTCACATTGATTTGCGAGAGGTCACCGACGGTCGGGGGCGCGCGCCACACACTCCGTGACTGGGAGGCCGCGTCCATGCGCCGATAACGCCAGTTCATGTCCCAATTGCCTCCCCCTCCTCGGTGGGAATAAAGGGCTTTCATTTCTGGTCGAACCTCATTCAGAGCATTCAAGAACTCTTTGTGAGGCGTCCATGGTGTGGCCGTCAGTTGCATAGCCAAGGGGAAAATGATCGCTTGCCCGCAATTTTCATTGCCCTCAATGCCGATGTCATAACGCGCATTGCTGAGTGCCAAGACCTCACCCCATTCTGTGGCGTCGATGACAACGGGGTTCTTTCCCACGGCTAAAAAGGTGACAATTTCTTTTGAATAAGAATCGTCCTCCGCTTCCGAATACCAGTTCTCAAGAACGCTCGAGAGCCGCTTTGAATAAATACCGAATTGGAATTTCCGCTGCAGTGCGGGTGCCGTCAGATCGTCCGCGGCGCCGGCTTGCCAAACTCCCGTTTCCCAAGTCCGCTCGTCCCACGTGCCTTTTTCTTTTGGGTCTTTTGGCGTGCGAACAATGCCCTTCACGGCGGTGATTTTGCGGCCAGAGGTCGTCGTGCTCTTCACCACGGTGCTCAAGAACACCTTGAGGCGGCCTTTTTCCACGTACGGTCGCATGGTTTCGAAGAGCGTGTAAACCATCGACTCGGGCTGGAAGCAGCGCACGGAAACCCAGCAGCGACCCGGATTCGAATCCATGGTGAATTGAGCGGTGTCCCCTCCCCTTCCCATGGCCTGCATCCATTTTGCGAACACAAGCGTGTGGTTCGCTGCCAGTGTCCCGATGTTCGTGTTCTCTCCGGACTTGTCTCGGGTGTGGTGGTCGAAGTCCACAGCCGGGACGCCTGAGGCGCTCAACTGCCCGCCAGGCCAGTTCGTGGGCTCCAAGAGGCAGACTGTGCCAGAGCCCGACTCGTCGAACTCCTTTGCCGCGGCCAGGGCTGCTGCAGAAGCGGCCGTCGTGCCTCCCGCGATGATGATTTGGCACTCCACGCTGCGTTGCCGAGGAGAGCTCTCACTTGAAATGAGATCGCTCGAGAAATCTTCGCGCACTCCCGAGGAGTCGTTGAAAGGACGATACCGGCAGCCCGAAGCCAAGGCAGCAAGAGACATCAGGGCGATAAGACGTCTGCGGCGCATGGGGTGCTCCTGGGGCTGACAAGGGACGTATCGTTTCTGCAATTCTACGGGAACCTCAGGGCACTCACCAAGTCTCGCTGCCAGGCGATGTGGTTTGACACAGTGGAAGTGCCGCTTCTATGGTTCTTCAATTCCCGCGCCTTTTGAGCCCCCAGTGAGGAGCCTTGCCGTGAGCTTCGAATCGACAGAATTCGCGAAAACCTACGAACCTTCGCAGGTGGAGGCACGTCTGCGCTCCTACTGGGACGAACATGCGTTCTTCAAGGCGACCCGCGACCCGTCCCGCGAACCCTACACCATCGTGATTCCGCCACCAAATATTACGTCTGACCTGCACATGGGCCATATGCTCAACAACACCGTGCAAGATGTTCTTATTCGGTGGAATCGAGCGTTAGGAAAGGTGTCGTGTTGGATACCCGGCACCGACCACGCCTCCATAGCCACCGAAGCGCAGGTGACCAAAGCACTGGCGGCGAAGGGCATCGATAAGCGAGCCATTGGGCGAGAAGCCTTTTTGGAACACGCCTGGGAATGGAAGCGTGACGTGGGGGGGCGAATTGTCAACGTCCTCAAGACGTTAGGCATTTCATGCGATTGGAGCCGTGAGGCCTTCACGTTGAGCCCCGACTACTCGCGTGCCGTGCTTTCGGCATTCGTGCAGCTCTACAACGAAGGTTACGTTTACCGCGGCACGCGTCTGGTGAACTGGTGCCCCTTTAGCCAAAGCGTTATTTCCGACGAGGAAGTCGACAACGAGGAAAGGGCCGGCCACTTTTGGCACATTCACTACAAGGTGGAGGGTGACCCCGCGCGTTCTCTTGTTGTCGCGACGACGCGCCCAGAAACGCTCTTTGGCGACCTCGCTGTTGCAGTGCATCCCGACGATGAGCGTTACCGCGATCTCATTGGCAAAAAAGTCATTGTTCCCGTGGCGAACAGGGCGGTGCCAGTTATTGCGGACACAGCGGTGGAAAAAGATTTCGGCACGGGCTGCTTGAAGGTCACGCCTTCGCACGATCCGACAGACTTTGAAATCGGTGCCCGCCACAAGCTTGGCCACCTCAACATCATGAACAAGGACGCCTCGCTCAACGACAAGGTGCCGCTCGCCTACCAAGGCCTTTCCAGGGAGGCTGCCCGCGAGAAGGTGGTGGCCGAGCTCAAGGAAACAGGCCTCCTGGAAAAAGCGGAGCCCATGAGGCACGTGGTTGGCATTTCGGAGCGTGGCAAAGTTCCCATTGAATACTATCTCTCCGAGCAATGGTATGTGCGCATGGAAGACTTCGCAAAACTCGCGCACGACGCCACACGTTCCAAAGAGCTCACTATTGTGCCCGCCTACTGGGAAAAAACCTGGGAACACTGGCTCACAAACATCAAAGATTGGTGCGTTTCGCGTCAGCTTTGGTGGGGACACCGCATTCCGGCATACACTTGCGCCAAGGGGCATCTCACGGTTTCTGTCGATGCGCCCAGTGCATGCAAAGAGTGCGGCGACACTCAACTTTCGCAAGACCCCGATGTTCTCGACACTTGGGCTTCCAGCTGGCTTTGGCCCTTTGCCGTTCACAATTCTGCGAATCCCACGGCAGAGCAGAAGGCCGATCTCGATTATTTTTACCCCACAGACGTTATTGTGACAGGGCCCGACATCATCTTTTTCTGGATTGCCCGTATGGTGATGGCCGGCCGGCACTTCCGAGGAAAGACGCCCTTCCACCACGTTTATTTTACGGGACTCGTGCGCGACAAGCAGGGCCGGAAAATGAGCAAGTCGCTGGGCAACTTTCCCGACACGTTCAAAATCATTGAAAAGTATGGCACCGACGCCTTGCGCTTCTCGCTCGTCAACCAGCTTGTCACAGGTCAAGACATCAAGTGGGACGAAAACAGCTGTGAAATTGGCAAAACGTTCGCCAATAAACTTTGGAATGCGTCCCGTTTCCTTGTCATGGCGGCGGAGCTTGTGGGAGTCGACCCTTCGAAAGTGAGCGTCGACAAACTCGACTGGAATCAGTCGGACCCTGTTCTCGCGTGGATTCTGACCGAATACAAGCAAGTGCTGTCGCGCAGTTTCAAGGCCATCGAATCGTATGAATTCTCCGACTATTCGAAGGCAACCTACGAGTTTGTTTGGATGCGTCTGTGCGACTGGTTCGTGGAACTCATCAAACCACGCATTTACGGCGAAGCGACCGGCACGCCGGAGTCGAAGGCGACCGTGACTGTGGCCTTGCAAGTGCTTGAAGGAGGACTGCGCCTTCTTCACCCCTTGATGCCTTACGTAACGGAAGAAATTTGGCAGCGCATGGGTGGCAGCACCCGCGTTGGCCAAAGCGTGGGGCTCCAAGCCCTCGTGCTTGCTCCCCAGGGGAAAGCCGATGAGGCCGCTTTGGCGGAAATGGATGTCATTCGCTCCATTGTGACGGGTGTTCGAAAGATCCGTGGAGACTTTTCCATACACCCAGGCGAGACGCTTCAGGTTGTCGTCGACGCGCCCGCCGGGCGCCTCGAGCGCTTCCTGGTCGTTCTCGAAGCCTTAGCGAAAGTCAAAGTGGGTTACGCGTCGAAGAAGCCTTCGCGAGCCGCTTCGCTTGCGGCAGGGGACGTCCGTTACTTCGTTGTTCTCCCCGAGACCGTGGACGTCGAAGCTGAGCGCGGCAAAATTGCGAAGAAGCTCGAGAAGGTAGAAGGAAACATTCGTCTTGTGGAAGGCAAGCTGTCGAGCGACTCTTTTACGAAAGGTGCGCCAGAGCACGTCGTCGAAGGTGCTCGCTCTCAGCTGGCACAAAATCTGCTTGAAAAAAGCTTGCTCGAGGAAACCCTGTCGGCCCTTGGGTAAGGAGACTCACTCGTGCCACGTTCGCCGTTTGTTGAGCTCCTCAAAGAAAGTTTTTCCGAGTGGCGCAAAGACCGTGCAGACGTCTGGGCCTCTTCCCTCGCTTACTACACCGTGTTTTCTTTGGCGCCCCTTGTGGTCATTGCAATCGCTGTGGCGGGGGCTGTCTTTGGAGAAAAGGCGGCTGAAGGCGAGATTTTCGCAAAGCTGAGGGAGCTCTTTGGCCCGGAAAGCGCGCGCTTCATTCAGCAGTCGCTTGCCGGCGCGCGCGTCGATGCTTCGAAGGGAATCGTGAGTTCAGCCATTGGTGTCGCTGTTCTCCTTTTTGGTGCTTCACAGGTTTTTGTCTGCCTGCAGGATGCCCTGAACGCGATTTGGGGTGTCGACACTTCGAAGGAAAGCTGGAAGGTTTACTTAAAAAAGCGATTTGTGACTTTTGGAATGGTGCTTTCCATTGGGTTTTTGCTTCTGGTTTCCACTCTCGCAAGCGCGGCGCTTTCCGCTGCCGCGCATTTTGTTGAATCGAGTTTCCTGTCGACGCTCATGGTTGGGCAGATGGTTAACCTGGCCGCGTCGTTCCTTGGCTCGACTCTCTTGTTCGCCCTCATCTACAAGGTGTTGCCCGACGTAACAGTGCGGTGGAAAGATGTGTGGCTTGGCGCCGCGGTCACGTCCACCCTCTTCATTGTGGGCAAGGCGCTCATTGGGCTCTATATCGGCAACAGCGCCCTTTCGAGCAGCTATGGCGCCGCGGGTTCGCTCGCCGTGCTCTTGTTTTGGGTGTATTACTCGGCGCAAATTGTTTTTTTTGGCGCTGAACTCACCGAGGTCTACGCACGACGGCGGAAGTCTTGGGGGAAGGAAGGCAGGGTCAGCGGCCCGTCAACACGCACGTTCCCCGCGAAACAGGGGTCTTCTTCCCAGCGCTGACTCTTTTCTCTCACTTCCTTTCCTTTGCAGTGTGCGACGCGCAGCGCGGGCTTTCGGTGCCAGCTTCTGCCCGGTTGGCCCATTCTTCTGGGGTGAACGTGTGAAGACTCAATGCTTTGATGCGTGCGATTTCCTTTTGCAGGATCCCTTGCACAAGCCTGTGGCGCTTCAAAAGCATTTGGCCTTCGAACTTTTCCGAAACCACCACAACCTTGAAGTGGGATTCGCTGCCACGCGGCACGGAGTGCATGTGGCTTTCATTCAACACTTCCAGAAAGCGCGGAGAAAGCGCAGCCGTCAATGTGACTTTCAATTCTTCCGTCATGCTCATGTCTTGTTCCTTCTGTCTCCAAGAACCCGGGCAGGGGCGCCTCCCACGATGGCAAAGGGGGCGACGTCGCGGGTCACCACTGCACCCATGCCCACGACGGCATGATCACCGATGGTGACCCCGTCGGTGATACACGCATTTGCTCCAATCCATACGTCTTTGCCTATGCGGATGCCCCTCGAAACGACAGGCTGTTCGCGCACAAGCCGATCGGGCGAAAGTCCGTGGTTGAAAGCATAGAGGGCTGCTCCCGTGGCAATGCGAGTGTCATCGCCAATTTCGATGCCCCTCACGCCTCCATCGAGGGCCGACCGTGCGTTGAGGCTCACGTTTCGCCCCAATCTTACCGGGCCGTGGATGAACACCTCTGCAGCGAGTGAGCACCCCTCCTGCATCACAATGCCACGTCCCGGCTCGCCAAAAAGGCGCGCCTCAGGTGAAACGAAACAGCCCGATGCGATTTCGATGGTTTCGAGCTCTCGAAAAGAGTTTTGCACTTCGTCTTGCCAGGCTTGGGCCCAAGCCCGGTGGCGTTCCTTCAATGAAAAGTAGAGCCACGGCATCCAGGACAGCCTTTTTTTGTGCTGTTCTCGGAAGTGAAGTTCGCGCGTGGCAGAAGCCTCGGTCTGTTTTTCCTCGTCGTCCATCGTGTGCTTGATGCCTCCCTCAAAGCTTCAAACGAAACGCATGCGAGCCAACAGGAGGGCGTCCGCGTTGAAGTGCTCAAACCAAAGGGCATCTTGCCGCACGGTGACGCGCGCAAAGGTGAGTCCTTGGTCGTAGAGGTAGGCGCTGCGGTTCAAGCGTTTGAAGGCGCGCAAAACACCTACGGGCGAGTTCCCAACTCCTGAACTCGTGAGTTCCACTCCCCCGCGCGGAAAGAGATTTTGAAGCGTGGTGACTTCAGTCAGGTGAACGTCTCCAGAAAGAAACGCAACTGGGACTTGGAGGGTGTCTTGGAGCAGCGAGGTGAAGCTTGCGAATTCACGAGCATGGCGTCGGTAGGTTTCCTTGAAAGGATTGGGTGCGTAGAATTGGCTGCCCCCAGCGACAATGAGGCGCTCGTAGTCGCGCTTTTCCACCAACGACTGAAACCAAGCAAATTGGCTCGCTCCGAGGTAATCGCCCCCGTTCGAATGGATCCAAGGCGTTGGACTCCTCCAGGTGCGATTGTCGAGAAACACAAGGCGCGTGCTCCCTATTTTCAGCGTGAATTCGATGCCTTCTCCGTCGCGCCGCACGCCCTGTCGACAGCGAGGAAAGTGGGAAAGGAAGGCTTCGCGAGAAAGCCCCTTATTTCGGAATGTGCCACTGGCGTCGTTGGGGCCGAAATCGTGATCGTCCCAAACCCCCAAGAGTGGTTTGCTCGCACCCAGGGCGCCGAAAGCCTTTAAATCGCGGTTTTCAGCCCAACGCGCCAGCATGCCTTCCTTGGTTGTCCAGTCTTGCGGCCGATAATAAGTGGTGTCTCCGAGAAGAAAACAAAAGTCGGCTTTCACGCGCGACATGGCTTCGAGCGTGCGGACCCGCGCTTCCACGCCCGGGTTGATGCAGGATCCGAAAACGAACGAAAACTCTTCGGCATGGGGCGTGGAAGCGGGAAGGCCGATGGTGAAAGGTTCCCCTACACGACGCGTCCCGGAGTCCAAGGATCCGAATGTTTCTTCGGCCGGGGGCGCGACGAAGAAGGACACCTGGGGTTGTCCGTGGGGTCCGAGTCGCCCTGCTTCTCGGGCGATGTCCACGGCGCCTTCAAAGCCGCCAGGCGATTGAGGCGTGCAAAGGAAGACGCCTCCTGGACCAGGGTCCTTCGGCTCGGTGGAAAGGCCAAAAGCCGCGAACAAGCGTTCACTTGTTTCATCGGCAGGGAGCAGCGCAAGGCGCGTCGTCGCAGAGCGCCCCAACATCCACAGCGCGAGGCTCCCGTCTTCCAAAAAAGTCCACTGCGGCGCTGCTTGCAGATGGGGGTGCTGAAAAAACGCCGAGGACTGGGCTCGCGGAGCTTGAAAGGAAGCCGCTTCCGCCGCACGCACGAGTTCCGCACCGAGTGAGTCGGCGAGAAGGGCGCCGGCCGTGAGGTGACTCAGACTCTTGAGAGCCGTCCGCCTGTCGCCGCAAAAAACTGTCCGCAGGCGCATGCCAGCCTCCCCCCTGTCTTGGTGTGGATTCCCCTGTCGGAGAAAACATTTCCCTTCGTTCTACTTGGGAAAGGGAGGCGAGGCAAAAAAGAGTCCGGAGAGCAAAGGTGTGGGGAGGAGGGCTCAGTGCTCGAACCAAAAGAAGCCGATGGAGAGTCAGTTCTCAAGGAGTGTGGCAAGAGCCGAGGGAAGCGAGTCCTTCACCGAGTCGAAGCTGGCTTTGAGCTTCGACAGGTTGCTGAGGGCCGTCTTCTTCGCTGTCGCTGTGAGGTCGCTCGCAGGAGCGGCGTCGCGAACGCGAAGGACGGCCTTGAAAAGTTCGTCGCGCTCGTCGGCGTCTTTGGTCAGTGAGTAGAGTTTGCCTGCGTTCTTAATGGAGCCCATCATGGGCTTTTCGACATGCGCGGGAAGAGCCAGTGTGCTGTTTTCGAGAAAGCCCACACCGCTAAGGAGCGAGGCGATGACGTAATCGACAGGGTTGCCGATGTCACCTTGGTTGCAGTCCATTCGCTTGGCGAGGTCTTCGTCGGTGCAGAAGGGAAGAGCAGCGCGAGGGGATTCATTAAAGTAACCATAGCGGATAGCCGCAAGGTCGTACGACCCAATGGCCGTGCGTTTGCTCGCAACAAAGTTGGGTTCATAGTCCATTACCGAGCTGGGTGTTTCGTCGGCGTCAAGCTTTGTGGAGGCCGCAAAATTGTGGCGAAGCCCCAGTGAATGGCCGAATTCGTGCATAATCACGCCGTAGTAGAAACCTTTCGCGAAAGCTTTTGGGTCTTTCTGGTCGGCGTCGGTAAAGAAGGTGACAACAGGCGACTCGCCCGCTCCCTGCACCACAGGCACGTTTCCGATTTTGCCCTTCAAGCCTTTGAAGTCTTGGGAGGCCTGTGCGGTATAGGCAGCAAGAGCTTCCATGTCTTGGCGTGTGGCACTCCCATTGATAAGAATTTGGGTCGAAACCACAGCGCCGGTCACAGGGTCGGCCATAGTAGGAGCGTATCCGGCCCATGGCACTTCTTTTTCAAGTCCATTGAACCACTTGATGACGTTGTAACGCGGGTCGCCGATGTCGACGTTCGCCGGAGCAATTTCCACGCGGAAGGCGTCGAAGCCAAATCCGATGTTCCACGCAGTCACTGCATTTTTGCCCGTTTCTACCATGTCAGACGGGAAGTCCTTCAGGTAAACAATTTTCGTTTCGCGGGTTTTGCCGAAGTCGTAGCGGACAATGGGCTGGGCGTCGTTGTTGCGAGCAAAGTCGTCAGCGCCGAAGAAGCCGATG
The DNA here is from genome assembly GCA_020247005.1 of Silvanigrellales bacterium. Taxonomy (GTDB): domain Bacteria; phylum Bdellovibrionota_B; class Oligoflexia; order Silvanigrellales; family Silvanigrellaceae; genus JADCJN01. The sequence continues at coordinate 8,923 of JADCJN010000011.1, forward strand.
TTTTTCTTGCGAGCATCGCCCACGGTGACAGGCGCCTTTGTGGCGGCTTTGTTCTGCCGGGCCAAGAATACGCGCAGAACGACGCTGCCCGTGCGGGACTCTAAGCGTCCGTCTTCGTTGGTGCGAGTGAAGGAGATGGTGTGCTCGACGTCGGCCACCAGTGTGTCGTTGTCTTGCGAAATTTTGAGAACTCGGGGCTTTTTACCGGAAGCCGACTTCCATGTTGCTTTGCGAGAGTCGCCAGCTTCTTCTGTCACCTGGCCGCCAAGAGGGTTGATGAGCCCTTCGGTGAGTTCAATGTAGGTTTCTGTCGAGAAATCGATCTCGATTCCGCCGTCTCTCTTTTCAGTCGCGTCGAAAGCCATCAGCGAGCTGCCGCCAAAGGCATTGCCGGCGTCCACCGCGAAGAGCTTCAGAGGGCCGGCAGCGCTCTCGCGTGCCAGCTTCAGGTTCACCAGAGTGGGCTGGAGGTCGAGCGTCAGAGCCGTGGTGAAAAAGCCCCTTGTGTCTACGACACGGAAGCCAAACAGGAACTTGTCTTCCAGGTCCCGCTTTTCCAGCGAAGCGCGGCTCGTGCCTGCTACAGGAATCCACTGCACTTGGGACGCTGTTTCGTTAGAGCTGGAACCACAACCTACGGCCACAGAAAGAAGGGTGGCGGCGGTGAGTGACCCGGAAACGATTTGGCGGAGTGTCATGTGGTGGTCTTCCCATTTCGAAGGGGAGCGCGGAGGATGCCTCTGCAAACGGAGGCGGCGGGAGCCTGTCTAACCGACTGGCCAGTTGTGCATAGTTTTGGCTGGCCGAGAAGTCAATGATGTATTCGAAAAATATTCACTTGAAGGTCACGATTTCAGTAGTCTAAAGACCACTTCGGGGGTGTCCTGTGGCCCAACGTGCTTATGATTTTGACTTTTGTGTCGTGGGGTCAGGCTTTGGCGGCAGCGTGTCGGCGTGCCGTCTCACGGAAAAGGGCTACTCGGTGCTTGTGCTGGAACAGGGGCTCCGGTTTCGGCCTGGAACTTACGCACGCTCAAACTGGGACCTTCGTCGTTACCTTTGGGCGCCGCTTTTCAGGTGCTTTGGAATCCAACGTCTCACTTTCTTTCGCGACGTGTTGATTTTGAGCGGCGCGGGAGTGGGGGGGGGTAGCCTCGTGTATGCGAATACCCTCATGACCCCTTCCGACTCCTTTTTCACGGCGAGCGACTGGGCTGGCCTTGCGGATTGGAAAACGGAACTGGCGCCTCATTACGAGAAGGCCAAAACCATGTTGGGTGCGGTGCGGAATCCGACCCTGGGGTTTGTTGACGAGACACTTCGGAAGTGTGCCGTCGATATGGGCGTTGGAAATTCGTTTGCACCCACCGACGTGGCTGTGTACTTCGGCGAGCCTGGCAAGCGTGTCTCAGATCCCTATTTCGGAGGTCAAGGTCCTGAACGCGTGGGGTGCACGCAATGTGGGGCTTGCATGGTGGGATGCAACGTGGGCGCGAAGAACACGCTCGACAAAAACTACCTTTATTTCGCCGAAAAACGCGGGGCCCGGGTGTTTTCGGAACGCAAGGTAACGCGCCTTTTTCCCGTGGGTGAACGTGGCCGCGAGGGGTGGCGAGTGGAAACAGAGACCTCCACCGCGTGGTTCCGCAAGGAACGCAAAACCTTTTTCGTAAAGGAAGTCGTTTTGGCTGGCGGTGTGCTCGGCACTGTCGACCTGCTTTCCAGGGCTCGCGATGTGCATGGCACTTTGCCCGAGGTTTCGAAAGCGCTGGGGCGAAACGTGCGCACGAATGGAGAAGTGTTCACGGGCGTCACGGAGTTTGGAGCAGGAGCGACCCGCGATTACTCGCGAGGCATCGCCATAGGCTCGATTGTGAAGCCAGACTCCGTGACTTCGGTGGAGCCTGTGCGTTACCCAGCAGGGTCGAGTTTCATGCGTCTGCTCGCGGGTCCGCTTGTGCAAGATCCGAATCCCCTCAAGCGGGCGGCCAAGTTTTTCGCTTATGCGTTCACGCACCCTGCCGTCGTCTTGCGCCTCGTGCTCAATCCTCGCTGGGCGCAAACGTCGGTGATCTTTCTTGTGATGCAAAATCTCGACAACCGCATTCACTTAAAACTCGGTAAGCGCCTTCTTCTGGGTTTTCGGAGGGGGCTCAATTCCACCCCCGCGCCCGATGCCGCTCCCGTTCCCTCGGAAATCCCCCAAGGGAACGAAATCGCCTTTCGCTTTGCCAAGGCCGTGGGCGGAGTTCCCCAGTGTCCGTTCACCCAAGTGACCGTGAACATACCCGTAACCGCGCACATCTTGGGTGGCTGCGCCATCGGCGCCTCAGCGGCCGAAGGCGTTATCGATTCCCAGCACAGGGTGTTCGGGTATGAAGGCCTCCGCGTGTGCGACGGCTCTGCGATTCCAGCCAATTTGGGCGTGAACCCTTCACTCACCATTTGTGCGCTCACGGAGCGTGCGATGTCGTTTGTTTTGCCGAAAGTGCGCACATGACTTCTTTTGTCATCTATGAAGACGCCAATTGGTTTGTTGTGAACAAACCCACAAACCTTTCCACGCACGGGGCGTGGGAAGGAGACTTGGCGGTTGTCGAGTGGCTCGCGCTCCACATGCAAAAGTCATTGTTTGTGTGCTCTCGTCTCGACAAAGGAACGAGTGGCGTTCTTGTGTTTGCGAAAACGCCCTTAGCAAGCGCTGTTGCCCAGCGGGTGCATGAGAGTGAAACGGCGAGGAAGCGTTACGTTTTCGTCTCGAAGGGACCGAGCGCAGGCGCTGAATCTTGGGTCGACGAGTCTCCCATCGACGGCAAGCATGCCCGCACAGCGTTCCGCAAACTTGCCCAGAGGGGCGCCTTCGCTTTCTATGAAGCGACCATTGCGCGCGGACGAACGCATCAAATTCGAATCCACGCCAGTCGCGCGGGGCTCCCTCTCCTTGGGGATTCGGAGTATGGCGGCGCTTCTTTTTCTCGGCTCATGCTTCATTGCGCGGAAACGACGTGGCCCCGTGGCGAAGGCACAGATGCCTTCCTTTCATGGTCGGCTCCCATGCCTCCTTCATTCGACGCGTTGTTCGCCGGTGCCGACGAGGAATCTGCAACCCTCTCTTGCGCTCGCGACAGGAGACTCTCGTACCCTTCCCTTCTGACGAACGCCTGGCGCGCCATCCACCGCGACGAGGCGAGCCTTCCAGGCCTTTCGGGGGCCTTCGCACTCGACGTTTATGGCGAGTTTCTTTGCCTCTGGTGGTACGGAGAGCCGCTGCTGCCTGGCACTCCTGCGTTTGTCTTGCGTGAGCGGCATGCGGAAATGTTTCGAGAAACGTTCGGCGCGCTGGGTTGCGTGGTGCGCGAGGTGAACAGGAACGCGCACAAACGGGGTCTTGTGGGAACCCTCGCCGTTGTCGGCAAAACGCCGCCAAAGGAATTCGAGGTGGAAGAGGCCGGGTTGCGTTACGTGGTGTCGCTCACTGCGCGTCAGCATGTCGGTTTGTTCCTTGACCAGCGCGATAACCGTCGCCGCGTTGCATCTCTTGTGGAAGGCAAGCGCGTCGCAAATCTTTTTGCTTATAGCTGTTCCTTTAGTGCCGTAGCTGCTCGTGCCGGCTGCGAAGTCGTTTTTTCAGTGGACGCTGCAGAAAGTGCGCTCGCCTTGGGCAAGAGGAACTTCGCCGCCAATGGCCTCGTGGAAACCCGCAGGGGCAAATTCGTGGCAGAAGACGTGCGTACGTTTCTGGAGCGCCAGGCCCGCAAGCGCGCGCGCGACGGCGATGAGGCCGCTTTCGACGTCGTCGTTTGCGACCCTCCGGTATTCTCGAGCACTCGGGAGAAAGGGACATTTCATGTGGCCGACGCTTGGAAAGAGCTTGTGGAGGGCTGCTCCGCCATCACGCGTCCGGGAGGTGTCGTGTTTTTCTCGACCAACCATCGTGCGGGCGAAGAAGCCGCTTACCAAGCTGGACTCGAACGCGTGTTTCCCATTGTCAGTCGCCTTTCACCACC
>JADCJN010000110.1 GCA_020247005.1 Silvanigrellales bacterium
CACAAGCATGCCTTGATCGAAGTCGTAACAGTTGTCGCCGGCTTCTGGAGCAGGTGGCTTCAAAAAGACAGGCGAAATGCAGCTGTCAACCTTCCCGTCAAGAAACTTCTCGTCCTGCTTCTGAGCCTCCGCCAGAGTGGCAGGAGCTTGTTCGGGAACATCGAGAGTCTCTAGAGTCAGAGCAGAGGCTTCCTCATCGGGCAACAAAACGAGCTTTAACCCTTGAGGGTAGGCTTGAGCAGCGTCAGCGGCAATCGCATTCAACTTGTCAGTGATGTCCTTTTCCTTTTCACTCACACCCACTTCGGTGGACGCTTCGGAGTCGCCTTTCTTCTTGCCACAAGACGCAACGACCGCAAGACAACCCACAACGGAACAGACGAGGTAACGACGCATAAAAGTCTCCTGTGCTCTCCTCGCGGGAACCAAACGGTCGATGCCCTGCCCGCGTGAGGGAGGAAATCGGCCGATGTGCCACCGACGTGAATTCATTTTGAAGAACGGAATCGTTTCATTGAATTGATGTTTTTGATTCCGCACCCTGCAGGGCGCCTTTCCAAATGCTTCCGTGAGGGGACAAATTGTTCCAGGAGGCTGAAGCCAGCGCTCGCCTATTGCCGAGGTTCTTTGAAATGATTGAACTTATTTTGCTTGCAACAACTGACCTGCATGCGACTTTACGTGCTTACGACTATTACAAAGACGAACCTGTGGACCATTATGGGCTCGCGAAGGTCGCCACGTTGGTGGAACAGGAACGTGCGGCGAATCCGCATGCATTGCTTGTCGACGCCGGCGACTTCTTTCAAGGATCCGCCCTGGGTGACCTCTACGGGAAAGGGAACTCGCCTTCTGCAAATCCTCGGGCGCAAGGCAAGGCCACAGCGAAGCGCCTCTCAAAGCACCCCGTCATGAGTGCCTTTGAAGCACTCAACTACGACGCCGTGGCGATTGGTAACCACGAGTTCGACTTCGGCCTCTCCGCTCTCAGGGGCGCAATGTCGGGCACTGAGGGCCTCTTCACAAGTGCAAACATCTGGCTAAAAGACAGTGGGTTTGCGAAGTGGAGCCCCCTGGCAGCAACGAGCATACGAGCCTTGCGGAACGTGGGCGGTGTGGACGTGGCCACCTGTTTTTTTGGGCTCACACCACCCCAAATTCTGGTTTGGAACAAGGCGAAGCTGGAAGGTCGCGTGCGCGTGGACGATGGCTTCACAACTGCAAAGCGGACGTCGAGGGAACTCAAGGCGAGCGGAAAATGCGATGTCGTGGTGGCCATCGTTCACGGCGGAATCAACCCTCTTCCACTCGCCGAGAACGACGAAAATCCCGCTTGGCACGTCGCCGCTCTCCCCGATGTTGACGCTGTGGTGGCCGGCCACGCCCACCAGGAGTTTCCCAGTGCGAAATTCGAGGGGCTCAAAGGGGCCGACGTCATCAAAGGTTTGGTGAACGGCAAACCTTTGGTGATGGCGGGTCAGTGGGGAAGCCACCTGGGCGTCATTAAAATCTCGCTTGAAAAGGGCCCCCAAGGGCTTCGCGTTGTGGGAGGTACCGCAGCGCTGCGTTCCACAAAAGGAGTGGCAGAACAACCCAATTTTGTATCGAAGGTGGAACAAGCGCATGCCTCCACGCTCGCCGACATCCGCAAACCCGTTGGCAAACTTCGGTTTCCAGTCGATACCTATTTTTCTCGCATTGCCAGCAACGCGGCCGTAGACGTGGTGAATGATGCTCAGCTTTGGTACGCGCAAAAAGCACACAAGGCTGAGGGAACGAAAGGGAGTCCTTTCCTTTCCGCCGCTGCTCCATTCAAGGCCGGGTATAAAGGCGAGTACACGTCCATTCCCGCGGGCACTGTGGCCGTAAAACACATTGCAGACCTCTACGTTTATCCGAACACCCTTCAAGCGGTGGAACTGACGGGTGCGCAGGTGAAAGACTGGCTCGAGAAGTCAGCCGAAGCTTTCCACCTCATTGACCCGGGTGAGAACTCTGACCGTCCCCTGCTCGACGACGCATTTCCCTCCTACAACTTCGATGTGTTGGCGGGTCTCACCTACGCAATTGACGTCACGAAGCCGAAAGGGGCTCGCATCGTCGCGCTCAAGCGCGAGGGCAAACCCCTCGACCCTGCGGCAAAATTCCGCGTCCTCACGAACAACTATCGGGCATCGGGGGGAGGAAAATTCCCTCACTTAGGGGGTTCAAAAGTTGTGTGGGACGCGGCTGTCGAAAACCGCCAAGTTTTGCTCGAATACGTGCGCGAACAATCACGTTCAAGGGGCATCGTAAATGCAAAAGCCGCCCATGGGTGGGCTCTAGCGCGCGTCGAGAATGTGAAAGGAAGGGTGTGGGTGGATGCGCCATCGAAGGCGTCACCTCCTGCCTTCTTGCAGGCGTGGCCCGAGGCGACTGGCGTTCCCGAGGGGAACACGCGTTACATTGTCGACTTCTCGAAACTCCCCTCTGCCTCGCGCTGACTTCCTATGTGCCCTAGGGTTGAGCTTGCTAAGCAAACACAACAAAATGAAACAACCTGAACAGCCACTCAGTAAGCATTCTTGACGATTGCGTGTTGCGCCTGATAGACCCTTCAGGTTTCGCCTCCGACCAAAGATTGTCGATTCTGCGAGGCCACCTATGGACCTTTCCTCTGATGTCAGAAGCCGCATCGCACAGTTCCTCGACGCGCGCGAAGGACGCACGCTTCGATTGCTCTCGAGTCGAACCGGCATCCCGCACACCACACTGTGGAACATTAGCAAAGGCTCCGTGAAGCCAAGCTTCACTCATTCGCTCTCCCTCCTCACGGTGATCACCACAACCGAGGACGCCACGAGCGTGCTCGAGCATCATTTCCCCGACGAAGCCAAAAAGGCCGCCCGCATTTACTCGCTCACGCGCCCAAGCCTCGGCAGCGACGTGTACCGCGACTTTCTGACGGGTCCGCTGCAGAATCACATTTTCTCGCTCGCCTCCACGCGCGCAGGTGTCACACGAGAGCGGGCGCGTGAACTTTACGGCGATGCAGGCGTTGAGTGCCTCGAAACCTTAGAGTCTCATGAACTTGTTGCCGCAAGCACCGACGGACGCTACCGAGGCACCCGAAAAGAATTTTCGAATCCCAATGCCGCCGATGCCATCGATTCCTTTCGCACGCGCCTTCTTCTGACCAAAAAAGAACATTTCGGAACGCACAATGCCCTGCTTGGAATGCTCACCGAAAGCGTGACTGAAGAAGCACAAGTGCGCATCCGTGAAATTCTGGGAACCGCCCTTCGAGACGTTTATGGCATCCTTTCCGACCCCGCGAATTCGGGCCCGAAAACCGTCTTTGTGGGGTGCGTTTTGAACCTCCTCGATGAGACACCCGTTCTTGCGCCCTTTGCCACGGAGGTCACGCCATGACACCCTCATCGCGTTTTTCTAAAGTCTCGTCGGTGGTTTTGTGCCGAGTTCTTGCTGCAAATTGCGCTCTTGCTTCCCTCACTTTCGGCGCCCTCGAAGCGCATGCAGGTGAAGTCACCATACTTCAACCTCCCTGTGAAGCTTTCCGATCTTCGGGAGGCACGCTCATCTTGTCTCTTGGGCAAAGTGAAGCGGAGTCGCTGGTTGAGCGCTTGAGGCGCAAGCCAACTTCTTCATTTCTGTTTGGCGGCATTCGAGTTTTCGATGCCACACCGGAGGGTGCCTCGACCGTTCGCGGGCGAGGGGACGATGGCAGTGAAATTGTCATCATTGGAGTCGCTTCATACTGACACGAGCTTTCGCGCGTGTTGTGCGAAACCACCATCATCGAGACAAGGAAGCAGATTGCCCCTGTGAGCCAGAGTGCAACGTCGGGGCGCGAAAAAGGTGAGTGCGCGTTCCGTGGCATTTTCATGACCCTCAAGCCTGTGTTCTGTGTGGGATGCTTTGTGAGGCGAAAAGTAGCATCGTGAGAAGGCACTCTTCAACGCCCAAGCTGAAATCGTGGTCCGACTCGGGACTCCCTGGCGTTCCGATTTGGAAATGCCAAGGCACGCGCAGTCAAAACGACACTCCCAAGCCCCGGGCATGGCCCGTTGGGCGCTGATGAGCTCTTTGCGCGCCTCCCCCTCTTCCACATGTCATTGAAGAATCTCGGCAGGTTGGAATCACGAATGCAAGAGTCCTTGTGGAACCGCGTAGTGGGTGCTACCAGCCTCAAGTCCCCGGGACTTCGGTCCCTTTTTTTTCGAAGGGGACCTTTGTCCTGAAGCCCCCTTCCTTGAAGTGAGACATCCTTGGAACACATTTCCCTGCCTTCCGACGCCGCGTCCGAACTTGAGACTGCGGTTGAAACCGACGTGGCCGCGCTGTCTTCAGCGTCTGAATCTGCCTGCGAACCTGCTCAGGGGACGCCTGCTGATTCTCTTCCCGCATCGATCCCAGTTCCCTTTGCGTTTCTTCCCGAGCGCACCCGCGCCCTGCTTGCCAAGCAAGGGATCAACGCACCCACGCTCATTCAAGAAAAAGCCATTCCCGTGGCTCTTGAAGGCCGTGACGTCCTTGCTCAGTCGCACACCGGTTCGGGCAAAACTCTTGCCTTTGGACTTTCTCTGGGCCTGCGCCTCAACAAGGCCAAGCGTGGCGGCGTGCTTGCGCTCGTCCTGACACCGACGCGCGAGCTCGCCACGCAAGTGACGCGCGTTCTCGAACCCATTCTCAGGACACTCGACCTGAGCGTCCTCGCCGTGACGGGTGGAGATAGCTACGCCCGCCAGAAGAGCGCGTTGAACCGCGGCGTCGACGTTGTCGTCGGAACGCCCGGCCGCATCTGCGACCTCCTTTCGCAAGATGTCTTGACCCTCGAGAACATCCAAATGTTCGTTCTCGACGAAGTCGACGAGATGCTCGACGTCGGCTTCGCCGACAACCTCGAAGAAATTCGCGCCAAAGTTGGCCCCGACGCGCAAGCTCTGTTCTTTTCGGCAACCCTCAATCCAAAAATCCGAAAACTCGCGCGCAACCTTCTCAACGATCCCGTTGAAGTCGTCGCGAAGCAGGCCGCCGAAGGCGAAGCCGGCGCCGCGCGCATTGAACATGGCTACATCGAAGTTCTTCCTGGCGGAGAATTCAAAGCGCTCATCAATGCGTTCCTGTTCCACTCACCCGACCAAGCGCTCGTGTTTTGCAAAACTCGCGCAGAATGCGCGGAGCTCGTGGAAGCCCTTGTGGCGCGTGGCCTCCTGGCCGCCGCCCTGCACGGCGACCTCTCGCAAGACGAGCGGAACGCGACCATGGGCAAATTCCGCGACAAGCGCGTGCGCTACCTTGTCGCAACCAACGTCGCTGCTCGCGGCATCGACGTGCGCGACCTTCCCCTCGTCGTGAACTTTGGCGTGCCGTTCGACCCTGAAAGCTACACTCACCGCGTGGGCCGCACCGGCCGCGCCGGCGCCGAGGGTAAGGCTTGGACGCTCGTGTCGCCAAAAACGGCGCGCGGATATGAATTCCTCATGCGCCACTTGAAGCTCACGCCCACGGCCGTTGCAGTGCCAGCCCCTGCCGACATCGCCCGCCGCATTGCGGAAGACACCGTGAAGGGCTTGCTTGGCGTTCCCGATGAGTCCACAGGTCCAAAAACGGTGCGTAAGGCCGTGGAACGGGCCTTGGAAGACATCCCCGCCGAAGAAAAAGCAGCTCTTCTTGCCTCGCTCCTGTGTCGCCACGTCGGACAACGCGAAAGCTTTTTCCTCAACGACGTGGTGCCCTCACGCCCCGTCGTGCGCCTTGGTGCCGCTGGCTCCCAAGGCCCTTCGTATGGCGATAGGCCCCAGTATGGCGATCGTCCTCAGTACGGCGATCGTCGCCCCTTCAACGACCGCAAGCCCTACGGTGACAAGAAGCCTTTCGGAAAGCCCTTTGGGGCAAAACCTGCGTTTGGTGAGCGCAAGCCCTACGGCGACAAGCCCGCGTTTGGCGAAAAGCCCGCCTTTGGCGAGAAGAAGCCCTTCGGAGGCAAAGCGTTTGGAGCCAAGCCCGCGTTTGGCGAAAAGCCTGCGTTTGCCGAGAAGAAGCCCTTCTTGGAAAAGAAGACTTTCGTGCCATCGACGGTGAAGCCCGCTGCAGGCAAAAAGCCAAGTTTCCGCCGAGACGAAGACTGGGTCTAACGCCCTGCTTTTCCTTTCGACCTGGCCTCTCTCACTCCTCGAACACGGGCGCGTCGCGAAAACCGACGCGCCCGACGAGGGGAAGCTTCAATGCCGGCCTCACAACGTCGATGCCGAACGTCAGGCCCAGGACGTTGAGCTCCAAGCCTTCGGCAAGTCCCAAAGTAAGCCCAAGAACGCCGAAGAGTGAAAATTGCACGCCCGTTTTCGTCTCTGAAACGTCGACAGGCCATCCGGGCGCTATCCAGTCTTTGCCAATGGCATGAGGCGGCAGCTCCACGCCAAGTTCGGGCACGTTTCGCAGAATATGAGAAATGAAGGTGTTGCTGTTGGGGCCGGGCCACGCTCGATAAAAGTCGGGATAGGGGTACGACAAGGCCGCCGCAGCGATTTTTGGAATCGCTGCGGCGGCGCGGGGCCCGCGGACATCGTCCACGAGTTCGGGCATGGCCCCGTACCACCGCCTGTCGGGCACGTCCCCTTCCTCGATGGCCACGGCCCCTTTGGCCCCGCGCAGGAGCCTCCAACCAATGACGTGGTACGTTGTCCAGTTGGTGCCATTTTCAGGTTTCGTTGCTATCCAGGTGTGGACCGCAAAATGGCCTCGCCAGCGCACAGTGCGCGCGGCATACACCTGCACGACGGCCCGCCGCTCTTGGGTCGTGAGTGGGGCCAAACCAGCACTGCTGTTGTCTGCAAACCGCCAACTTTGAGCGTGTGCGGGCAACGAAGACGTTCCCCACAGCGCGACCACGACACAAACTAAGGTTGCCAGGAAAGGAAGGAAACACCGAAGCATGATGACTCCCAAAGTGCAGGCGTTTCTGGGGGGCCTGGGCCCAACAAGCCCCGCGACGCTCGTCTACGACTTAGATGTCATGGATGCGAACGCCCAAAATTTAAAGGCAGTAGGGGAACGGACAGGTGTGGAGTTCCTTTTCGCTGTGAAGTCATTCCCGGTGCACGATGTTCTGCGGCTTGCCACTCAGCACCTCGCCGGTTTCGACGTCTCGAATGCCGAGGAAGCCACTCTGGTGAAAAAAGTGACAGACGCGCGAAACGTCGTTTCCTTCGCATGCCCAGGACTCGATGCCGAACGGTTAGACGCCTTGCTCGCGATCCGATCCGACGCACTGGTTTCTTGCGAGAATGCGACGCAAGTCGTTCTTGCACGAGAACGAGGCGTCAAAACCATTGCCCTGCGGCTCGATTCCACGGCTCTCCTGCAAACTGCTGTGACCCGCGGATTTGTTCCACCCCCACGGGGACGCCTCGAAAGCCGATTTGGCCTTTCCTGTGAACTAGGACAGGCCCTGAGCGCTGCCGGAGACGCCTTTTCTGGGTTCCACTTTCACCACGGATTCGCGCAAAGCAATTCAACAGGCGAATACCTGGCATTCGCACGCCTCGCCAAGGAAGCCGCACAGGCTCACGGTGTGGAGTTGTCGAGTTTGAATCTGGGTGGCGGACTCTGGACGTTCGATTTTTCTGCTCTTGAACACCTCTGTCTCAGCCTCCGAGAGGTTTTAGGGCCAGCAACACGGGTGCGTTTCGAACCAGGACGCCTGCTTTCCAGGGGAGCCGGGTTTGGCATCGGGCGCGTGCTCGCTGCACGTTCACAGGGACTGCGCGAAGTGCGCGTGCTCACACTTTCGCGCACGTGCCATGTGCGTTGGGCACACCCCCAGCTCCTCACCTCACTCCCACCCCCCAGGGGGTCGCAACAGGGCGCTCGGCGGCTGCTTCTTTCGGGGCCAACATGTTACGAAGACGATGCGTTTAGCCTCGTGCCCTTGGGCGCCCCCGAACTCCTATCGACCGAAGCCGCGGCGGCGCTTTTGCCGGTCGGCTCGCACGCTGTTTTTGGCGGCATTACGGGGTACAGTTGTGCCTGGAATGCGGGGTTCAATGGCGTGCCTCCTGCTGAGGTTCGCTTTGTCTGACCCCAAAGAAATGCCAAAAAGAAGGAAGTCAGCATGAAAGTGAATTCTCGTTTTCTGTCGTCACGCCGCCTGGTCATGTTGGTCGCCATTCTGACAACCGCGGCCTCATTTGAAATCGCCTCGGCAAAGACGAACACCTCTCCAGAGTCGGTGTTGGTGCGAGGCGAGCCGTTGTCGAAGGGACTTGCCAAAACCGTGGATGCCTGCGTTCAGGAAGGCGCAAAACTCGACGGCAAAGTCGTTAAGATGACAGGAACGGTGAAGCAGGTCTGCAAAGCGAAAGGCTGCTGGTTCACACTCACGGGCAAAGGAAACGAAACGGTTCGCATCACGTCTCAGGGGTACAAATTTTTTGTGCCGACCAATGCGGATGGCCGTCTGGCCACTGTGGAAGGCGTCTTTAGCGTGAAGGAGCTCAGCGCAGAAATGGCCCAGCATTACGAAGACGATCGCGTGGCGGGCACCAAGGAAGTTCCACGGAAGATAACGACTGCGGCAAAAGAATTCTCGCTGGCGGCAACCGCAGTTGAGCTAAAGTAGCTCAAAAAAATAAAGCGATAAATGCGAATTCAGCCACCTTCAGGTCCGATCATTTTCTGCGGATCAACCACCGCATCGAAAGTCGCCTCGTCTAATATGCCCATCGAAAGGGCCGCTTCTTTTAGCGTGATGCCCTTCTCATAGGCCTCGTGGGCCACCTTTGCGGCCGTATCGTATCCTACAAGCGGACTCAGGGCTGTCACCAACATGAGTGACTCGTTGAGGTGGTGACGTGCACGGGTGACGTTCACCTCAATTCCTTCCACACACCGCGCTGCGAAACTCGCACACGCATCACCCAGAAGCTCGAGCGAGTGCAAGACATTGCGGATGATGAGCGGCTTGCAAACGTTGAGCTGAAAATTGCCGCTTGCGCCCCCGAAGGCCACGGCAGCGTCGTTGCCCATCACCTGCGCGCACACCATAATAAGCGCTTCCGCCTGCGTGGGGTTTGCCTTTCCCGGCATGATGGAACTGCCAGGCTCGTTTTCGGGCAATGTGAGCTCACCCAGGCCTGCACGAGGCCCCGAGGCCGACCAACGGATGTCATTGGCGACCTTGACAAGGGCCACGGCCAAACCGCGCAAAGCACCGCTCAGCGCAACAAGAGCATCGTGAGCGGCCATGTCAGCGAATCGATTTTCCGAGGGGCGAAAAGGGTGCGAAGTCAGGAGGGCAACATCCCTGACGCATTCAGCGCCAAAATCGGGGTGCGCATTGAGCCCTGTGCCTACGGCCGTCCCTCCCAAAGGCAAAGCCAAACACGCATCGCAGGCCATTTTTGCGCGTTCTAAGCCCTGATGCACCTGGGCTTCGTGTCCAGAAAATTCCTGCCCGAAAGTGACAGGCGTCGCATCCATCAGGTGCGTGCGCCCCACTTTGACGATGCCATGAAAGTGCTCCGAACGCAGTGCAAGTGCGGAGCGAAGGCGCTCGACACCCGGCGCGAAGCGGCTGTAAAAGGTTTGCACTGCAGCCACGTGCATAGCCGCTGGAAAAACATCGTTCGACGATTGGCCTTTGTTCACGTCATCGTTGGGATGCACAGGCGACTTGCCTCCGCGCTGGTGTCCCGCCAACTCATTGGCACGTCCAGCCAAAACTTCGTTCACGTTCATATTCGACTGCGTTCCGCTTCCCGTTTGCCACACGACAAGCGGAAAGTGCGCATCGAGCGCGCCGCACAGCACGTCGTCAGCGGCACGGCCCACGAGCTCGGCTTTTTGCGACGAGAGCACGCCAAGACGAGCATTCGTGCGTGCGGCCGCTTTCTTTACGAGGGTAAGAGCATGCACAACACCCAAAGGCATTTTTTCGGAACCGATGTCGAAATTCAGCAAAGAACGAGCTGTTTGCGCGCCATAATAAGCCTCGATGGGCACTTCCACCGGGCCGAGCGAATCGGTTTCCGTTCTGGTTTTTTCCACGGTCGTGCCCTCAAGCGGTGCCCCGTGAACGAAGCGCTGCGGTTTGAGAAGTTAAGGAGATCCTGCCATCGACTGTATGCTGTTTTGAAAAGAACGTCACAACGGAGAGGGCATCGCTTGAGTCCCGAGAGCAAGAAATCGTCTCGAAGACTCGGATTTTAAAGAAACACACCGACAAACCTTTCAGGGGAAGCGGTAGGCAAACCAAAACGGGCTGAAAGAACCATTTGAACCCAAGTTCCGCTCATAGCCATTGTTCTGATTGTCTATAGCGCGCGCACTTTCTTTGTCAGAACCCACGTAACCTGCAAACACGAAAACGTGATTTGTCAGGCCATCTATTTCTGTTTTACTGTCGCGGGTGAACACAAGATCGCCAAGCTTGAGCGACCTGGACGTCGTCACTTTTTTCCATCCCGCCTTGCGTAAATGTTCAACAAGGCTTGGAGCCCACAATTCATAGGGAATGTTTTCCACCCCCACGCGTCGCAAGGCAGCGGTCGCAAAAGCGGCGCACGCGTTCGTGGTGAAACCTACCTCGGCAGCAATAGCCGCGTACTCATTTTCGTAGGTTTTCGCGAATTTTGTTCCAAATCGCGACGAAGCGCGTTGAGAATTCTTGGAGTCATCCCTTTTTTCTTCGGCTCCTCCCGCTTCCTCATCTCCTTCACCAACCTTCTTTTTCTTTGCGTTGGGATCCCCGGCGTTCGTAGTGTCCCGAAGCTCGGGTGGCCTTGTGTCGGAACCTTGGTTATCGGAACCACACGCACTGAGAAGAAACGAAACCGACACAGTTGCCAGAAAAAAGAAGACAGCACGCAAGAAAGGGAATGGGAACATGCGACACCTCTTAATAATACAATAAGCACTCTCTCTTTCCCAAGAGAGGCGACTCTAGTTCTCCATTCCGAGAAACGCAAAACGAGGCTTGTCCAAAAAATGGAGACCTTGAATGTATGGAGGAACTGATGAACACGAAAAGAACCCAACGACTTGTTTCTTCCTTGTTGGTCATCGTCACTGTGACAGCCTGTGGTTCGAGCACCAAGAGAAGTTCTCATGCTCAATCAAACCAAACGAATTCCATTCAAAAGGCAATCTCTCGGAATCAAGTCAATGAAAGAGAAAGTGGGAAAGAGCGAGAAGAGGAAAGATCATCGTCTTCAAAAATTTCAAATGAAGTTCTTTACGAAGGCAGTTCGCACACCGTTTTGTTGTGCGCCAAAAGTTGGGAAGAGCGGCCTGGTACCGCAGACTACACAACAATCGACGCGCAACTCGTTTCGCGCGGCCTGCAGGCTGCAACCCGACTCGACAGGCACCAATCGCACACCCTCCGGGGTTGGAAGCCTTACGCGCACCTCGGCGTGTGCCAACGTGCAAGGCTCTTAAAACCCTGCTTCGAAAAAGCCGTTCTGAAGAGTTCCGACTGGGGCGCGCGACGCTTTCGCGACTGGGCGAAAGGCCGAGTCGATCCCATTCGCGCGCACCTCGCTCTTGCGGAGCAAGAAACGCGTCTGGGTGGGCTCGACGACGTTTGCGTCCGCGGCATTTGCAACGGCATCGGACTTCTTCAGATCATTTCAGCCTTCAACCACGAAGGCAAACCTCTTGCCTCGGATGACCCGGAATGGGACGGCATCACACACAACGTCCTCACGAACATCACCTTCAGCGCTCGGGTTATTGCCTCTAAGCTCGTGCATGAACCCGAAGATCTTTCGGGCCTTGCTGCCCTCTATAATGGCAACCCCAGGGGTGCTTCGCACCCCTGGCATGACCAAAGAAACGATGAGGAAACGGAAAAGGGCCGCTCTCGCATAAAACCCATCATTCAGATATGACGGGAGAAAAAAGCGAAAGGGCCCAC
>JADCJN010000111.1 GCA_020247005.1 Silvanigrellales bacterium
CTACGCGGGACGGAGCGTTGTGGCTGTGGACCTTCATGGCCGGGGGCGTCACTCTTTTTTTGTTGCGGGGTATGGCGCGCCGAGTCTTCTCTTTTCTTTCAATACGGAAGAGGCAAGACCCGAAGAAGTGTCGCAAGCGCTTGGAATGGCCATGGCGCAAAAGGGCCGGGGGCTCGTGGCCCAATCGCTCGTGAGTCACCGATCCATGGACGTCTTCTGTGCAAACGAGGACGGACCCAATCGCCTGTTCGCCCGGACCCGGGGAGGCAAATTTCGGGATGTCGCTTCCGACCTTGGCCTCGACTTGCCCAATCTCGACGCCCGTGGCGTCGCGGTGTGTGATTTGGATGGCAAGGGGCGACTCGACCTCCTTTTGTGCCATTGGGAAGGCGAACCCCGTTTCTACGTTCAAACGGCACTGGCACAATTCGAAGACAGAACGCCTTTCCTGGCGCGGGACGAGAAAAAGTACCGGAACATCGTGGTTGCTGATTTCGATAACGACGGTTTCGATGAGGTTTTTCTGAACTGCTTCGATGGGCCCAATCGTTTGTTCCGTTATTGTGGATATGACGCCTGGGACGAAATTCCGCTGGGCGATGCGGCGTTTGCATTGTTCCAGGGAACGGGATGCGCTGTGGGTGATTTGAACAACGACGGTTTCTTGGACCTCTACGTCTCAAATGGTGAGAAGGAAGGGCAGGTGAACACGCTGTTGTACTCGCGCCCCAATGGCAATTCTTGGCTGCGCGTGCAGCCCCTCACGCGTGTCGGCTTTCCCGCGCTGGGAGCGCGGGTTCGCCTGCTGTGCACCCCAGGCCGAGGCCGGAATCAAACGAAGGTTGTATGTTCTGGGTCGGGTTACCTTTGTCAAATGGAGCCCGTTGCTCACTTTGGCCTTGGGGAAGGCGCCGATATCGAGGCCATCGAAATTTACTGGCCTGGAGACGGCGTTGCGGTTCCCTACACGCGCATCGACCGACCCAGCGCGCGGAACACGACGCTGCAGGTTTTTCCTCCGGCAGGAATTTCTCAAGGTTAGCCAATTCCAAGGCGGCATTCGACGATCGCGTCGTTGACCCCGTTTCGGCGACCTCCCTAAGCTGATTCATGATGAAGCGCTTCAGAGGGAGGGACGTCCTTGGATCGTCCGCACACACTACAGAGCCGTTACGACCTTGCCCTTGCCGCACTTGTGCCGCCGGACGCGTTGGACGTTGCCTCTGTGGAAGCGCTCCGCGTGGCTTTCCTTGCCCGGTGGGTGAAGGTTCACAGGGAAGGGCTGACGCCTTTTTCGGACATCGACTTCCCACACCTGCGGGCCAGGGGCAGTGCCGAGAACGAAAAGGAACAAGCCTTTGCGGAACGAGTGGAGGGTTTGTTGCGCAAAAGGAAGGGACTCGTTTCACTTCTGTCCCAGGCTCTTGCCAAAGAGAATGCGAAAGCAAGCGAAGCGCTTCGTGTTTCTTTACGACGATGGATAGAAAGACACGATGCCGCGTTCGGCAGTATTGTGGAAGAAGAGCTGGCCCGCTTGCGAGGAGAGTTGACCAAGGCATACGAGGCTCGACGTGCCATTGGCGCCTATGTACAGACGCTGAAGTCACCGCAAACCTAAGAGCCACCGCACCGAGGTTGCCGCCCATGGCTCGAACCAACGCATCTGCATTCGCTGAATTTTTTGGGGAGATTTTATGTTGCAAGTGAAGAAGAACAAGCGGAGCTGGGCCAGCAAGGGCATGCATGCCCCGAGAATGGGTGACACCCACTCAGGAAACAAGGCCAATGCCGTTTCCGACACCTCCCCGCCTTCCCTGGTTCCAAGGGTGAGCTCTCTCGATGCCCTGCGGAAAGCTCGACCACTGGAACTTCACCACGTCCTTGTGTTCCAAGGAAACGACAACGGCCGTTCGAGCGATACGCCCCCGGAGGCTGACGCGCGACTGAAAATCTGTTTTGTCGCTCCCGTTCTTCCTCACCCTTGTGAAATTGAGATTTGGAATGAGTTGACTTCGCGATTTGCAGCGAAAGGAACTTTGATAACTGGGAAGGGTGAGGAGCGCGCGTTTCGAGACTTCTGTCTTGGGCTTGAGCAAACGGGCACCGCTTTGCATTTAGAATGCCGCGTGCTCGACACCGCGCCCGAGAATCGCACTTTCCTTGCCGGACTCGATTCGGAAGTGAAGGATGCGCACATCGTCATTGCGCTAGGCGAAGCTTCTCTTTCGAGCTTCCAGGTTCTGAAAGATCGCCGTGGCACGCGATATCGAGTGGCCGTTTGGCAGAATGCTCCGCGACCACCCGACGCCCTGCCGCACTCCAAACTTCTGACGCAAACACAGACGCAGGGTCAGTCCGCAAGAGAACGCACGGTGCGCCGTGAGGTGCTGCGCGCTTGCGATGCTTTGGTGGCCTTCGATAAAGACAGTGCGACGTGGGCCTACCTGGAAGACGTCAGTGCTCAGCGCATTCGGCGTGTTGTGCGCGGTGTGAACGGCTCGCGCTTCAACCAGGCCCTGAACGAAGTGCGTCGTAAAGAGATTCGAAAGGCATTCGGTTTCGCCGAAAATGACTTTATTTACCTTCAATCGGGTTCCCTGGAGCTTGAGGCAGGTGCACTCGACACCGTCTACGCTTTCAAGAATCTCCTGCAGTCTCACCCGTCAAGCGCACAGAACTGCAAACTCGTTTTTTGCGGTACGGGCGCCGCGAGCCCCGATGTTCGCCAAGCTGTGGTCAATCTTCACCTCGACGACAAAGTGTTTTTCATCGACCCGAACGATGGAGCACTCACTTTGCATGGAAACCAACTTTCGTCGCTGCTCTCCGTGTGCGACGTCATGATTCACAATCCGATAGCGCCCGTGAATGGATCGCCCTCCCGCGATGTCGACTGCACTTTCGACGTGCTCTGCGCACTCGCTTCGGGTGTGACCATTGTGAGCAATGGAAACGGATGGGTTGGTGAGTGGCTGGGTCGCTTTTATCGCGTGTTCTCGTCGGGAAGTATTCACGCCCTGGCGCGCATGTTGCACGAGGCCCGTGAGAAGGCACCCAAGCTCGTGAACGTCAAGCGTGCCGTGCGCAAGGCGCTTGAGAACGAGCTTTCTCTTGACCAGGCCTGCAGTGAGGTGATGAAGATCGTCGAGGGGCTTCTCACCACGCCCGACGTTTCGGAAGATCGCGACGTCAACGGGACTCTGGAGCGCATTGAAACAACGATCCAAGCTCGTCAGTATCTTCGCGCCATTGAGCTCATTGAGGCCGCGTTCGCGAGGCCCGGCCTTACAGGCACGACCAAGGCGCAGCTTTTTCGCCACGTCGGCGATTGCTTCACGAAGCTTGGGGATCTTGAGAATGGACTCCAGAACTACGCACGCGCGCTGGATCTCGACCCCTACTGCGCGAAGACGTTTATTGGCCTTGGCACCATCGCGCTTCAGACAAAGAGCTACAACGTCGCCGTGCCACAGTTCCAAAAGGCTGTTTCTTTGGCGCCGAACGACGACATGGCTTCTTTGGGGCTCGGGCTCGCCTTTGAGGGGCTGGGCGAAATTTCCGAAGCGCTTCGCTGGACAGCACGCGCTTGTAATCTGAACATCGAGAATACCGTGGCGATATTCAATTTGGTGAAACTAGCCTACGACAACGATGCCTTCGTTGAGGCGGAAGACATCGTTGGTCGCTATGTTGGACTGCACCCGCACGACGTCAACATGCTTTTCACTTTGGGTGGCTTGGCCTACAAAACAGAACGCATGGACGTCGCTGTTTCTTTGATGGAAGACATCTTGCGGCTCGACCCTATGAACGGACGCGCGCACGCATTGCTTCAACAGATTCAAAAGTCGACGTTGTCGAAGAAACAAGCCTAATTTTTATTACCAAAGTTTTTTCTAGGTTTGAAGATCTCAAGAGATTTCGTGGAAGGGGATTCCAAGATGGCTGACGTCCGTATCAACGGTAAGCGCTTTCCGGCTCTGCAGGCCATCGACGTTTTGGGTCAACTCGTAAACCGACTCGAAGCTCTCGGCGCCTCTCACGCTTCGGTCGTGACGGCGGTCCATGTGAACGGACGCCTTGTCGACATCGACACGCACGACCTTCTTCGCATGCGGCTCGACAACGAGGACACCATTGAAGTCCGAATGGAAACAGTGGCGCAAATGGCTTTTGAGTGCATTCAAGTGGCTCAGGAAATGGCCGAGCTGCTTGTGTTCGACCTTAAAGTGGCCACTCTTCATTTGTGGAGCAACAATCGGCAGCAGGACAAGAGTCTCGAAACGCTGATAAACGATTGCCACAAGTTCCTGTCGCTTGGCGCACGCCCTCTTGATCTTTTGGGAACCGACCCACACACGCTTCCCGCAGTGGCGCAGCAGTGTCTGCGCCAACTCGACAGCGTGGCGTCGAATGTGGAAGACGCAACTCTTTTGGCAGTTTCAGGCGAAGCCAAAGATGCATGCCATGTTCTTGTGGCGCGAGTAAAACCTGCTGTGGAACGTTGGTTGGGACTTTCGGCTGCGTTTGCAGAGCAGCTGGAAATCGATCGGCTTGAGGTGCCGACCTTCGTGGAGAAGCCTGCACACCCCGGCGTGTAAGGAAGGTCTTCTCGCTTTTTGAGCCAAAGGGCGTGGCGACAAAAAGAGAAGCCCGCCGAGAGAATCGGCGGGCTTGTAAGTCGAGGGGAGATGCGGGAGCGAGGCGACTGGAGTGCCTTGCGGCGTTCTCCGTTCACGTCTTGTTATGCAGGAGGCATGCCATGAGCAGGGCGCAGAAGACCGGGCCTGTTTGGTGGGGGTTGTTCCCATTCTCTTGAGGCTTGCGTGTGCGGTGTTGTGGACGAAGTCGTGTCTAAGGACTCGACAGTGTCTGGAAACTGACGACGCACCAGCCAGGAATGTGGGGGATTCTTCACCGGTGAGTGCAGTTTTCCCTTCTTACCGCCGATAGCCAGTAAAGAGATCGGGAGGGGACTGTGAAACCACAATGGGCGCGGCAAACGAGCTTCGTGAAGGCCTCGAGCCTTACCATTGCGTTCCTTTCTTTGGTCGCTGCTCCCTTCAAGGCCGTTGCCGACGAAGGGGACAGCCGCTTTTCCGACGTGCCTCCCGAGTTTCGAAGCGCACGGACGTTGGGAATGGGAGGCACTGGCGTTTCTTTCGTGAGGGGCTTAGACGCTCTCTACGTGAACCCAGCAGGCATCGCGCAGTCGAAAAGCCTCGTGAGCGAAGGTGTTTTGGTGAGCCCACTGGTGACGGCGGGCGAGGATGGAATGAAGCTCTACAAGGACATTGATGCCGGCACCGACACCTTCGACATGATTTCGAAGTATTCGAATCGGCCTCAACATGTGGGCCTCCAAAACGTCACAGGCATCGCTTTTAAGAGAGCGGCTTTTGGGATTTTACAATCGGGCACCGTTGATGTGTATGCCGGAACAGACCCTGTGACAGGCGTCCCCGCCGCCGAGGTGCGCGGCATAGGACGTGCCGCGGCGTCATTCGCGAGTGCTCGCTCGTTTTTCGACGAAAGTCTGTTCTTTGGTGTCACGACGAAAATGGTGCAGAAGCGCCAACTCTCGCTTCAACTCAACGCTTTCGAAGCGCAAGAGCAGCTCAAAGGCAAAAGCTCTCAGGCTCTTCTCAATGACAACGCCCGCCAGGGCACTGGTCTGGGAGCTGACTTCGGACTGCTCTACCGCATAACAGAAATGGACACCAAGCCGACCTTGGGACTCGTGTACCGCAACGTGGGGCTGAAATATGGTTGGGGAGTTCCGAAAGGGAAAACTGCGCCAGATGCAGAAAAACCAACCCTCGACGTTGGATTCTCTTTGGAACCTGGCACTCGCCGGAGTTTTTCTCGCATTGCCATCGACTATGTGGATGCTACGAACGCTTACAAAACCTCCGCCTTCAAAAAAATTCATGCGGGTGCAGAGCTCAGCTTCCAAAATGTGATTGGGGTCATGGCTGGCGTTGGGCAGGGCTACCCTTCTTTTGGCGCGTACCTCAACGCGAAGATCCTTCGTGTGGAAGGAGGCGTTTACGGCGAGGAGCTCGGCGAAGAAGTGGGCGACCTCAGAAGCCGTCGTTACTTTGGCCGCGTTTCTGTGGGGTGGCTTGAATGAAGACCCGAAGAAAAGCTCGTATCGTTTCGCTCGTTGTGTTTCTGGGAACCGTAGTTCCGGCAAGCACACTCGTTGTTTCCTGCGGTTCCGACAATCTGTTTGAGCCTTTGGCGAAAAAAGACGAGAAAGACAAAGGTAAAAACGCACTCCAGGATGGTGACTACGACACCGCCATTGCCTCTTTGGAAGACCACCTCGCGAAGAATCCTGACGACGTGGAAGCGCGTTCCATGCTCGCAAATGCCTATATGGCCAAGGCCGGCATGAACCAAATTAAGCTCGCGGCCGAGGTTGCTTCGAGCAAGGGCGACAACTGGAGCACCATTGTGGGCGCGATGCCCGACGGCACCTCAGAAAATGTGGCCGCTCTGAACGCCGCCGTGCGAACTCTTGCTGCCATTCCGGCGGGAAGTCGCACTCCGGAGCAAAGTTATCAGCTCGCCCTGGCGCAAGCGTCACTTGCCGTGACCATTACCAAAAAAGCTGCGGGTGATGGAACAAGCGTCACCGATGCCAAGGTCGACACCATGAGCGACGCAGATGCCGAGCTTGCGTACTCCACACTCAAGGGCAGCAAAGAAACGGTGACCTCGGATCCCACGTTGTCGCAAAATGCTGGCGCTCAAAAACTGGCCGCGCTTTCAGACAAAATTGCGGAAGCCGAAGGCGCAACGGACGCCGACAAAATGAAGGCGTTCTTGAAAGGCACCAACTAAACGAAACTCAACTCTGGTGGGCTTTTGCCTTCCTAGCCTGGGCTAGGGTTTGGCGAGTGCGCAGCTTTCCAAAGTCAGATCGATGCTGTTGTCAGCCGCCAGACATCCGTAAACTTGGTACGTTTGCTGCCCATAGGAAGCCCCTTTTTCAACGGTGACTTTTCCTTTGTCGTCGACTTCGCATGGGTTGTTGACTGTGCAGCTGCGCCCGCTCTCATTGCCCGTGTTGTTGATGCCAATGACCTCCCGGGTTTCCGCATGAAGGATGGGAGAGCCCGACGTGCCGCCGATGGTTTCACAGCCGGGGCGCGAGAACTTGATGGAGTCTGTGAAGGTCCAGTCGCCCTCGCGCAGCTCAGGAATAAAAGAGCTCACATTGCAGGCGTAAATGCGCTTCCAGTAACCCGACACCACGCGCATGGGAGAACCTGAGGTGGGCCGGGAGTCGGACAGCACAAGAGGCTCGAGCCCGTGCGCTTTGCGAAGGTCCCCGTATGTTTCGTTTACCTTATACAGGGCGAGATCGGTGCCTGTCATGGTGGCGTAAAGAAGCTTGGAGGCTCGGAGTGTGACCACGGTACCGCGGGAGTCTGGCGTCAGAACACGAAACGAACGCGACGAGGGTTTGTTGACCGCCACTTCACCTGGGTCAAGGAATCCGCCCTCGTAACAGTGTCCGTTTGTCATGACGACAGCGGCATCGGAGTCGCGGGAGGTTTTGAAACGGATCAATGCTCCCGAGCAGTTGTTGAGGGCAACGATGGATGTGAAGTCGACGTCGGCTGCCTCGAGCGCGATGCCCTCGGGAACTGTTGTTTGGCCAACGCCAAAGCCTTCTTGTCCAAGGTTGGATGCCAAGGGCAGCGCCTTTGCTTGGGAACTGAGCGAGGAAACGAAAGTCGAAACAAGAAACGCGGACGAAACCGCCAGGGAAACACAAAAACGATTCACCAACATAGCAAACTCCCAGCGGGTTCGAGGTTGGAAACACAGACGCGGCACAGACCGCGCAAAAAAAAAAAGGGAACGTGTGTTCCCTTGTAATCAAATTTGGCCGGCTGCACAACCGATGTGCTCAGATCTGTGCTGGGGTGTTTCCTATTCGGCTCTCACGCGAGGATCGAACGAGTCGCGGAGTCCGTCTCCAATAAAATTCACAGCGATGATGACCGAGAAGATGAGCACGCCTGGCATAACCGCCAGCAAAGGTCGGCTTCGCACGAGCTCCAATGCGTTTTGAAGCATGTTTCCCCAACTCGGCACGGGTGGCTGAATGCCCAACCCCAGAAACGAAAGTCCACTTTCAATGAGCATCGCCTCGCCCATGAGAAGCGTGACCGACACGGTTGCGGGCCCCAGGATGTTGGGAAGCACATGCGAAAGGAGGATGCGCGTGTTGCTCCCTCCAAGCGAGGTGGCCGCAGACACGTATTCAGCACGTCGAACCTGCAGCACTGCGCCCCGCACGACACGTGCGATGGTCATCCAAGTAAACCCTCCGAGAATGACAACGAGCTTCAACACGCTTTGACTCTCGCCATCAAACAGCGCGTTGAGTCCGGGAATTTTGCGCAAGTCAATGGCAGCGAAAATGATATAGAGAGGCAGAGTCGGAATGGTGAGGAGTGCGTCCGTCACGCGCATGAGCGCGGCGTCGAGCCATCCACCATAGAAACCCGAAAGGCACCCGACCAGGAGCCCCACTCCCCCCGCACACAGCCCCACAAGAAGTGCGACTCCCAAGGAAACACGTGCGCCATAGAGCATGCGTGCAAGCACGTCGCGGCCAAGTTCGTCGGTGCCAAGAACGTGCCGTGCTTCAAAGGAGCTGATGAGTCCTCCAAATGCGCGGGCCGAAGGGTCTTGCGCCGCGGCAAGGACGCCTTGCGCGAGGTCACCCGTGTCGACTTTGGCGAGGATCTCGTAGGGGGCATCCTCTTCCGAAACGGCCTCCGGGATCCAGCCGTTGGCCTTGGCAACCCGCGCGAGGTGTTTGGCATCGCCAGCACTCCTCGAAACCCACGTTTCCACGCGTTGTTCCTTTTGCGCCTGCGCCAGAGTGACAACCTGACCGGGGGAAGCGAAGCGGTTCAAAATGTTCTGCTCGTCAGGCGTGACACCGAAGGCGCTTGCCAGCAGCGGAGCACCCAGAGCAATGACACCCAATAGTGCGAGGTAAATCGCTGCAATAAGGGCCACCCGATGGCGGGAAAAGCGGCGCAAGCGTGGTGGCATCACGCGGTGAAACAGAGCGTGTGAGAGGCCATGGCGAAGGACGGGAGACGTCGCGGTCATCGGAAATTCCTCACGCGTAGGTGATGCGGGGATCGAGTGCCGCGTAGCAGAGGTCGGCCAACAGATTCATGAGCAACACCATTCCAATTGTGATGTTGAATGCCACCATGGCGACGTTGTGGTCGCCGGCAAGAATGGACTCGTAAACGAGTTTTCCCACGCCTTGATATGCGAACACCTGTTCAGTGATAATGGCGCCTCCAAAAACGCCGCCCAGAGCCAAGGCAACAACGGTGACCAAGGGAATGAGTGCGTTTCGGAATGCGTGCGCAAAGACAACACGCCATTCCGGAACGCCCTTCGCGCGGGCTGTGCGAACGTGGTCTTGGCGCAGGGCTTCGATCATGGCGCCACGGGTGTACCGGACGTAAACAGCCATTTGGCTCACCGTGAAAACAAGCACGGGAAGAGCCATGTACTTCGCTCTGTCGGCGAGGCCTGCAAACCCGGTGTGTTCTTGCCCGAGCGTTTGTGTTCCTCCCGCAGGAAAGAGGCCGAGATGTTCCGAGAACACCATGATGAACATGATGCCGAGCCAAAAGGGCGGAACGCTTTGGCCGCCAAAAGCGAGCAGGTTCGAAACGTAGTCGAAGCGGCCTCCGTTTCGCAGGGCGGACAAAACGCCCACGGGCAGCGCGATGAGCAAGGAAAGTACAAGGGCTGAGAGCGAAAGCACGGCTGTGTTCAGCAGCCTGTCGCCCAGAAGATGGGTGACAGGCACCTTGTACGTACGCGAGTAGCCAAGGTCTCCTTGCACCACGTCGCTGAGCCAGTTGGCGTAGCGAACGGGAAATGGCTTGTCGAGCCCGTGCAGTGCCTTGAGACGCACCACGTCCTCGGGCCGCATTTCGGGGTTCGACATCCTCATTTCTTCCACGGGGTCGCCTGGCATGAGCGACATGAGTCCGAACGACACGAAACTCACGAGCGAAAGAACGAAAACGGCAAGAAGGGTTCGACGGACGACATAACGGAACATGAACGAGGCTCCCTGCCGAGCAGACTCACTTCCCGCTGCGCGCGCCCACAGCGGGCCGCCAGCGTTCGATGTGATAGGTTTCCGCAAAGGTGTGAGGCGTGGGTGTCATGCCTTCGAGTGAGGCTGCCGAGACGACGATGGTGGCACGGTAGAAGAGGGGAAGAACGGGGAGTTCCCGCGTGTATTCGCGCACCACTACCGCCGCTTTCTTTTTTCGCTCGGCCAGCGAAAACTCTTGTTCCAAGCCGTCGATGGCGGCGTCGGCCGCGGCATTGCGCCAGGCCATGGTGTTCGTGCCCGCCCAGCCGTTTTCTGCCGTGGGGATGCTGGAGGAATGCAGCGTCTGACGGGGCGTGAGTTCAGGTGATGAAACCCAAGCGTACATGGCCATGCCGCCGAATTTCCGTTTTGTCGTCGTTTCTCCGAAGAAGACCTTCGCGGGTTCGTTGCGGATCTCCGCATCGACGCCCACCTGTTTGAGGCTTTCTTTCACGAAGGCCTGAACATTTTCGCGCACTTTGTTGCCCGCTGTCGTCATGAAGGGAAAGCGGAGCGGCTTGCCGTCTTTCTCGAGCACTCCAGCAGGGCCTGCCTTGAAGCCCGCCTCGGCAAGAAGTTTGCGGGCCTTGCGGGGCGAGAATTCGTATTTCGTGACGTCGGCGGGAGCATCTGTGAACCAGGGGTCGGTGAAGTGCAGGAAATGGTGTGCAACGCGTTGTTTGCCCGCAAAAAGCGCCTTCACCAGGGCTTCACGATCGATGGCATGCAAGAGCGCCTGGCGCACTCGGACATCTTTCAGCAAGGGGTTTTCGAGGTCGAGATCGATGTGTTCATAAGTGAGGCCGTCGCCATATACGACCTGAAACGGCAGCTTTTCGCTTTTCACTCGGGTTTCGAAAGCAAGCGCTTGGTCGAGCGACATGCCGATGCCATTGACCACATCGATTTCACCCGAAACGAGGTTGCTTTCGAGCGTGCCGCTGTTGGGAATGACACGCACGACGATCTTCTTGAAGGCCGCCGCTTTTCCCCACCACTTTTCGTTTCGCACGAGTTCCACGTGGCTGCCGAGTTTGATGGCCGAAAGACGATAAGGGCCGCTGTACAGGGCAGGTGTCGTGGCCGTGCGGGCATAGGATGTGTTGCGGTCGTAGCCTTGGGGTTTGTCGCCCCACTCCTTGAAAACCTTGCCTTCCACATGCGAAGGCAGGGCGCTCCAGAGGCCGCGGGCGAAGGTAAACTTGGGTTCGGTGAAGGTCACCGTGAAAACCTTCGGATTCTTTGCGTCGATGTCGAATCGTTCGACGTTTTGGTACGGTTCACGGTTGGGGACGGACACAGTGTCCGCAAGGCCCACCTTCCATGCCAATTCGTAGTCTGACGCCACAATCGGCTTGCCATCTGCCCAAACTGCATCTTTTCGAATGCGCCATGTGACCTTGAGCTTCTTTTTTGAGGCGTCTTGGAAAAACACCGCGTCGCCATTTTCTAGCGAGGGAACCCGCTCTGCCGCCTGTGCGACCCACCTGTTTTTGTCGTCGAGAATGACGAGGCCGGTGCGGTTCACAGCACCAAGAATGTAGGAGGTGGCCGACATGTTCGAAACAAGGGGATTGAGATTCTCGAACTCCTGAGTGGTGCCGATGCGCAACTCCGCTTCGGTGAGCGTGCCAGGCGCTGCGGCAAAGGCCGCGCCGGAACATAAGAGGAGGCCGGAGACGATGAGTCGAACTCGGTTTTTCATGTTGTCTGCTCCTGTGGAAGCTTTACGGCTAGCAATTTCTGGCCATTTGGTCAATGATAAAAGAGTCGGAAATCTCGGCACCCACGCCCCTTCCCGTCTCGTTCTTTTGGTGGGTACCAATGCAAAGAAGGAAACGTCCATGAAGTTCAAAGTCGCCTGCATCCAGACGAATCCTCAAACCGATGTTCTTGCGAACCTGCGGGAGGTTGCTGCCCGCGTCGCCGAAGCCGCCAGAGAGGGAGCCCGCGTGGTCGTCCTTCCTGAAATGTTTACTTATATGGGCAGCGAGCAAGGCCGCCTCGCTTCCGCAGACGCTCTGGGTGAAGGGGTGTTCGCTCGTCTCGCCGAACTCGCTCGCACAAACGGAGTTTGTCTTGTGGCAGGTTCACACGCAGAAAAAGCCAATACTCCGGGCAAGGTGTTCAATACCGCCGTGACCTATTCTCCCCAAGGCGACGTTGTTTCTGCTTACCGAAAAATTCATTTGTTCAATTTGCGCGATGGCGGGGGAAAACCTCTTTATTGCGAGTCCGATGTTTTCGCACGAGGAGATTCCATTGAAGGTTTTGCGTTGCCTGTTGAAGGGGTTGGCGCGCGTGCGTTGACGGCTGTTTGTTATGATCTTCGTTTTCCCGAGATTTTCCGCGATGCCGGAGGTCGGCTGAAAAAGGAACGCTTCGATGTGGTTTTCCTGCTGGCTGCCTTCACTCACCAAACAGGGCAAGACCACTGGGAAGTGCTTCTGCGAGCAAGAGCCATAGAAAACCAGTGTTGGTTTGTCGCCTGCAACCAAACCGGATTCCATTCCGAAGGGCGCAAACGCAATTACGGAAACAGTCTTGTGGTTGACCCGTGGGGGCGCGTGACGGCCCGCTTGGGTGAGGAGGCTGGAATTTTGATGACTGAAATTGATCTCGCTTTGGTCCAAGACGCGCGCACCCGACTTCCTGCTCTTGCCGACCGTATTTTCTGAGAATCGTCAGTCTGGTTTTCTATTCGTGTTCCAAAATTCAGTTGTCCTCATTCAGATGCTTTCATTCGGATGACGATCTCCCAAGGTGCACGAGCTTCTTTTTGTGTCGCCCGTTATTTCTCGCTCGGGAGATTTCGTGTCGTGCGTCGCGGACCGTTCCGCAAAACGCTCGGCTCATTCCCTAAAAGGAGTCCGATCATGGGAGTTCAGACGGATTATGCAACGCCCGACGCAAGGGAACACGTTCCTTTTGAACGGATTTCTTGGCCTTCTGTTTTTGCCGGTGTCATTGTCGCCGTCGTGTTGCAGCTCGCATTCGCGCTGCTGGGGCTTGGCATTGGTGCGAGCACCGTCGATCCGCTGCAGGAGTCGTCTCCGATGGCAGGCTTGGGGCTTGGTGCGGGCATCTGGCTTGCAGGCTCAACGCTGCTTTCCCTCTTCGCGGGAGGTTGGATATCGGGAAAACTTGCGGGACCTTCGCGTCATCGCGATGGGGCCGTGCATGGACTCGTTGTCTGGGGGCTTTCAACCCTCCTCGCGTTTCTTCTCATTGGGTCCGTCATGGGTGCGTTTTTTGGCCGTGCCACAGGTTTCCTTGGCAACCTTGCGGTGGATCGCAGCGGTGAGTTCTCACGCGGTTGGGGGCAGCTGTCTCCCGACGTTCGCGATGGACTCCGTTCCGGAAACCTTCCTGCTTTGACGCCCGAACAGGAGGCCCGCGCACGTGAGGCGGCCGACACCGCGGCGCGTCGCACCTCGCAAACGGCACTCTGGGGGTTTGCTGCCCTGGTTTTAGGAGCGCTT
Source organism: Silvanigrellales bacterium (assembly GCA_020247005.1). Taxonomy (GTDB): domain Bacteria; phylum Bdellovibrionota_B; class Oligoflexia; order Silvanigrellales; family Silvanigrellaceae; genus JADCJN01. The sequence goes on from JADCJN010000111.1 coordinate 13,645, forward strand.
GCTGCGAGTGTCGGTGGAATGGCCGGAGCCCCTCGCACTCGTGTTGCGGGTGTCGACTTCCGATCGACAAAAAACCCTCGGGACGAATACACCCCGAGAACGACTTAACGAAAGAGAGGAGAGCGGTCTCTCTTCACTCCCGTTTTTGTTGATTTGAGGGGTTCTTGAAGTTTCCTGCTTCGTCGAAAATTTCGATGAGCGCGCGCTCTATGTGCTCAAGCCAGCGATGTCGTTGTGATGGATGAATTTCCTGGCCCGAAATTGAGGCAAGATTATGGGGTTTCGAAATTTGCACGGCGAGCTTTTGGGTTCGCTATCCCTCAATGCGACCCTTTCGGAGTCCATTCTGAGATCTGCGGAAGCATACCAGGTTCGGACTCATGTAAAACTGACCTTCAACCGAGGATGATGAAGGTCGTGATGTGATCCTGACGCATTTGGGAGCGAGCGTGTCTTTATGCGCAAGCATTCGTTATATTTAAATTGTTTAACGTGTCTGTCCGTTTTGTTTCCTTTGGGTGGCTGTGGAAAATCCCAGTCCGTCCGGGTCACTGGGACTGCACAAGATCTCTCAACAGGCCAAGCGAGCCCGAAGACTCTTGTTGAATCTGAGTCGTGCTTGAGACCGCAAGATGTCCTCCTTGGGAGGGAATATTCTTGTCCCGATGGTTCGAAGCGAAAAGGGCTCCTCGTGGTTCAGCCATCTCGAGAAGTTTCGAGTTGTCGGGCAGATGGTCAGGTCGATTGTGTCGCCAATGACTCCTTTCGCGCAGCCGAGTTTGCAAAAGTCGTGCCTGGGCATGTGAAAGGAGGAGTGTCGATTGCCGGGGTCATGGGAACGTTATCGGCAGATGGTCCGGCCGACTGTGTCAACGATGGTGAAATTGCATGTGTTTCGACTGCCGCCTTTCCGGCGGTGAAACTCTCCTTGTTGACTCCTTCTGTGCTCAAGAAGGACGTCACGGTTGCCGGTGTGGTGGGTCAATTTCCAAGCGCCGATCACCGCCTTTCCGGCGCAGATGGAACAGCGGATCTGACTAGCCTTGCCGCAACAACCGCGGCGGGAACATATGAATTCTTCGACTCCACAGGCACTCGTTACACAGGTGTGATTTCAGATGCTGGCTCTCTTGCCGTGGGCACCTCGAACCAAACCTTCAACACGTCGTTGTACCGGCAGTTCACAGTGCCTGGCGACGCGGATCTCGTGCCTTCGAACATTGCCTCGGGTGTGAATGTGCTCGGCGTCGCAGGAAATGTTGTTCTTCCTGGAGCGGGCGATGTGAAACTCAACGTTCAATTCGGAGTGAATGGAACGGGTCTAACAGGGTCCTACGCGGGCACGTCTGTTGCCGACTGCACGGGCGATGGCCAAAGTGACTGCAGAATTCCTGCCACTGGGAACTTGCGGTCGGCTGACACCACTCATTTTAATCCCGAATCCTCGACGACCCCAAACGCCTCACCGGATCCCGCGCCGGTAGGGCATTTTTTTGCCTCGGAATGGCGCGTCCCCGGACCTGAGCTTTCTGAGAATGGGCTTCTATCCTCC
>JADCJN010000112.1 GCA_020247005.1 Silvanigrellales bacterium
ATCCATGTCGCCATGGTAGTCGAGGTGGTCTTGGGTGAGGTTCGTGAACGCCGCCACGTTCACGGTCCAGTCGCCAAGCCGTTGCTGGTCGAGGCCGTGTGAGGTGGCTTCCATCACGATATGGGCGGCGCCCTCTAAGCGCGCTTGCCTGGCCGCCATCAAAAAGTCCGGAAAGTCGGGCATGGTGGGCGTCTTGCCTTCCGTCGTTTTGCCCTTGAGCTGAACGCCCAACGTTCCGAGGCGCAGCACGGGTTTGCCGGTGAGAGCCTCCAGGGCCTGACCCAGAATCTGGACGGTGCTCGTCTTCCCGTTTGTTCCTGTCACCGCCAAAGTGGTGAATTGAGATTCACTCACGCCGCTGGCTATTTTCATGAGTTTTCGCAAGGCGACTTCAGGGCTGCTCACCAGAAGAAGGTGAGGATGCTCCATAACCTCGTCCACCCATTCGGGAGGGAGTCCGGACGACTCGAGGGCGTGGCCAGTGAGGGTGTCGTGACCCACAAAGAGCCCTCCCGCATCGAGAACCTTCTGAGCCACAATGTGGCTATCGAACCCCCGTGCCCGGCGCGCAACGAAAACAAAACGGGGAGAGCCGGCCCGTCCTCCGGAGGCTTTCGCGTCCTTTGGCAGGTAGGCGGGCAGCTCTCGGGTGTCCCACAGAAGGCGCAGCGGAGTTTCGGCGCCCGTGTCGCCGCGTCGCAAAGGCGAATGCAAGGGAACGTCATTAAAGAGAAGGCGTTCCCGCTCAAGGAGCAGAACGGTTTGCGAGGGCGTCAGGAAGAGGCCATCGCCACTTTGAGCGGTGTCGTCCATCGGGTTCCCAGTGAGTGGGGAGGCCATTGGCGCGTTTCGTTGAAATGAAACGGGGTTACAAAGGATTGTTTTCCTCGGCGCCATGAATGGCAAGCTCACCAACGGAATTCAGGTAGTGGATCGTCTTTTGCCCAATTTCCGAGAAAACGGGGCCGGCGAGAGTCCCTCCGTAGGCTGGGCGCACCTGGGGTTCATCGAGAACCACAGTGATGGCAAGCTTAGGGGCTTCCGCTGGAACAACTCCTGTGAAGCTCGCAATGCGTTCGCTGTAAGACTTTGTCGCCTGCATGTATTTTTCCGCGGTGCCGGTTTTGCCGGCAACGGTAAGGCCGGGGATGGCCGCACGCCGACCCGTTCCACCCTCCTCTTCCACCACGGTGGACATCATGGCCGTCACGAGGCGGCTCGTTTTTGGGGAAATGACTTGCAGCGAGGGCCCCAGACGTTCCGATTCATAGGGTTCGTCGTTTCCATGCGCCAGAATGCGCACAGGCTTGTCCGATCCTCCCCCCGACAAAATGCTCATCGCTTTCGTCAGCTGGAGGGGGGAAATTGCGATGCCCTGGCCAAATGCCATGTTTGCAAATCTCATTTCACGCCACGTGTCGGGTGCGCTCACGCGGCCCTGCCATTCTCCGGGCAACCCAGTTCCAGGAAGCCGCGCGAGGCCAAATTGTTGTATGACATCGCGAAACACCACACGGCCGAGCTTTTGAGCAATTTTGTAGGTGCAGATGTTGCTCGAAAATTTGATGATTTCGCTTGGTGTCGACAGGCCATGAGGGTGGTCGTCGTGAATGGCACCTCCTGGAATGCGCATCGCTCCGTTCTCGCAATGGAGTTTGTCGGTGGGGCGAATGAGACCTTTGTCGAGGGCTGCGGCCACGAACATGGGCTTCACAACGCTTCCGAGCTCAAGAGCATCCATGAGCGGGCGAAACCGGCGTTTTGCCGCGTCCGTTGGGGGCGCATTCAGATCGTAGGTGGGCCAGCTTGCAATGGCCAGCAGCTCGCCCGTTTCGACGTTCATGACAACGGCGCTCCCGCCCCGAGCACGGGCTTTGTGGGCCCCTTCGCGCAGAGCCGACTCCACGAAACTTTGAATGGAGAGGTCGATGGAAAGGCGCAAGGGCTCCGATCGAGGCTCCGGACGAACAGCACCACCTGGTGCGATGAGGGTGACGCGGCCTCGGGCGTCGCGCGTGACTTTCGCCTTCACGGCGGTGCCATTGAGAGAGTCGTCGTAAATGCGTTCTGCGCCTTCAAGACCGTTGTTGTCGAGGCCTGTGAATCCGATGAGGTGCGCGGCGAGGTCTTTTTCCGGGTAAAGGCGCTTGGGTTCATCGATGACGCCCACAAAGTCGTGCCACTCCGACAGGTCACCCATGCGCGCGAGTTCTGTGGGTGGCACCTGGCGTCGCAGCCAGGCGAAAGCCTTGCGCGAGCCTGCAAGCGTCTGAATTTCTGAGGCGGGAACGCCGAGTGTGCGCGCAACCCTCCTTTGCAGCGCGATGTCGTCGGGTATTCGGCGCGGAACGACAAAAAGACTTGGGTACAAAACGCTCACCGCAAGCGTTCGGCCATTGCGATCGGTGATTTGGGCGCGGGGTGGAGCGAGCGTGACGTCGGATTCGAACTGACGCGACCCCTGCGTCAGAAGTTTTTCGCGGAGGTTGGTGGGAAGAAGCCCCAGATAGGCGTAACGGCCGAGCAGAGCGACGAAACCCAACCCCAAGCACGCACCCAGTGTGACGGCACGCGCTCTGTAGGCCTGAGAGAGGCAAAAACCCGACGGAAAAGTTTTCGCGACGACGGCTTTCGAGGCCCGCCGCAGGGCTTTCCTCGCTGCTTTATTTCCCATGATCCGTCTCCTTACCATGCAGCACCTCGTGCGCATTGGGGAGCGCGAGCATGCCGTCGGCCGGTTTTCCATTTCGGGCCACGCCAAGCGCGGTGTGCTTGTCACGCACAGCTCTCTGCGTGGAGGCCATTTCTGAAACCAGCTCCACGTTCCGTTGGCGGAGCTCGCGCTCGCGCGACTTCAAACGTCCGAGGTCGTAGCCAAGGGCGTATGTTTTCGTGCGCAGGAGTGCGACAGGAATGGCCGCAGCCAGAACGAGAACAAAACAAACAAGGCTGACGTCAACGCGCCATGAACTCCTCACGATCTTCCAACCCTCCGAAACGGAACACCCGCAGGCGGGCCGACCTCGCCCGAGGGTTCATCCGCCCCTCGTCGTCGCCGGCAACGAGGCCGCCGCGAGGATGCTCGCGGCCCCACGTTCGCGGTTCCTCCCAGGGAGGACGCGGTGAGTCTTCTTCGCGTCCCTCGGGAGCCCTCGCTTTTGCAGCCTGCCAGGCGCGCATGCGACGCTTGACGAGCCTGTCTTCGAGGGAATGGAACGAGATGAAGCCTGCGCGTCCGTGGGCGCCCAGGAGCAAAGGAACAGCGTCGAGCAAGGCTTCAATGGCCTCGAGTTCACGGTTCACTTCGATTCTGAGTGCCTGGAAGATCCGCGTTGCGGGATGGACCCTACTGTTATGGTAGCCCAGAACGCGCGCGGCCCATGCTGCAAAGTCTACGGTATTTGACAGGGGAAGCGTTCCTTTGGTTCTATCGGCAACAACGGCTTCCGCGAGTTTCCGAGCGCGGGGCTCTTCGCCAGACTCCCGAAACAAGGCGGTCAGGCTCTGGGCGTCGTAGGTTTCCAGAATGGTGCGGGCCGTTGTTTGCTCGCGTGGGTCCATGCGCATGTCCAAAGGGCCCGCGCGTTGGAACGAAAAGCCGCGGTCGGCGACGTCGAGTTGGGGCGAGCTGACACCAAAGTCGGCCAGCAGCAAATCGACGCTGAAGGGGCCGAACCGAGCCCGCAGTGTTTCCTTTGCGTCGGCGAAATTCTGCGGCACGAGTTCATATCGAAACGAAGGGAGGGATGCCGCCAAAGCGTCGAGGCGTGCAGTGGAGGCTTCCCGGGCGATGGCGTCTCGGTCAAAACCCACAAGCAGAATGTGGGGAGCAGGCTCGCCACGTGCCTGGGCGTGAGCCTCAAGTCGCTTCGACAAGGCAACCACCATGGCGCGAGCATGACCCGCCCCTCCCAAGGTGCAATCGACAAGCCGCACCTCTTTGCGTCCCCTCTCAAACAGGGGTGTCAAAGACGCGTCGTCGAAAACGAGCGTCGAAAGCGTTTCCGTCAGGAGGACGGGTTCATGGGAGAAGTCTTTTTCCACGTGGTCTCGCATCCTTCCGTAATCGCACAGGGGCCTTGTAAAACGTGCCTTGCGTCAAAGTCTCGGCAAAACCCGCGGCACCAAAAAAAAAGAGAAGTGGGCCTCAAGGTCTCCCTCTTTCCACCGAAACACAGTCGAGGGTGAAGGAGCCAAAAGAAGGCTTATCGACCTAAGCAACAGTCTAACGCACTCAGCAGAGGTAGCACGGCAATGAAACTTCGCACCAAGTCACGGCTGAAAGGGATCCTTCTCCCTGCCATCGCAGCATTCTTCCTGGGAGCGGGTGTTCTCGCCTGCTCGTCTTCAAGCGAAGAAGGCGCCCCTGACGCGGCCATGGCAGAAGATGGCGCCGTGTCGAACACCGACCCGCTCGCCAACGACGCCAACGCCGTTGAAGGCGAAGAGGGCGGCGAAGCCGTGAACGCCGACGGCAACGGCGTGCCCGACAACGCTGCCAACGCCGAAGGCAATAGCGAGGAACTTTCAAACCTCGTGAACGACGGAAGCGCGAATGCCGCTTCTCTCGAGAATCCGGCGGCCGACCCTGCCCTCACCAACAACGCAGGTGCGGATCCCTTTGCGAACCCCGCGGCGAGCGACGCCAACGCGGCTGCGATGGCCGCAAACGGCACCGAGAACACAGGTCTCAACAACGGCTCTGACCCCTTCGCTCCAGCGGATGGCACAGACGCCACAGCGGCAGAAAACACAGCGGCCGTCGACAACCCTGCCGCCACCGACCCTGCTCTTGCGGGCGGTGACATGGCCGCCGACGCCATGGGCACAGACGCGGCCCCGATGGATCCTGCTACCGACCCTCTGGCAGCGGCTCCTGTCGAAGGCGAAGTGGCCACAAACGCAGTGCCGACCGAAGGCGAGCCCGCTCCAGCGGCTGCAGAAGCTCCTGCGGCTCCCTCCGCCGCTGGCGGGTATGTGCCTGAAAACGGCACCAAGATGGCTTATTACATCCAAAAAGGCGACTCGCTCGGCTCCATTGCTCAGAAGATTTTCGGCGACAAGGCGAAGTGGAAAGAGCTTGCGGCTGCGAACAACCTCCAAGACCCCAACAAAATTTACCCCGGCGACGCCCTCTACTACACGGTCGGCGATTCCAGCCGCGGTTTTGCAGACAAGTACGAAGCAGCTCCCCGCCAGTCCGTGGCAGTTGCCCAAGGTGACACGCTCTCCACGATTTCGGCCAAAGTTTACGGTTCAGAAGCCAGCTGGCGCACTCTCTGGAAAGAAAATCCTCAGGTAAAGAACCCCGACCGCATCTTCCCCGGACAAACGCTCTTTTACCGCTCGGCCACGGCTTCAGCTTCCACCGAGCCCCTCACGGAAACAGAGAATGTGGTTGTCACCCAGGAGACCGAACAGGAGTAAGCAGGAAAAAGGTCTCGCTGGTCGCATACAGACCGGAGACGGCCTCGGGAGTCCAAGAGCCTCCGCCAAAGGAGGAAGTCTCGAAGAGCTCCAGGGGAACGAGAAGAGGATGAGAGAGGGCCCAACCCAGTGAAGTGGGAAGGGGGAGCCGGAAAACCAAGGGTGAAGTTTCTGGACGCGGAGACCAACCCCCACCTGAAAAAGAAGGAGAGAAGAGAGAGGCAACGAGGTTCGGAAGAAGGGACGAGAGGATTGTGGCGAGACTCTCCCCCTGCTCCGAACAAGGAAGGGTCCGAAGGCATCCGAGGCGGCGGGTGGTGAAGGGCCAAGGGCACAGAGGAAGGCGCAAGGCAGGCGATGCGGGGAAGGTCAGGGCACCTTCCCCGCCTTTTTTTTGTCCGAGGCTCACGACTAAGCACTGCGTAGGCGGTGAATAATCGTCAGACGCTTCAGCTTCTTGGAAGTCAGCAAGAGGTGTCAGACTCTGCACGCACTCTTCGTACTCGCGGTAGGTGCCGACGTTGAACCAAGGGCGCGCTTGCGCAAGCTCCACATGCGCGATGGTGAGCCCTCTCGAAAGCGCGGCGCGGTAGAAGAGGTCGATGCTCGAGCGCTTCTCGATGTGCGCGTTTTCAACGACAGCGCCACGCACAATTTGGTGGTTGCTGAAGTTCCGGGCCCTGAGTCCTCGGGCGAGCGCTTCGCTTGGCGAAACGTCCTTGCCAAAGCCCACAACGCAGTTGCGTGCAGGGTCGACCCACGTCACGTCTGTTCGGCCGCTTTCTGCCTCTCTGGTGCAAAGGAGGGCTGCCTGTAAGGGGTCAGCCTGGCTCCAACTCGAAATCATCTCCTGAAGCGGAATATCGCCGTAAATGTCGCCCGACACCACCAGGGCATCTTTGGGGGCTTTCCAGCCCTCTTCGCGGGCGAGGGATTGGCAGATGTGCGCCACACCGCCCCCGGTTTCGAGAAGGGGCTCTTCTCTCCAGAAACGAAGGGCCGTGGCGGGGTAACCCGCGTCCTCGAGTGCTCGTGCCAGCTCATTTTCTACGAAGGGAGCAAGATAATGTGTGTTGCAGTGCACGGTTGTCGCGCCCGCCTGCAGCAACTGCAGGACGTTGTGCAGCGCCAAGGGCCACCGCCCCAGTGGCACTGCCGTCTTGGGAACGAAGCGGGTGAGAGGCCGCAGGCGCGTACCCAAACCTGCACAAAGAACGATGGCAACCATTTCCGAAGGGGCAAAAAGGGGCATTGTGGGGAACTCCTTGCCTGCCCTGTCAACAGCGGGCCTGATCATCGTGCCTAAGCAGGGGCACAAAGTGCCCCATTCGTCGCATTCAACCCAGGATGGTGTGTCTACCGGTGATGAGGCCTCGATCCATCGTCGCCTAGGCGGCGCCTAGGCCGCCAGCTGTTCCCCTTTGATTTTCTTCGTGCTGAAATGTATTTGACGCTGTTCAAGCGGAGGATGAGCGGGTGGCAATGGACGCGAAGCCCACGGCACCGGTCGACGTCAGTCAACGGGTCAGCCGATATCTCGCAGGTATCTCCAAATACCTGTCGAATTTCCGTGCCCGCGAGGAGCTGACCCAAAGCGAAATGGCCGGCCGCCTCTTGCTGTCGCTGAATCGGTACCGGGAGTACGAGCAGAACACGACGGACAACTCAAAGGGCATTCCGCTCGACCTCCTTTTGCGCATCACAGAACTCGAGGGTCTCCCCCTCCCTGAGTTTTTGTCGAAAATAGACGCCACTCCTGCGCCCGCCGCGAATCCGGTGGACGAACTCGAGGCCGCACTTCTGGACGAATGGCGCCGGGTCCCGTCGGAAGACCGCCGAACGTTTGTGCGCATTACGCAGTCGGCAACGTCCCCGCTCGCGGGGGGGACGGGTGAGGGAAACTCCGTTGGTGCCGCCGACGAAGAAGAGCCGCTCATTCCACAACGCATGCGTTGGATGATTCGGGTCTCGAATCTCCTTGGTCAGTTGCCTTACGACGTTCGTATGAAATTCGAGCGAGAAGTGATTGAGGAGTATATGGCAGTCAAAAAACCGGCGCCCGACAGCCCGGAACACGACCTTCTCCTCGATCGCCTTCGCGAGCTTATTAAGCACTATTACACCAACTTTGAGGGCTACCGAAAATGAGATGTTGAGCCGGCGCGACGCAGGTGCTAATTCTTGAGGCTCTCATTCTCCCTTGAAGAGCCTCACGGAGGTTTCCCCGTGAAAAAATCTCTCCCAAAGCTTGTCATTACGACCGAGTCGCATCCGAAGCTTTACCGCTTCTTGCGTCACCACCCTGAAATTCTTGTCGTGTTTCACAACGTCGAAAAAGACCGTCCCTTGGACACCGGGGTGATTCTTGCGTCGGGCGACTCAAAGGAAATCGTGAAGGTCTACATCGACCACCTTCACGTGCCGCTGTTGCTCGAGCATAAAGTCATCGGCCGGAATGCCTCGTGCGCGTGCGGCTTCGAACCGCTCGTCGCAGGGCTGGAATATCTCGGCTACGACTCCCTGTATGGAGCACAGGTGGCTGCAGACAGAGCCATGGCGCTGAGCAAAATTGCCAAACCTTCCGACAACCGTGAAAACTCGCTCTATTGCTACTATCACGGCTCCGGCGAGGGTTTTCAGGCTTCCCAAACGCTTTTGAATAAAATAAGAGCATTAGTGCTGGATCACGTTCAGAATCCAGGCGAAGGCGTTGGCACGGAAGCGAACACAAGCTTCGACTTCGTTGTGTCGGCCCGTGTGAGCCAGCACTGATCCGTCCGCCCTGTCAAATAAGTTCCCCAGGAGAAGATGTCATGACTATTTATGCTAATATATGCGATTCTTTGCGGAAGCCACTCGTGGCTTTAGCCTTGTTGTGCGTGACCCTTGTGAGCGTTTCGGCGCACGCGGGCAGCATCGTTATCAACCAGGCCGACCCCAACGGCTCCCTTCAGTACAAAGACGATGCAGGTCGTACGAAAGATCTTCTCGTCTCTTGGAGCGATCTCCAGCTCATTGCGAAGGTGAAGGGCTACCTGCTTTCGAAGCATGGGGAACCCGGCCGCTCGATGCCCTACATGATCGATCGCAGCTCGCAAACCGTGAATGTGCTCGTCGACCGCTCGGCAAGCGTCTACGAATCGGTTTCGTTTGCCCAGCTCAAGGACTTCTGAGAGGGACCCTGATGGAGGTTCCGGTTTTCCCGATTGTGTTTCGAAGTTGTCAGAACTTCGAAACACCAAACTCCTCGAGCTTCGCTTCGAGGAGTTTTTTCATGGGCCCGTTTTGAAGTGACACCAAGAAGGCGTGCGTGTTGGGATACAACCGCGCCAACCCACTTTCAGGCGCCACCAAAGTTTCGAGCGTGTGGGGAACGTACCTCAAATACGACGGTTTGCGCTTCTCAGTTGCAAGGTAGCCAAAGCTTCCCAGTGCCTTCACGTTTCGTTGGAGGCCCATGTGGACGCACTCCAGCCCAAAGTCGGCAGAGTCGAGGGGGGGGAGGCCCTGCGAGGCTTTGCGTTCGTTCACAGATTTCAAATAGTGCCCATACAGCAGCGCGCGGGTGGGTGCGTCTATGCGCACGTACGAGTCGCGCACAAGGCTCACCACGTCGTAGGCGTGCGGACCCATTCGGGCGTCCTGGAAGTCTATCCAACCCAGTTCGCCATTGGGGGCTATCATGACGTTTCGCACGTGGTAGTCGCGGTGGCACAGAACGCGAGGCCGCGCGTCAAGCCATGAGCAAAGTGCTGTGAGCTCGGCTTCCAACGCGGCGTCGGGGGTGTCGAGACCCAAAAATCCCCTCATGAAGTGCTTGAAGAAAAAACGCATTTCGAAATGAAGCTTTTCAAAATCGAACGCTCTTCCTTGGGCGGGGTGTGCGGGCATGGGCGTGCGGGGGTATTGCGCCTCCACCAAGAGATCCAGAGCGGCACGGTAACGCGTTAGCCCTTTCGCATGCATGATGTTGGCGGCGTCAAGCACGTCGCCGCTCAACTCGGAGTTCAAGAAGTTGTCGCCAAAATCTTCGGTCCAGATGCAGCAATTGGGTTCATCGATGTGCAGCACTCGTGGCACGGGCATGCCAATGGCGTCGAGGGCCGCATGCATGCCAAGCCAACTCAAAGGGTCGCCCCCATAGCCACCTTCCCATATTGGGAATTGCATGCAGATGGCGCTGCGGTCGGTGTTCTCGAGTCGGAAGAATTTGCGGTCGCTTGCGTCACCGGCAATGAGACGCAAAATGGGACGTTCTGCCGGCTGTGCCCGCACGCCCACCAGAAAGGCGTCGAGGAGGGCTTGCAAGGCTTCGGGCAGTGCGAACGGAATCGTGGTGGCTGGTGTCATGGTGGCTAGGCTTTCCGCCATGGGCGTGAATTTCCCCTCATTGCGCAGCTTTTTGAATTCAGTCTGATATATTTCGCCCGCCACGTCAAAACGACTGGTTTCACCGAATTCGGGCGCTTCCGTGGTGCTCATGTGCAGGCCGGACTGAGGAGGATTTGATGAGCAACATCTCCGTGCGGGGTGCGGCCGAACACAATTTGCGTGACGTTTCTATCGACATCCCGAAGAACCGTCTTGTGGCTTTTACAGGTGTCAGTGGCTCGGGTAAGTCGAGTTTGGTTTTTGACACTTTGTACGTTGAAGCATTCCGGCGATTTGCCGACGCCAGTCACGCTCCCGTTCAGCTCATGGGCCATTCCATGTGGTCGCGCACGTCGCGGCCGCGCTTCAGGTCCATCAAGGGCTTGCCCCCTGCACTCGGCCTTTCGCAGCGCCAGGGAGTGGCTGGAAAACTTTCGACCGTGGGCACCATTTGCGGGGCGTCCGATCTCCTTCGCGTTTACTTCGCGGCATTTGGCGATGTCTCTTGCAAAAACTGCGACATTCCGCTGCGAGCCACGACCTTTCCTCAGGTCATGGACAGAGTGCAGACCGACTGGAACGGCAGAAAAATAAACGTCGTGGCACCCATCGTCGAGAAGCGCAAAGGCGCCTTCGCGAACGAAATCGAAAAATTCCGCGAGCTGGGTTTCTCTAAAATCCGTGTGAACGGAAAGCTTCATTCTCTGCAAGACGACGACGATGAAATTCGCATCGACGCCAAGAAGCTCAACACCATTGAAGTCCTCATCGACTTCCTGACCGTGGAGCCTGGGAAGGCCAAACGCTTGGAACGCGCGCTCCTCCAGGCGATGGAATACGGAAAAGGTGTTTTGAAAGTGGAAGAGGGCGGCACCAAAGGAGCCGGTGCGGAAGAAAAATTCAACACACGTTCCGCGTGTCCACAGTGCCAAGAAAGTGCTCCACGCCTTGATCCGCGCCACTTCAGCCACAGCTCTCTTGGGCAATGCCCCGCGTGCGCGGGCACCGGGGCGTCTTCAGCTGACCTCCCTTCGGATTTGTTTCCTTGTCCGGAATGCCACGGGACACGCCTGACGAAAGACAAGCCTATTGTCCGCGTTGCCGGCAAAACCTTTGAGCAGGCACACGAACTTCCCTTGCCGAAACTTGTGACGTATGTGGAGCAAAGCATCGCTCCCCTTTCGAAAGGAGACCTTTCGCGGGGGCGCGTGGCCGGAGAACTGGGGCGCGTGCTCGGCACCATGGACCGCATGGGACTCGGACACCTCTGTCTTTCCCGGTCGGGCATGAGTCTGTCGCCTGGCGATCTTCAGCGCCTGCGTTTGTCCGCAATGCTCTCGAATCGGCTCACAGGCGCCCTTTATGTGCTCGACGAGCCTTGCCAGGGGCTCACGTCGGGGGAAGTCGACAAACTCCACGGCGTGCTGCGGGGGCTTGTCGATAAAGGCGCGAGCGCGGTGGTAGTTGAACACCACCCCGCGTTTTTAAGGCGGTGCGACGACATCTTCGTTATGGGGCCCGGCGCGGGCAGCAAAGGGGGGCATGTGGTTGGCCAGGCCGCTATTGCTGAATACGAGGCCAAGCACGCTGAACTGTCGCGCGTCAGCCGGCTTGGGACTGCTGGAAAAGTCCTCTCGAAAGAGTCGCCAGCGGGAGGCCTTCTCTTTTCAAACGTGGAAGTCAGGAATTTAAAGCGCGAAGAAATTTTTGTTCCCCAGGGAGCCGTCACCATTTTGCGCGGGGCCGCAGGAAAAGGAAAGGCGTCATTCCTCGAACTCTGCCTGCTGCCTGCGCTCGAGCACTTTCTGGAAAAAAAGAAGCCTCTCAATCACACTTTCTTCCACGCAAAGCTACTGGGAGCCGCTGCCGAAGACGCGGCCGTCACCCATGTGAACGATGTCCGCCCAGGGAGTCTCACCCGCTCGAGCCGTCGCAGCGTCGCGTCGGCGCTCGAAGTCATAGTTCCCCTACGAGAGCTCTTCGCGAAGCTCCCGCAGTCGCAGGTCATGGGTCTCACGGAAAGCCACTTTTCCTGGTACAGCAAGCTCGGACGTTGCACAGGCTGCGAAGGGCGGGGTTACATTGAACTCACGCAGCGCTACGGCCCTCCAGTGGAAGTGCAGTGTGAAACGTGCGTGGGAGCGCGCCTTTCGAGCCGAAGCCTTTTGCCTCGTTTCAAGGGGCACAATCTTGCCGAGGTCATGCAGATGAGCATCGAAGACGCGCTCGGCGTCTTCGGCCACGTGAAGCTCATCGAGTCTCGCCTGGCGCGCGCTGCCCAATTTGGTTTGGGGTACGTCAAAATTGGCCAAGGTATGGACTCCTTGAGCGGGGGCGAACTCCAGAGGCTCACCCTCACCATTGAACTCAAAAGGTCGCAGCTCGCAGGAAGCTGGTTCCTCCTCGTTCACCCTGGAACGGGTCTCCACGCTCCCGACATCCACGTGCTGGGTGAGCTCATGCGCATGATGAAGGAACGCGGGGCAACGTTTTTCGTGTTGGAAAACCGAGAGGAGTTTTTCACCTATGCCGACCATCTCATCGAATTCTGAGGAGCTTCTTGCGAGCGGAACTTTCCTACCCGCGCTTTGACTGCCTGTCCTAAGCTCGCCGTGGTCTTTGCCGATGAATTTGCGGGACACTCTGTCTCAAGAGCGGTTTTCTCGGAAGGAGTCGACTTCGATGTTCGAGCGGCGCGGCAATCGGTTTTATCCTCAGGCGTCCCTTTCCCCACGGGGGACGCTCGGCGTCCTCATCCACCGTGCCGGCAAACGTGTCCGGAAGGCGGGCGCATCGAAACCCTATACAAAAGAGGAGCTCGAGCTCACGCTCGCCTACGTGGAACTCCTCGCGTTCCGCGAAGAATGGTCGAACATTGCGGCGGTGGCTTCGCGCACCATTGTGCAGGGCGCCGGCCCCAACGCGCGCACGCGCCTCTATCGGGCGTGGGCTGAAGCCCTGCGGGCAGATGCCGACGTTGAAGGTCTCCAAAAGCTCGCGCGTCACCTTCTTGCCATGCGACACGAATCGCGAGCGCGCGGCACGGAATACGTAGCCCTGGCTTGCATGGCGTTCACATGGGCCGGACGCCGCAGCTACGGACGTGCTTGTTACGTTCAGGTGCAACGTACTCTTAGCGCGGGCGCGGAACCCGGGTCGGCTTTGAAGTGGGAAGCTGTGGCCACGTGGCTTTCCGAGGCGCCTGCGCTGGAAGAGCGTCTCAAGGGTGTCGAGTTGTTTTCGCGTTTGTGCGCGCTGCGCCGTGGACGTTACTTCACCTTGCGCAATTATTTGAATTACGCCCTAGACTCCGACGAGCTTGAACACGCAGCCACGGCCTACAACGCCATGAACGAACAATTCCCTCTTGCTCCCGAACCCTACCTCGCGTCGGCACGCATCAGTATGGCCGAAGGAAAATGGACCGAAGCGGCCAAAGCACTGCAGGAACTTCTTGCCGACAACCCGCGCCACACGGAAGGCCTTCTTGGGCTCGCCCAGTGCTTCGAACGCACGGGAGATCTCGTTGCGGCGCGCGACCTTTTGACCTCGAACCAGGCCCTTTTTGAGAACGACGACCCAGACTTCAATGCGACCTTGGGCACTTTGAACCGCAAACTCTACGAGCGTTACAATATGGAGGCCTATCGCCGCGCGGCGGTGCGGCAGCTTTCCACAGCCCTGAAAGGGGCCAGGCGGCTCAAAATTTCG
>JADCJN010000113.1 GCA_020247005.1 Silvanigrellales bacterium
AAGCCCCCCTCCATACCGCTCTGTTGTCGCTTGGCGCAGGTGTCGGAGAGCGCATCGTGGGCTTGCCAGCAAACACAGGGGCGTCGCGTGCAAATGAAGACGGCACAGTTTGGATGCTCGCCGCAGACTCAAGCTTGGGCGACGCCTTGGTGAAGGAGGGCGACATCATGTTGCGCGCACCTGAAGCCGCGGCGCCTGGTCAATGGATTTTTCTCACCCAGCCCCACCCTCGCCACAATGGTGTTGAGCTCGTCAGTGCTGTGTTCGAGATCACGTCCCCTGTGGTGCCCGATGCTCGCTACGGCCGCGCGGTGTCTGCCCGTCTCGTCAAACCAATGTCTGTGCCCATCGAAGTCGAGTTGCACGATGTGCGGTATCCTGCCCTAGACGGCTGGGGATGCGAGAATTTCGCGAGCAACCGTGAAGCAAGGTTCTACAGCCTTCCCCTCGGCCTCGCGCCCGAACTTCTTGTTCACGTTGAGCGCGCGGCTTAAGTTTTTTCTTCTCAAAAGGACCCCGCAGACATGCGTATCACGGGCTTTCCGTTCGCGGGGCGCTGCTGCCGCGCCTTCGCTTTGGGTCTCCTTGTTCTTACCGTCGTGACGCCGCAGGCGTTGCACGCTCAAGACGCGCCTTCACCAGCTGCCGAAGCGGGCGCGCCCGCTCTCACGGTGGTCGACTGGACCTATGAGGATGCTGACCGCGGATTCACGATGCAGGCGCCTTCCGACTGGACTGTGCAAAAAGACTTCGCGGGCTACAACGCGTTCCTTGAGCCCACCGTGAAAACTCAACCCACCGACGAAAACCCCGTGGTGGCCGATCCGAACATCAGCGTCATTGTGCGACGCGACCCCATGCCCATCGACCAAATTTCGCTCGAGTCGTATGCAAAAATCATCGAATCGAGCTTTACTGAAACCAACGGCGAAGGTTCGGAACTCAACATCTTCCAAAAGAATTTGTTCGACCTCCCGGCGGGCAAGAAGGCACTGCTCTATTACCTTTCGTACAAAAAGAATGGCTTCGACGTGTCGTCGGCCATTTTGGTAATGAGCAACGAAAAAGCCATGTACCGTGTGAAGCTCACCGACTACAAGGTGAGCTTCGACAAAAACTTGGAACGTTATTTTCCTGTCATGGCCTCGGTGCAGGTGCCTGGCAACGCTCCCGTGCGTGTAGCGTTTTGGGAGCCTTTTGTGCCTTTCGCCGCTGTGGCCGCAGGCATCGCCCTTTTGCTGGGAAGCGCTTTTGCGATCCGCAGTCGTCGGCAAAAAAAACTCCTTGCCGGCGGGCGGCGCTCGTCGGGCAAACGCTCGTCTTCAGGAAAGTCGGGGCGCCGTTCGAGCCGCCCCCCACAAAGCGTGGCGCACAGTTCAATGGAAGACGACGCCGACTCCGAAGCACCGCAAAGTGCCGCCGGGTCGAGTTACGGCAGCATGGCTCCACAGAGTGTTGCGCAGTCCACGTTTGGCAGTGCTGCTCCGCAGAGTGTTGCGCAGTCCACGTTCGGCAGTGCCGCTCCGCAGAGTGTTGCGCAATCCACGTTTGGCAGTGCCGCTCCGCAAAGCGATTCGTTTCCCGTCTCGGAATTCGACGCGCATAGAATGTCGGGTTCTCAGCCGCAGTCGCAGCCATTGTCGGTGGCTTTCGGTGCTGAAAAAAAAGCAGGCAAAGGGTTTTCGGCACAGAGCGAAGCTCCGCGGTCGAACAAGCCCCTGCCCTCGCGGGCCGACTCCTCTTCCAGCACACATCCCGAATCGAAAGCAGGCAAGAAGGCCCCCGCGCCCTCGGGTTTCCCACTCTCGGAGTTCGGAGACGACGACAAATGACGAACGCCGCTCAGCGGAAACGAGCCACTGGAGTTGCTGTCCCGTGGCTCGTTTTCTTTTTTCCCAGTGCTTTTCCCAGTGCTGTGGAGCCGAAGCCTGCACCGGTCGAAGCTCCAGCGCGGGACGTTTGCATGCGCAGTGCAAAGGGCGTTCCCCACGTTCCCCCGAGCGCGGGAGGCAAGACGTCCTTCCTCTCCATTTTTGAAGGCGAAGGGGCTCTGTACTCGGAAGCACTTGCCGATGCGAAAATGCAATTCGCGCGCAAATTGGCGTGGCCTTCTCGAGCCGAATTTCCTGAAGCTGTGGCCGCCACGAGCCAAGCAATAGCCACGTGTGTGGTGAAAAAAGGAACCCGTGTGCGGGTGCAGGTGTCGTTTCCAGCTCCGGAGGCGGTGTCTGCGTTCGCACGTCTTGCGGCCCAAGAAGCCGCGACACTCGACACCCTCACCTTCTTGGCGTCTCACGCGTCCTTGCCAGTGGGCACGCGTTTTGCGGGTAGCGTTTCTTTGCAAGAGCATTTGGCACGCGCTGGCCGTGCGCCTTTGCCCGCGCTCCTTTCTGCGTGTGAAACTCTCGCGTCATCGGCGTGCAAGGGGCTCGACATTGAGGCCGAAACGCGCGCCGTGGTGGCCTTGGAAAACGCACGCAAGAGCCTCGAATTTCGCTTCACCCCGGAAGACGAGGTGGCCCGGTCGCTTCTTGCGGAAGTCGACTCCACGTTGCAAGCCCGAGGTCTGCGTGTGCGTGACCCCTCTGTTACCGATGAAGAGCGGCAGCTGAAAGCACGCTGCCAGCGTGTCATCCTGCCTGGTGTTGAAGGCCAGAATCTTCGCATCATTGAGCTTGTCTGCGAAGCGGATGCTTTGGTGAAAGGCAGCCGCGTGGCGACCATGCGATTTTTGGGACGTGGGCAAGACGTCAACCACGACGACGCCGTGCTCGATGCAAGGCGTCGACTTGCTGTCGACGAATTCCGTTTCGCTTCCAACGATGAGAACGGATATGAAAAATGAAACTCAGTCATGAAATGAAAACAGAAATTTAACCATAAAGAACGTTCAACAGGAGAAAAGCCATGAAGAAAGCCATGTCGATCCAAAGCCAGTGGCTTGCCGCAGGACTCGCTCTTCTCACCTTGGTCGGAACCTCGGCCTGCAAAAATAACGACAGCGAGCAAAAAAACTTTAAGGCAGAAACGGGAATGCTGTGGTGGAAAAAGGAAGCCACACTTGTTCCCCTGCCGTATTACCTTGCGAAGGCGCCTGTTCCGGGCCAGTCGAATCTTGCGGCGGATGACAGCACGATAAACTTGGAAAACGCCTCGAAGAGTTGCTGGTACTACTCCGAAAAGCCCGAAGACCCGTTTTTTTCCGCGAAGGCTGTGAGCCCGACAGGCGTCACTCTCGACGCTTTGTTGCAAGGAATGTCGGAAGGAGAACACAAGGAGACCTTGAAGGACCTCAAGGACACTTGGATTTCGACTTCAGCGGGTGTTGCCGGTTCACTCTTAGGCATGCCGATCGGTGCCCTGGGGGGCGCAGCAGTCGCCACAATTGCGGCGACTGCTGTGGCTTGCGCGGTGCTTAGTGCCGCTCCACCTGGAATGTTGGCGTGCGCGGCCTACCTTGCCAAAATCGCTGGGACGATGGCTGCAACAACTTTGGCCAGCACTGCTGCAACGACTACTATTGTGGCACCATCGACACTTGCAGCCATGTCTGCGGTAACTGCCATCGGAGCAACCACAGCCGCGGGTGCAACAATTGGAGGGGTCGCAGGTGGCAATGCAGTCGGCGAAGCAGGAAGAAATGCTGGGCAAGCTTTTTCGGCTAAAGCCTTCGAGGCGAAGCTTACTGAACTCGTTGCCACGGCATCTGCAGAAAAACGCATGAAGGTGGAGTGGAAGCAGCTTCAGGCGTTGAACGACATCGTGATGAAGGCACCTTCCTCGCAGGCGACTGCTGACGTGTGTGCCAGGCCCGAACAACTCGACCGCGCTGCCGTCGCTGCCCATCTTGGAACGGCAAGCGACATGACAAAGCCCTGATTGCCCAAGCAAAGGCCAGGTCGCGAGGCCTTCATTCTTTTATTGGTGTAACCCCGTTTCTGTAATTTGCTCCCAGAGCCCCCGGGCAGTTTGACTCGGAAAATGCGATTTTTTCACAAATCGCCAAATCCGTGCCAGACGATGAACGGAGAGCCAGGGCAAAAGAAAAGCCCCTCTGCGA
>JADCJN010000114.1 GCA_020247005.1 Silvanigrellales bacterium
ACTTCCTGGATGCCTCACGCAATGGGTGCAACACAAAAGTTGCCCTTTTTCCGGATCAGAACGATCGCTTGCGCGGAAACTACTGAAGGGTCATCGAGGATTCACTCTCGAAACACCCTTGCGACTCATCGCGGACAGTCTCGCGTAACTTCTTCGTACTTCGAGTACCAGTCCGAGTCGTAGCGAGTCGCATCGAAGCGCGCGAGCATCGCAGCAAGGCTATGGACCTTAATGCTGAAGGCCGCATCGTCGCACGACTTCCACGCGGGTTCGTTCACGTAACGCGAGACGAAATTGAGGACGCTGTACGAGGTGCCCTGGGCCGCCTTGACCTTCGCGAACCCATCCGCGAACTTCTTCAATCCATTAAGGTAACGTATTCCAAAGCGCGGCGAGAACACGCCGTCCTGCGACTTCAAGGAAAATTCATCGGCCACGTCGAAGCCGATGACGCATTTGAGGCGATCGGTTTCGGTGACGTAGAAGCTCGCGGTGCAGTCGTTCACCGCGATGGGCGGCAGGATCCGCGCGTACGCAAGCAAGTTGGCGAACGTCTCATCGCTCCAGTCTTCCGCAAATGCGCGCTGCGCCACGGTGCACACGTTGAAGGAAAGGAGCGAAGCGCCGTCACTCGTCGAACCGCCAGCACCTGAGCTCGCTTTCGCCTTTGCCGCAAGCGCAGACTCGCCGTCTCGGTATTTCTTCACCGCAGCGAGCGAAGTGTTCCAACGCGAAACGTCCGCCGCGTCGCATGGTTCATTGCGCAGCCACTCATCGACCCGCACGTCGAGCGCGTCATTCAGAACGCTCGCCTTCGCATTTGCACGCGCCTGGCGGAGCGTCGCGAGCGCCGCCTCATCGAGTTTCGATAGGCACGTTTCCATGCGGGGTGCAACCGCGGACGCCGCGCGTGAATCGAGGCCAAGTTGCGCGAGATACGCTGAAGCGGAAACCGTTCCGAGTTTCGTCGCGAACACGCTCGACGTGGCCACGATCCGTGACAGCTCCTCCGCTTCTGCGAGTGTTTCGCGTTCGATGATGTACGTTTCCGCTTTAGGCATCACGGCAGCCTTCGTTTCGGCACTGCCCTTCCACTCCGTTTCGAACGCCGAGATGCCACGTGCTACGCCTTCGACGTAAGGCACGCCCGAGGTGCCCATCAAGAGTGTTTTCGCGAGCGGAATCCCGAACTCGCGCGCCTCTGCCAGGAGGGCGCGCAAGGTCTCGCGCTCACGTTTTGGGTGTGATCCGATACGTTGAAGAACGATCTTGTGCAGCCCTGTGCGACCCTCGGATTCAATCAGTGCTTGAAAAGGTGCGTTCGTGAGAGCCAAGCACGGCTCCCACATCTTGAGAATCGTCATGTGCGGGATGAGCGCACCATCGCTCGGATCCTTATCGTAATGCTCTCCCAGTCCGAAAAACTGCAGGTTCTGGCACGATTCAATTTCGAAACGGCGGACTTTTTCTAAGACGGGGTTTTCATAACGGCTCACCTTGGCCGTGGCCAAGGTGTCGACAGCGCTATCCCGCTGGACGTCGATCGACAAACCTACGCTCATGCGCGATGGCTCCGCCTGGTTTTTCGCGTCCAAGCGCATTAAGGAATGCACCGGCAATGAAAGCTGGAACCGAATTGAAGATTGGGCGGCGTGCGCGATGCCCATGAACGAGTCCTGCCGGAGCGTGACCAACGCCATCGTTCCCGAAATAGCGGAGGAGGACTCTGGCTGAATGATCTTGGCATGCATGAGGAGGGCGTTGTCCGTGCTGGCGTCTATCACGACCCGTTGCACATCCATTCTCGAGGCGTCCAGGCCTAGCACTTTCACGATCAAGGCAAGGGACTCACGCGTGGGTTTCAGGCTCACGCGCATCGCGTCCGAAGCCGCCCGCACGTCGAAAAGCACATCGCTTTTGACGTCCGCCCCTCGAAAAGGTGCGTTTGTCGGAATCTCGCGCCACGAGCCGGTCGCGCTGATGCCGGTTTTGCCAGCAGCGGTGACGGGAATCGACGTCCCGAGGCGCGTGCGTCCGATCTCGTTGCCAAACGCCGACACCACGCAGCTCGGGCCGACGCGTTCGGCCGTCACGTCGATCTCCGAGGACGACGACTCGCCGCTGCCGTTCACGTTCATCGTGGTGTAGCGGTTTTTCTTGATGGCGGACTTGGACTGTCCACTCGGGACCTCCGGCTCGCCGACGAGCGCGAACGCGCCCTTACCGTCGGTGACGTAGCCATAGCCGCCAAGAGTCTGCGCGAGCACCTCCGTGTCGATGTAGGCGTTGTGCTGCGAAGAGCTGGTGAGCGAAGGAAACACGCTCGCGGCCGTGCAGTCTTTCACGAGCGCTTTTTGCCAGGTCGCGAAGTCTTTCCGCGCCGCTTCAGGCAGTCGGGCGAGTGCGGAGGTCACGTCGGCGTCTTTGTCCGAACCTTTTCCCGCGCTGCCCGCGGGGTCTTTTCCGCCCTCCGACGAGCCGTGCCCACAAGCGCCGAGGCACAGGACACCCGCCAGAGCGAAGACCTTCGATTTCGAGACGCATGCGTCTTTCACAAAAAACCCCCACAAAAAGGACCGCGCTGCAGCACGGGCCTTCTATCGTGTCGGCCTGGGTTGGACAACCGGAATCAACGCCAAGTCGATGACGGAAGCACGGGAGGGACGTATCCCCTTGAAGTGATGTTCTTCGCCTAGAAGGAGTCTGTGCTCGCTCATGAGCTTCGTGAGGACGGTCCGAAATGGGAGCGTCGATGTCGCCGCCTTCGCGGACTTCGTTTCCTGCGCTACCGCGTCGATGCTGCTTAGCAAGGATTCTGTGAAAAACAGGCGAGCAGTAAATTCCGGAGTTCCGTCGCGGTCGACGGAGGTCCGAATGCTCAAGACAAACGCGGGATGCACGATGCGCGGCTCATTCACATGCGGCCAATGACGAACGAAAACGACGGATGACGATGGACGTGGGTGGAGAGACGAGGCGTTTTAAGTCGCGATGATGTTGAGGTTGTTATTGGGGCGCAAGAAGATAGAAACCCCATAAGGGAATCCCTCTCTCCGCCACACGTTTCGAAACCCCGGTCAAAAGGCTCGCTCTTTTTCACCCAAAAAAATCCCCCATGACGCGTCCTAGTTAAACATCTAGAATTGCTGCACTCATGACAAAAGAAATAAAGGGCTGAATAACAAAAGCTCAAGAGTTCTCGGATTCATGGCGATAGCGCCCAGAGAGAGCAGGGAGGCCAGTGGGATGCGAGTCTGTGCATTCAAGACGATTTCCGGTTACGCCTGCCGTCTGACCTTGCTGAGCCGTTGGAGCGCGATGTTTCTTCTGAGCACCGCGTGCGGCGGAAAGAAAGACGTCGCAGTATCCACCGCGCCTGCGGAAAGCCCGCTTCGTCCCGTGACCAACAACGCAGGCACACCCTCGCAGCCTTCCAAGGCGAAAGAGGGTGTGAAGTCCGTTTCCATCGACTTGTCATTTGCCGATGTGGTTCAAGCGGAGGGGCAGGTGAGCTTTCGCCTCGCGGCGACAGTGAAGGGCAGCGGACAGCAAACTGTCTATGGGTGCAAAGGCGGATGTCCTCCCGGCGTGACTGTCGAACCCGTTCAAGGAAACACGGTCATCACCCTGTCAGGTCTTGAATCGGCCTCCCGCAGCTTCACGTTCCAAGCTGTGAGTGGCGACGTTTCGACCTCGTCCGTGTTTCATTTGCAGTTGCCTCCATCCGATTCGTTCGGCTTGCCCGCTTGTTCCAACAGCGTGTCAACAGGCTGTGCAGCGAGCGCGCAGTTTCCCGCCGTTGATGCGACTCTTCTGACTCCACAAAACATTCGCGCAGGCGTTGTTTTGGGCGGTCGCACCGGAGTGTACCCTTCTGTCCTTGCTCCCCTCGCAAACAACACCCAGGCTGCCGACCTCACCGCGTTCGATTCCTCACTTTCGCCTGGCGTCTACGAGTTCTTCGATTCCTTGGGAACCAGGTATTCTGGCTCCGTCAGCGATGCACCTGCGGCAACTCAA
>JADCJN010000115.1 GCA_020247005.1 Silvanigrellales bacterium
CCCGTGTTCCACGATTCGCGCACGGCGGCGAGCTTCACGCTGTCTTTTTTCACAAGGGAGTGGCAGCCCATGCACGTTTGCGTGGGCGGAATGGCCGCGAACGCAGAACGCTCAATGGTGCTGTGGCAGTAGACGCAGTCGAGCCCCATATCGCCTGCATGCAGCTTGTGGCTGAAGGCAACCGGTTGCTTCGGCTGGTAACCGACGTCCGTCCACTTTGGAGAAAAGAAGTACCAAACGAAGCCTATGACGCTGATGAGCACAACAGGCGCGACGACGGTCACCGCGAGCGGTATCTGGTTCGTCCACTTTGGGAAAAGGAATTGCACGGTACCACCCATAGGATAATGACGCGGGCCGCGCGAAACGCCGACACCAGCAGGCATTCCACCAGCCGACGACGGGACGCGCCCGAATCAAAAATGGCCCAAAACACGTTCGCTACTTAGCCAATCCATCTTACGCGAGCAAGGGAAGGGGGCAAATTTTCGGGCCAACTTTCAAGCACATATTCGTGATCGGAATCAACCTGACACTTGCTCCCGCCCCAAATCAGTCCGACTGTTTCTCCGCCTCATACAAGACATGTCGAGAGCGATGGAACACTTCATCGATCCCGTCTTTGTCGCTTGCATAGAAACCGCGCAAAGCACCCCGGCCGTCGACAATGACAAGCTTTTGGCTGTGCGCAATTTCCATAAGCCCATTGCCCATGGTCTTCTTCGGCTCCAATGCCATTTTAAAACCCGCAAGAACCGCACTCACGTCTGTTTCTTTGCCCGTGAGAAACGACCAGCGTTCGGGCTTCGCCCCTGCCGCCTGTCCATAGGTCCGCAGAACATCAGGCGTGTCGGTTTGGGGGTCGACACTAAAACTCACAATGCGAATGGGCACCTTGGCTTCTTCGTAGCGCGCCTGCAGCTCCAACAACGAACTCACTGTGAGAGGGCACACTGTGGAGCACTGTGTGAAAAGGAAATTCGCGATGTACACGGTGCCGGAAAGCTCCTTGCTTCCCATGGGCTCCCCTTTCTCGTTGGTGAGCGAGAAAAGAGGCAGCACACCATCGATGGGAGGCGGAGGTGGATCGCGGCGCAACAAGGGCCGCATGAGCGTCAGGACAATGGCGCCCGCCACAAAAATAAGGACATAGGGGTTCCGATAGAAGGGCACAGCTCGCGGTGGAGCCGAGGTGTCGGGAGGCTGCGGAGACGTTTTTTCAGGGGGAAGCTCGGCACTCATACAGCTTGGACTCCGGTGCGGCGCATGCTCAGAAACGCCGCGGTGAACAAAACAAAGACAATGACAAGAAGCCCGACAGCCACAGGCGCATGGGTGGCTTGAAGCAATGACTCCCCGCTCAGCGAAAGCCGCACACCCTGAACGAAATAGGCCAGCGGATTCGCTAAACCAAGGAACGATAACCAGCCGTCGGACAGTGGAAACATGGCCCCTGACAGAATCCACAAAGGGAACAACACAATGGCCATAATGGAATGGTAACCAGGAATCGAATTTAAGATCCATGCGCCCGCGAGGCTCATCGATGCAAGCCCCACAGTGCCCGCGATGAGCGTGAACAAGAGCGAGAACGGTGAGACATCAAGGAGTCGAAAGCCCGCAAGCGGACTTGCCAGCAAAAAGAGTGCAACTTGCCCCAATGCCAAAGTCGTCACCGATGCGATTTTTCCCAGAAGCACCCCAAGGCGCGCCTGCGGGCGCACAAGCACCGCTTGCAGGAATCCAGAGTTGCGATCTTCGATAATCGACATGCTCGCAAACATCGTGGTGAAGAGCACGACCATGACAAGAGAACCCGGAAAGAAATAGGTTTCGTATCCTTTTCCTCCCGCGAAATGGCGGCCCATGCCGAAGCCTATCATTGCCCAAAACAGAAGGGGCTGAACAACGGCGCCCAACCAACGCGAACGCTCCACCTTGAAACGCAGCATGTCTCGACGCCAAAGCGTTCGGACGATGGCGAAAACCAAACCTTCACGCTTCAAGATGCTGCCCCGTTACTTTCAAGAAGACATCCGACATGCTTGCAGCGCGCAGTTCCACACTCGCAAGGGTTCCCCGCGGGAAAATTTCGACGATACGAGGCACAAGCGCGTGTGCATCATCAGCCTCCACCAACACCCTTTTTTCCGTGACGTGGGTCGACAGGCGCCCGTGACCACCGAGAGCCTCAAGAACGCCTTTTTCAACTCTTGCCGCTGCTTCAGTGTCCTTCGCCACAAGAACAATCACGTCGCGGGCGAGCTTTCGCTTCAGCTCCGCAGGTTCGGCGACGTCGACAATTTTCCCGCGGGCGAAGAGCGCGACACGCCCACAGGCGTCTGCCTCCTCGGGGCGGTGCGTTGCCAGAAGAAGGGTCGCACCTGTTTCCTTTCGGTATGCATGCAGTCGTTCCCAAAAGGCTCGAAATGACGCTTCGTCAATGCCCGTGGTCGGCTCGTCGAGCAAAAGGAGCGAAGGACGGGGAAGCAAAGCCCGAGCCAGATCAAGGCGCCGGCGCATACCGCCGGAGAGCTCAGACACCTTTTTGTGCGCGGCTTCGCCAAGCCCCATTTCAGTCAATGCCACTTCAACCCGCGACGCGGTGTCGGCCCGTGGCAATTGGTGCAAAAGGCATGTGAGATTCAGATTTTCACGCGCCGAGAGTTTTGCATCGAGGCTTGGGTTCTGGAACACGACCCCAAGGAGACCCTCTGTTTGCAGCGCCCCCACTGCGCAAAACGACCCGTCGGCGAACTGGAATTCCACACGTCCATCGAACTTCGGGCGGAGTCCGGCCAGAATAGACAAGAGCGAAGACTTTCCACTTCCGTTGGGGCCGACGAGGCCAAACAGTTCGCCTGCGCGAATTTCGACGCTGACGCCGTGAAGGACTTCGGTCTTCCCGATGTGCAGGCCAACGTCTTGCACAAGGAGCCTCGAAAGCGGCGACGGAACCGATGCGGGCGAGCCCGCACCCCGAGTACCCTGAAAGCTCATTGGAAGAATCGACCGAGAGTGATGTCGGCCATCAGAGCGAGAGTCAGAGCCGGAAGGTAAACGAGCGATGCGAAAAAGAACTTCCGAGCCCAAGGCTTGTCGGCATCCGCGCGAAATCCTTTGGCGGCATGCCACGTGAACCAAACCCCAAGCGCAAGCGCGAGAGCGAAGTAAATTGGCCCCGCCACACCCATGGGCACGAACATGAGGCTAATGGGAATGAGCAAAAGCGCATACGCCAGCGACTGGAGCTTCGCAATTCTGTCGCCGTGTTTGCCCGGCACCGTCGCAATTCCGGCACGTGCGTAGTCTTCCCGATGACAAATGGAAATCGCGATGAAGTGCGGAATTTGCCACGCCAGGAGGATGCCAAAAAGAACCAAACCTGCCGTACTCACCTGACCCGTGACAGCGGTCCACCCCATGAGTGGTGGCATGGCGCCGGGCACGGCGCCGACCACAAGTGCAAGGGGCGATCGGCGTTTCAAAGGTGTGTAAACAAGCACGTAACTGGCCAGTGCAAACGTGCCAAGAAAGGCCGTCAATGGGTTTACAGCCACCCACAGCACCACGATGGAAAGCGCGCCGAGCCCCAAACCAAAAGCAAGAGCTTGCCAAGGCTTCATGCGCCCCGAAGCCAAGGGACGTTCCCGGGTGCGCTCCATGAGCTTGTCGCCCTCGCGCTCCCAAAACATGTTCAGCGCGTTCGCCGCACCCACAGACAGAAACGTGCCCAGGAGGGTCCAAAACACAAGCCCAGCACGCAGACTGTCATCGGGCGCCAAACCCATGCCACCCAACGTCATGATGAGGCACAAGGCCGTAATGCGGGGTTTCGTGAGGGTGACATAGTCGCGCCAAGACGCGACCCCGGGACGCCCCGGGGGCTGTTCTGAAACGCGGCTGAGCGACACATTCGTCGATGAAGGAAGTGGCATAGAGGTGAACTCTCGGGCAAAAACCTGGGGTTGTCGTTGCGACACCATGGGTTTAACCCAATGGTCTGCGAAAGACCAGTCGACTTGCCTTGATTCCGCGCAAGCATGGGAAACACAGCAGTCATGCAAAGGAAGAGCGAAAAGAAGAACGCGATGCGAAAAACAGGACAAACGCCAGGGCCCACCCTGCCAGCTGGTTCACGGCAAAAGCCGGCACAGGGCCATAGTCGGCATCCCGGAAAAGAAAAGTCCCAAGCCACGCGACACTGAGCCAAGGCACGAGTAAAAGAGCCCCCCGGTGCTGCCACTTGGCAATGCGCCAGGCACTCCACAAAAAAACCGAAAGAGTGACGAGCCCCACGGCGCCTTGCAGAAGCGTCCGCGCGAGCGTCACAACGCCGGCACCCCCGGTGAGCACTGAGGGTGCACAGAAGCTCTTTTCGTCTCCACACAAAAAGAGTCCGGAATCAAACTGCGAAAGAGCCGTCGCCATTCCCAAGAACGATACCAGGGCGACCCAGGAAAACGCGACTCCACGCCACGGCTCCGCTTTCAAACGCGCAAGCCCGCCCTCCAACGGGAACGCGAACACGAGAAAACAGAACACTGCGGCGTGGGCCATAAGCATCGCAAAAAAATGGGTGGCGTGGGGCGGCAGCCCCCATTGCCCCGAAAGCGCCAGGTGCCCCCCCACTAAGGTAAATAAAAAGAAGAGGGAAGCCGCGTACGACGTGGGCGTGGCCTCGCCTTGCGCACGAGCGGCCTCGCGCTGTTTCCTTCGTGTCGCGGTGTGGACAAGGAAAACCGCGCACGCGAGGGCTGCAGACGCCGAAGCGAAAAAATGGAGGCCATCGACAAGCGTCCGCACGCGGTCGGGGTAGGCCAAGGCCGAGAACTGGCACGCCGGAAAGTCGCCACACACGTAGCCAGAGAGCGTCGGATGCGTCAGCGCTGTCAACACCGCCCACACCACAAGCACAAACCCCGCAAGAAGCGCGACGGCTGTTCTCAACCGCCCACCTCGCCCCGCGGCGCCGTGTTCTTTGATTTGCGCGTGCACACGTGATCGATGGCCATATAAGCCTCGCCACACGCCTTCTTGTTCGCCTTTGTGACACCCCGCGCCATGCATTCTTTGTAGCCATACTGAGCTTTCGCGCCCTGCCCAGCATACGTCGCGCACTCGTCGCGAGGCTCCTTGGCATCAAGACAAGCCACCATGAGGCGCGTCACCCCGGTGTCGCAAAGACTCTTGAGGGCCTCGCAGCGTCCGTACCATTCCAACACCGCTGAAACACACCCTTCGGCATCGGCCGACGCCCCCACCGTGCGCAAGGCCTCCACTTCCGCCTTCAGGTGCTTTTCCGAGAACAAGACCATGCGGAAGAACCAGCCCCCCGCAGCCACGGAAAGGACCCCGACGATTCCGAAAACATAAAGGTGCCCGCGTGGGCGGGACTTGGTTTCTTTTGTCATGCGAAGGTCATAGTGCAGCTATCCGCTCGCCACAACCTTGGCCTCACGCCTCTTTCGCCAACGCTCGAAAAGCGCCTTGCGACTTTCCAAGCAGCTCCCGCGGCGCACCGACTTCCACAAGCTGGCCGCGCTCCAGCACAATCACACGGTCGGCCGACATGACAGTGCCCAGGCGGTGAGCAATCACGAGGACCGTGCAATGGCGAAAGTGTTCACGCACCGTTCGGTGAATCAGAGCATCGGTGTGAAAGTCGACGTTCGCGGTTGCTTCGTCCATAAGGAGGATGCGCACGCGACGCAAAAGCGCACGCGCGAGGCACACGAGTTGGCGCTCTCCCACACTCATGTTCACTCCACCCTCTTCCACCAGAACGTTGAGGCCAGAGCGCAGGGCGGCCTCAGCGACAGGTGCAATGCGCGACAAACCGGCTTTTTCCAGAACATCATACAGTTCGTCGTCGGAGTGTTCGTCGAAGGGGTCGAGGTTCCGGCGCAGCGTGCCCGCGAACAACACAGGGTCTTGAGGAATGATGGCAAGCCTGGAACGGAGCGCATCCAAGGAAAGATCGCGGATGTCGATTCCATCCACCAGAATCGAACCTTCCGACGCTTCCAGAAAACGAAACAGCGCCGCGAAAAGCGTGCTCTTGCCAGCACCCGTGCGTCCCACAATCCCGATGGTTTCGCCCGGTGCAATTTCAAGAGAAAAACCCCGTAAAACAGGGTCGAGATCTTCCCTGTAACGGAGGACGAGCGAACGAAATTCAATGTGACCCTGCGTCGGCCATGCGGCTGGCGGCTCGAACCCCTGCCAGCGCTCAGAAGGAACGTCTGCATAGTGGGTGACGCGCTCTACGGAGTTCATGCTGCTCTCAATTTCGCTCAACATCCGCACGGCCCAGTTGAGCGCCCCCGTGACAAGGAAGGCATACGTGACGCTCACGCCCGCCAGCGCTGTGCTCACGGTGCCTCTTCCAAGAACCGCAAAAAGCGCTGCCGATAGCGCCACCGCAGCTCCGATGAGTTCCAGCCGCGTGCCAAGCCATCGGTTGAGAGAAATCATGGTGTAGAAGGAACGTTGGTTCCCCAGGAAACGCCGCACGCTCTCGCCGACGAATCGCTCCTGGGCGCCGTAAGCACGAATCACAGACACCCCGGCGAGCGTTTCCGAAAAATGCGCGTACAACGGCGACCGCGAGATGTTCTCGAGCTTTTTCACCTCCCGATTGCATGCACGAAATTTCTTTTGCGCACCGAAATAAAAATACCCCAGCGGCACGACAGCCAGAAGGGTCCAGGGGGTGGTGGAAACAACGACAACGAGTGTGGTTAAGATGGTGAAAAGGCAACCCAGGGCGTCGAGGTAGGTGTTTGGCAAATACTGGTCGACGGCTTCCGTGTCTTTTCCGAAGCGGTTCAGAATGCGCCCCGTAGGGGTGGAGTCGAAAAATGAAACCGGCGCGCGCACAATACCCTTGAGAAGGCGCTCATGAAGAACGAGCGCCGCGCGCACCCCGCCCTTCCACGTCAACCAACTTCGGAGGAATGTGGCGGCCACGGCCACAACACCCAAACCCGCAAAGACGGCAATGAAAACAGGAACCGACAGGGCCTCTGCATTTGAAGCTGGCGACTCGGCACTGTTCCACGCCAGCCAGGCATCGTTGGCGGTGGCTAAAAGCTCACGAACGCCAAATGCCAAGAGAAGCAGCGCCACCTGACCCCGCGGAGACAGGAGCGTGAGGTACATGGAGTAAAGGTCTCCACGCACGTTGCCCGCAGCCCGCTCTTCGTCGACAACGAGCCGCCCTCGCTCACGCAACGCTGCATCTTCGTCGTGGAGGCGCACGAAGGATTCGAGCCGCGGGCACGGTTTTGCTTCCGAAGCGATTGAACTTTCCGAGTGTCCGCCAGGTTTGTGTCCGTGGCCGCCCTCATACTGCCCAAGAGCCTCGTAAAACGCTCCTTTCGCAGCAAGCAAATCCTCCACTCGTCCCTGCTCCACAACGCGGCCGTTGGAAAGAAACACGACACGATGAGCGAGCTTCGCGTACTCCAGGCGGTGGGTGACCAAAAGGCGAGTCTTCCCCGCGAGGCCTTCTGTCAATGCCGAGCGGAAAACCTCTCCTGCCACCCTGTTGTCGAGTGCCGATAGGGTGTCGTCGAACAAAAAGATGTCGGCTTCACCATAAAGGGCCCGCGCCAAAGAAACACGCTGTTTTTGTCCGCCTGAAAGATTCACACCCCGCTCACCAATTTCGGTGGAGTCGCCAGCAGGAAGATGTGCGAGATCGTCTTCCAATCGACACGCCGAAAGAACAGAAAGGTAACGTTCTCTGTCGTAGGGGCGGCCAAAAATGACGTTTTCACGCAGAGTCGAATTCACTATCCACGCCTGTTGCGGCACATAGGCCAGTGCGCCACAGCTCTGCATGCGGCCCGCGTAAGGTTCGAGGTCTCCGAGCACGGCCGAAAGAAGGCTGCTTTTGCCGGCCCCCACACCACCCACAATGGCCACAAGCTCACCGGGCTCGATGGCAAACGTCACGTCTTTCAGTGTTGAAGAGTGCGTTTCAGGTTTCGCAGAAGAGTGCGTCCAGTCGGCGCTCACATTGTGGAAGCGCACCGCACCAGGCGCAAGCGATTGGTCTTCCTTCCTCGGCGGGAGTTCGGGCTGGGCAAGGAAGCCGACAATTCGTTTTTCAGAAACGAGGGCACTCACAAACGACGAAAACACGAAAGGCAGCTGCGCCATGACGGGGCGCAGAATGCCAAACACCGCGAGGGCTGCGAACACGTCGGGCGCACGCAGCGACTTACCCAAAAGGAGGTGAACGGAAAAGGTCGTGACACCCACGAAAATGGGCGTTGCGAGGAACAGCACCGAGGCCAGTGTCGCGAGGAGTGCGACGCGCATCAGCTCATGTTGTTCACGAGCGCGCACTTGGGCCACTTTGCCCAAAAAGCTGCGTTCCCAGGCGTAATATTTTATCACTCGGATGCCCGCAAGAATCTCTGACACCAGGCTCACGCGCTCGTCGGCATAGGCAACCAAACGCGTGCGTGCAACCATGACACGTTTGGCCATGCGCGCCGACAAAGGCAACATGAGCAGCATGACGGCCAGGCCCGCCAAGGAAGAAGGGCCCAGAAGGGCATAGAGCAACACCGACGCCAAAACCAACTGCACGGGCATCGTCACCAGTTGGTGGAGCATGGGCGCGACGTTGTAAATGTTCGCCGCATCGGTGCTCATGAGGTTCACAATTTCGCCCGTGGAGCTTTGCCTTCGCGCCGAAGGCGAAAGCCGCAAGCTCTTGCGATAAATATTCACGACGAGCGCAGCACGGTATCGCATTCCCAATTTCAGCGTGCGGTGAAAAAGATGATGCAACACGAGGTTTCCGAAGAGCCCCGTAGCGAAGAGTGCGGCTGCGGCTCCGAGTCCCGCCGAAAGAGCCTTGGTTTCGTCGCCGAGGAACGCCATGACGTCGCGAATGAACAGGGGAACGGCAAGAGCGCAAGCGACGTTCACGAACGCAAAAACGAGCACGACTCCATACTCTTTTCGAAACAACGCCCAAAGCGTCGCGAAAATAGGGTGCTTCGACTTGAGGTAGGGAGGCAGGCACTCCGAGAATCGGCTTGCCCAAAAAAAGGTGTCTTCGGAACGGTTCAGAGGCAAAAGATCGGTGTCATCGAGCGGCCGTTGCGACCCCCGTTCCACCAGGGGGTTCATCCAGTGAAAAAAGGGCCGCTGAAACCAAAACGAACCTTCTTCCGGAGAGAGAGGGGAAGGGGAACCCGGGCGAGACAAAGGAGTCATCGGTGTGCTTTTCCTCGCCGGCAGTTTCTGCTAGTTTCCTTACATTGACAAGTGTTCCTGCAGAGTCGTGGCCCTCGTTTTCAAGTGGTCTGACAACGCGCAATGTGAAAGTGATTGAAAAATGCCAAAGACTCTCGTCGTCACCGGAGGAGCCGGTTTCATCGGTTCCGCGCTCGTCCGCCACCTCTTGCGCAAAACCGACTACACCGTGGTCAATGTGGACGCCCTGACCTATGCAGGTTCCACTCTGAATTTGAGTGAAGTTGAAGCAAACCCACGCCACACACTCATTCGAGCCGACATCCGCGACGAAAGCGCCATGCGCGCCGTGTTCCAAAAATTTTCACCGCACGGTGTCATCCACCTCGCGGCGGAGTCCCACGTCGACCGTTCCATCACGGGTCCTCGCGCCTTCATTGAAACGAACGTGCTCGGCACCTACACGCTTCTGCAGTGTGCACGTGAGCGCATGGCCACATTGGGCGCCGGCGAAACCTTCCGTTTTCACCACGTCTCCACCGACGAAGTCTTCGGGGCACTGGGCGCAACGGGAGCCTTCACCGAGGAGACTCCTTACTCTCCCAATTCTCCTTACTCTGCCAGCAAGGCAGGCAGCGACCACCTCGTGCGCGCCTGGCACCACACCTTCGGGCTCGACACCGTAGTCACAAACTGCTCCAACAATTATGGACCATACCAATTCCCTGAAAAGCTCATTCCTGTGGTCATTCTCAATGCGCTGGCCGGCAAACCTATTCCCGTTTACGGCAACGGTCAGCAAGTGCGCGACTGGCTGTTTGTCGACGACCACTGCTCGGCCATTGTCGCGGCATTCGAACGGGGTCGATCGGGGGAAACCTACAATGTGGGGTGCGCCAACGACGTCCCCAACATGACAGTCATTCGCGCCATTTGCGGCCTGCTTGACGAACTCGCTCCGAAACCCGGCTTCCGGCACGAGAGCCTCATCACATCCGTCACCGACAGGCTCGGACATGACTTCCGTTACGCTGTGGACGCCTCCAAAATCCGCCGCGAACTGGGATGGGAACCCGCAGCCGCATTCGAAACTCACCTCAAAACCACGGTGCGTTGGTACCTCGAGAACCTCGCATGGTGCGAAGCCGTCGTGCGACCCACTCCTGCGGCGCAGCACTCCGAAACTTCGGGCGTGGCGCACCCATGACAGCACCCTCTGTGGTCGTGTTTGGCCGCAACGGCCAAGTGGCACGAGGTCTTGCGGAGGCATGGGGCTCCCGTGCGCACCTTTTCGGCCGCACGGAGTGCGACGTTTTCAATGAAAGCGCCATTGCCAAGGTGCTCGAGCAGACGCAGGCCGCTGCCGTCGTCAACGCTTCGGCCTACACCGAGGTCGACAAAGCAGAAGTCGAAACCGAACAGGCTCGGGCACTCAATGCCGTGGCTCCTGGAAACATGGCAAGGGCCTGTGCGCGCAAGGGCATCCCTTTTGTGCACATCTCCACCGACTACGTCTTCGATGGCACCAAGCCGGGAGGGTGGACGGAAACCGACGTGCCTTCGCCCTTGGGTGCCTATGGCGCCACAAAACGAGAAGGCGAGGAAGCCGTCGCCGCCGCAGGCGGCACACCTTTCGTGCTTAGAACGTCTTGGGTGTATGGCACAGAAGGCAAGAATTTCTTTCTCACCATGCTTCGCCTCGCACGCACGCATCCCGTTCTCAGGGTGGTGGCTGACCAACACGGCTCTCCCACTTCCAGCCACGCGCTGTCGTGCACCATTGCGCGCCTTGTCGACACGCTGCTCGCTGGCGGACCCGCTTTTCAACAGCATACAGCTGGCCTCTATCACCTTGCCTCGCAAGGGGAAACGACCTGGCATGGCTTCGCCGAACGCATTGTCGCAGGCCTCAAAGAACGCGAACACATTCCCTGCACGAAAGTCCAAGCCATCACCACGGCAGAGTTCCCCACGGCCGCAAAGCGCCCTGCCCATTCTCGGCTCGACTCCAGCCTGTTCCGACGCACCTTTCTGTTTGGCATCGAGGACTGGGAAAGTGGTTTGGCAGATGTCTGGAAGCGATACGACGCTGCTGCACAAGGCGCAAAGTGAGCACCGGCACGTTGGGCGCGCCCCCTCTTCTTCGAGTCTGCGGACTGCGCAAACGCTTTGGCGCGCAAGAAGTTTTAAAAGGAGTCGACCTTGAGGTCGCGCAAGGCGAATTCTTTTCCCTTTTGGGAGCCTCCGGGTGCGGGAAAACAACACTCCTGCGCATTTTGGCCGGGTTCGAAACCGCCGATGAAGGCACTCTTGAAATAGGCGGCGTCAACGCGACCCACACGCCTGTTCAAGAGCGCGACCTGAATCTCGTGTTCCAAAACTATGCCCTGTTTCCTCACATGACGGTTTACGAAAACGTCGCATTCGGGCTGAAAGTGAGGAAGAAAAAAAGCATCACTCGTCAAGAGTTGAACACGCGCGTGGAGAACATGCTCGAGCTCACACGCATGTCGCCCTTCGCTCGCCGCTACCCCGGGCAACTTTCTGGCGGACAGCAGCAACGCGTTGCACTGGCGCGCGCTTTGGCCCCTCACCCTTCTCTTCTTCTTCTCGACGAACCCATGGGCGCACTCGATGCCGGTTTGCGCCAAGAGATGCAACGCGAGCTGAGGGCACTGCAACGCCGCCTCGGCCTCACGTTTATTTATGTCACACACGACCAAGACGAAGCCCTCGCTCTTTCCGACCGCATTGCTCTGCTGCACGAAGGCGCTCTTCTGCAGGTGGGAACCCCCGAAGACATCTACGCGCGGCCCGCATCACGGGCTGTTGCGGCTTTCTTCCCGGAAGGCAACGTGTTGATGGCCACTGTTCGAGCGCCCGTGCCAGGGCAGCCCCATGTTGTTCGCGCCCACTGCAGCGGTCTAGGAGTCGAAGTGGAAGCCACGGTGGCGCCTTCTGGCGCACCCAACGCACCCCAATCACAAAATACGCTCCATCTTTTGGTCCGCCCAGAACGGCTTCACATTCTCTGCAAAGAGGAAAGTCGGCAGAGTGAATCTGCCGACGCCAGGGTCGAATCGGTCAGTTACCTTGGTCGAGAGCGGCGTTACGTGGTGCGTTTAGCCAATGGCCAACAGGTCGTTGTGTCTCAGAACGGGGGCGCCCCCATCGCACCCGGCGAGGCCGTGTCGGTGTCGTTTCTCGACGCCCGTCTTCACGCGCTCCCTGCAGGTCAGCTATGAAGGCACGGACGCAAAAACACACAGCGGTTTCTGCGTCACGAAAGGTCTCGTTTTTGGCACTGGCACCCCTGGCATGGCTGGGCGCCTTTCTCGTTGTCCCCCTGGGGCTTATCCTCATAACTGGGTTTGATTCCGGCCTTCACCATTATGCACGCGCACTCCAGCCCCCTTTTTCCAGCGTCATTTGGAGCAGTGTGGTTCTGGCGGTGGCTTCCAGTGTGTTTTGCCTTGGGGTGGCCTTTCCGGTGGCGTGGTTTGTGGTCACCCGAACGCCTCGGTGGCGCGCCCCGTGGCTTGCCGTGTTCCTCACGCCGTTCCTGCTCAATTTTCTGGTCCGCATTTATGCTTGGTTTGTTCTTCTCCGCCCTGAAGGCGCACTTGCACGGGGGCTTGGCACCTTGGGCTTTCAAGGGTTGCTGACCAGCAGCCAAAGCGCTGTTGTTCTGGGCCTGGTTTACAGCTACATGCCTTTTCTCATTCTTCCCCTTTACGCCGTGCTCGAAAAACTCGATTGGCGTCAGCTCGAAGCCGCGCGCGACCTGGGCGCAAACGCTTGGCAACAGGCCTGGCATGTTGTCGTGCCCCATGCTCGGCCCGGAATCCTTGCGGGGCTCGTTCTCGTGTTCGTCCCCATGATGGGTGAATACTGCGTGCCGCGCATGCTCGGAGGGGGCATGATTTCCACTCTCGGAACGCAAATAGAAAGCCAGTTCCTGGGAAGCGTCAAACCCAACTGGCCTTTTGGCGCGGCTCTGGCAGGTGTTCTGATGATCATCGTGGGCGCCGCCCTAACCCTTGGATTCAAGTTCGGCAAGGGGCTGCTGGGCGGAAGGGACGATGCCTGATGCGACACGCGTTGAAAGTTCATGTCGCGCTTGTCACGTTGTTTCTTTACGCACCGCTGGTTGTTCTGGTGGTTTATAGTTTCTCGGCGAGCCGCTTCGCTCTCCGAATGGAAGGCTTTACGCTCGAATGGTATCGGCGCGCTCTTTCGAACCCTGCTGTTTACAAAGCGGTTGTCACAAGCTTCAGCGTTGCCTTTCTTTCTGCAGCCCTGTCCACAGGTCTGGGCACTGCGCTCGCGCTCGCCATCCATTCCTTGCGCCGCGCGAAAGTGGCCGGCAAGGCACTCCTCGCCATGGGCGCCTTCCCTCTTCTTGCACCCGAAATTGTGCTTGGCCTGGGTCTCCTGCTGTTCTTTTCTCGTTTCCTTCGGCCCTCGTTGTTGCTCTGGGGGCTTGAACTGGGCTCTTTTCCCAGCGTGGTGGCAGGTCACGTCACTTTGGGCATTGGCTACGTCATGTATACGGTTCGTGCCCGCCTCGAGCACTTCGATGACGCGCAGCTTCTTGCGGCGCACGACCTCGGCGCATCTCGCCCCGAGGCGTTTTGGACTGTGATGTTCCCGCAAATTCTTCCTGGAATCATTGCAGGTGCGTGCCTTTCTTTGGCCGTGTCGCTCGACGATTTCTATGTAAGCTATTTTGTCTCCGTGGGAGGCAGTGGGTTTCAAACCCTTCCTCTTTATTTTTGGAACCTTCAGGGGCGGCAGGCTTTGACGCCTGAAATCAACGTCGTTTCAACTCTTCTGCTTGGCTTCTCTTTTCTCTTTGTTTTGTCGGCCTTCGTGCTCCAAAAATGGCTTCGCGCACCAGGTGAGGTCACCTGAAGCAAGGACCCCTTCCCAAGGAATTCACCGCATGAAAAAAGCCCTCGTCGGAGTCCTTTTTCTCGCCGCGCTTGCGGGAGGCGCCTTTCTCTTCTTGAAGCAAGCACCGGCCGAAGTGCCCGTCTTGAATCTCTACATCTGGACAGACTACGCCGACAAAGAGGTTCTTGCTGCGTTCGAAAAAGAATACGGTGTGCGGGTAAACGAGGAAAATTATCCGTCGAACGAGGCCATGATGGCGAAGCTCAAAGCCGGTGGTTCGGGTTACGATATTGTCGTGCCTTCTGACTACGTCGTGGCCACCATGATCCAGGAAAATCTCCTCGCACCCCTCGACAAGTCGCGCGTGCCGAATGTTGTGAACCTCGCACCCGAGTTCCGGCAAGTGGCCTACGACCCCACGGGCACCTACGTCGTACCCTACATGTTCGGCACCACGGGCATCGCCTACAACGCATCGAAAATCACAAACCCTCCAAAAAGTTGGGCCGAATTTTTCGACGCCACGCGCCTTGCAGGCCTTGAAAAACGCGTCAGCCTGCTCGACGACCCTCGTGAAGTTTTGGGCGCAGCGCTCAAGCGAAACGGCAAGAGCCTCAACACCACCGACGCCGCTTCGCTCGAAGAAGCAAAGCAAGTTTTGCTTGCCGCGAAGCCGCACATCGGCCGCATCGACACCATGAGCTACAAAGATCTCCTGGCCTCCGGAGACGTCTGGCTCGCGCATTCTTACAGCGGCGAGGTGTCCAAGCTGCGCCTCACCAATCCCGAAATCACTTTTGTCATTCCCCAGGAAGGCGGCACCATTTGGGCCGACAACCTCGCCATTCCTGCGAACGCGCCCAACAAAGAACTCGCCGCGAAATTTATCGACTTCGTGATGCGCCCCGACATGAATGCGAAGCTCGCCTCAACCAACCAATACGCCACTGCGAACGGCGAAGCCCGCAAGCTGCTCGCGCCTGAGGTCTTGGCCAATCCGAATATTTACCCCACGGCAGAACTCCGCGAACGTCTCGAGTGGTTCGCCGACCTCGGCGAGGCTACGGAAGCTGTGGACACAGCCTGGAACGAAGTGCGCGCAGGAACAGGCTCGGCAGAAACCACCGCGGTACCCTAGGAGTGTTCCTGCCGGAGCGCGCCTTCAAAGAGGATCTTCTCCATGCTGTGCACGAGTTCTGCATAGCGCTCTGCTGCATAAAGCCCAAGCCCTGCGGCTTTGGCATCGCGACGAAACTGAACCAGAATCGCAGGCACCTGGGCATAACTCAGGGCTTCCGAAAGCGCACGCCGGCAATCCTCGTCGTCGCCCGGCGTGAAGAACACGCCCACGTCTTGGGGAATGATTTCCGCCAATGCCCCAGCCGTCGATGACACCAAAGGCGTCCCACACTGAAGGAACTCGACCGCCACGCGACATATCACTTCGCTGCCCAGGCTCGGGATCACACCAAAGTGAGCCATGGACATGAGGCCGACGATGTCGGAAACACGTTCGTCGAAAACGAACAACCGGGCGCGGCCATCAAAACCCTTCACAAAGAACCGTGAGCCATGGGAAACGACTTTGCCTCGCCAGGCTTCCGCAGCGAACGTCACAAGAGAATGGGCAGAGATGTTCTCACTGCGTCCTGCGAACACAAGTTGCAATGGAGCCGAGTCTGGTGGCTGTCGCGAGGCTAAATCGCCGAAAGCGCGGAGAAGTGATTCGTGGCCTTTCACCGGATCGAACCGGCCAACAACCACGAACAACGGACACGCAGGATCGATGTCAGGGGTGTTCGCGAGAAAAGGAACAGGAGCCGTCCGCGCCAGCGGTTCGCGAGTGCCCCCAAAAAGAGGCGCCGCCGACGCCTCGTGCGCAAAACGGGAACAAAAAGGAAACAGGGAAAGCACCGGCAGAAAGGCGGCAAAGGGAATCCGGCGCTTCACAATGTCGGCCGCCACAACCAGAGCGTCAGCCCCCCTCCGATACACCCATCGATTGAACAGGGTGTCACGAACAGGGGCCGCTTGCCCTCGCACCCTCACATGCTTCCAACGCTCCCAAGCTTGGCGATGGACGAGACGATGCAGTGCGCAGAGGGTGTGTTCGCGCCCCTCGAAAGTCCATACAATTCCAAATGTTGCGTGGTTATCCACAAAGTTGTCCACAACATGGGACACACCGCCCGAAAGCCGGGGCAGCGGCTTTTCAGCACGCAAGACCTTTGTCAGAGTGCTCCAAGAACGAACGAACCCCAAAAATCCCCCCAAAAGAGGAAGCTCGGCCGAGCGCAGAGAGGCTTTCGCATATTTTGGAAAAAGCGGGCTTTGAGGGTGGCTCAAACAGAGGGGCGAAAGCCCGTCGTCGCGCAAGGCGGAGGCGAACTGAAGCGCGTACTCGCTGACCGCCGAGAACCACTTGTTCGTGTTTATGAAAATGTGCGCCGTGCTGCGATTCGCGTGAGCCATGTCCTGGGGGTATCACGGCTTCAAAAAGATGGCCACCACGTTGGACAGAAGCGCATCGCGGGTGTCCGCAGCCTCTATTTTGCGCCAGGCCGCGGCCGTTTCGGGCGTGTGTCCAAACCCCGCCTGCCATCCATCGTCGTCGAATTTCGCTTCACAAAAAACAAGGCGCAAACCATGCGCTACGGCCCATTTTCGCACATCTTCCAAGGGAAGCCCCGGATCCGAGGGGTGCAACAGCGCATCTGCAACGCTGGCACTCGAAAGCCCGAGGTAACGGAACCTCAGACTGGCGCCTCCATTGCCAAGCAGAAACTGAAAGATCTGCCAGAAGTGGAGTTTCGCGTGCTCGCAGAACAGGCGTGCCAGGGCAAGGGGGTCGTGCGTGACTTCTTCCCACAGGCGCTCGTAACGTCCCTGAATGCGTCTTTCCAAGCGTCTCCCATGGTGACTGTAGACCATAAGTCTGAGCGTTCCACCGCGCTTAAGAGCCCGAGCGAGCCCTGCAAACATCCGCCACGGGTCTTTCTGGTGGTGCAAGACACCGAAGCATTGAATATGCGTGAACCGTTCGGCATTGCCTTCCAGAAGATGCCTCGCCGCATCGGCACAAACGTAACGGGTTGAGCCCAATTTTCGAGGTCGCCGCAGACGCGCAAACTGACTGATGCGCAGAAGGCACTCCTTCCACCTCGCGATGCCAAGCGATCGCGCACTGAGGTCGAGAGCCTCCAGCTTCGCCCGCGGATGGAGGAGCCGCATGAGGAGCGGTTCATCGGTGCCACACCCCACCAGGGCCACATGCTCAGCTTCGCCAAACAAACTCTCAAAGTGAGTGTGCGCCTGGGCGAGGTCGCGCGCCGTGCGTGGAGACGCGTGGGCCCACTCTCCCTCCATGCCGGTGCTCAGTCCTCCGTCCACGCCCTTCGAGCGGCGCCACAAAGACGTGGCGAGGGTGGCGTCCCCTCGGGCCAAGAGACGGGCGAAGCCCGCGTGTGCAACGAGGTGCTCACTGGGGTCAGGCCGGCTCCAAACAGCCCGGTTGGGATAGGGAAACAGATTGTAGAAGAGCCTCATGCGCCGGAGGCTGTCGGGAGCGGCGGGTGCTGGGGACGAGGGGGTCTCCACGGTCTTCGGCTCCTTGGTTGGGCAGTGCCCAAAAAGGCGGGGCGGTGAACACCCGACACCTCTTTCCAGTTTAGGCGAAGCCACCGCCGTTGCCCGCACCAAGCCTTTGACGACAGTTCTCTGCGACCCCAAACCTCCTTGACCTTCCTAGAAGAGTGCACTACCACCTTCCCTTACTTGTGGTGGCTGTAGTCAAGCGGTTAAGACAATGGATTGTGATTCCATCATGCGCGGGTTCAAATCCCGTCAGCCACCCCATCCCCCGAAGCCCTGGTCGTTTGACCGGGGCTTTTGATTTTCAGGCAACGGAAAGAAGCGCATGTTGCGCGAGAAATCACAAGTCAGCGCCAAGAAGGGCGCCTGAATTCAAAGCTGCGTCAATTCACGATTTCTCACGGGGTGTGACGCAATGTGATGTCATCCTGTCGTTGCCGTCGTAGTTATCGAAGAAGCAACGATGAGCGCCCCCCGCCCGGGCGCAGCGCCCTTGCCCTTCCTTCCCTCGTCGGTTCTCACAGCGCTTCATGCCTACCCGCGCTCGTGCCTCAGGACCTAGCCCACGCATCAGTCGCGCCGGACGCGGCCCCGGGGACGAGCGCCGTGCCGTAGAGAGAACCATAAATTCGAAGGTCACGCAGCAGATCCCACTTTTCGCATTGCAATGGGGCGACGGAGTTCCGTCAGCCGTCAGGGCGCCGACATGCGAGTGGATGGTGACTGATCGAGAATTAAACCGATCGATCCCGAAAATCATCGCTGACGGAACACGGTCGACAGCTGCGGAATTCCGGAATTTACTCTGCGCATGTTCTTGTCTCCAATCCTCAAGGAACTGAAGCTGAAAACAGGGGCAGGGGAGTTCGTGCTTCCGCGTCGGAGCGCATGGGATAAGGGCGAGCAAGCAAGGGAGATGAGTAAGTTCTTGGTTGGGCTCGGCCTACCACCCATTCGTTTTCACGATCTTAGCACGACGTGGGCTACCCTCCTGCTGTCCAGGGGCGTGGAGCCGATCCGCGTCATGAAGATGGGAGGGTGGAGCGACATGAAGACGATGATGATCTCCTTTCGCAAAGCTGGGGTCGACCTGCGAGGCGCGACCGATGCGATGACACTGCACGAAGCGAGCCGAACGACAGAGACGGTTCACGACTTCCAGCGACGTGAGACTGGAAATTGCTGAAAGGCGAAACACTGGATACCCATAATTTCATTGTTCTTCGGCATCATCATCCGTATCAACTTTAGGGACCACAACCCGCCGCACTTCCACGCGGAGTACCAGGGCATGCAGGCGACGTTTCGCATCGACACCGGCAAGCTCCTGGACGGGGAGTTCCCGGCGAAGATGACGCGGATCGTCGAGGAGTGGGCGGCCGAGCACCGGGAGGCGCTTCAGGCGAACTGGGCAAAGGCCGTGGAGCTCGAACCGACCGCGCGCATCCCTGGCGCCGACAATTGAGCAAGGAGGGCAACGCATGTTGAGGAAGGTAACGAAAGTCGAGGCGAAGACGCCGAAGATCGTCTGCACGTTCGGGACCGGCGAGGTAGTCGAATACGATTTGTCCGACGTCCTCGCGTCGAACGGCTCGGTCGCTCTGCCGCTGCGCGAGCCGGACTACTTCGGCCTCGTGTTCCTTGAGAGCGGGACGCCGACGTGGCCCAACGGCATGTGCGTCTGCCCAGACGAGATCTTCATGCACGGGACACCTCTGCGCGTGACGGAAGCCTCGTGAGCGCCACCACGCAGGAACCCGAGCACCCCGCCTTGCGCGTCTGGTTCGAGGAAGACCTCATTTGCGTCGATCTGACCGACGGCAGGCAGGTGAAGACTCCCATCGCGCTCTACCCGCGCCTCGCCAACGCGACCCAAGCGCAGCGCGAGAATTTCCAAATGACAGGACGTGGGCTCGGGCTGCACTGGCCGGACCTCGACGAGGACCTCACGGTGAAGGGCATCGCCTTGGGCCGAAAAGCCACCCTGTAGTCCGTTGTCGTCGGCGTTCACAGAAGGCGCCAACATTACGATTCGTGGTGGGTCGAGCCTAGACGTACCTTTGGGTGATGACGCAGTCGACTTTGCAAGAGCGCATGAGATCGACAAGGCAAACCGTAACGATTCTTAGGTTCGAACTTCGACGAAAATGAGGTCGTTTCCTTTTTGAAGGCTGGACAACTCTTGAGCAAAGCGGCGTCGTAAACTGCGGGGTATGAGGAATTGCCATTCACTCACTAACCCGCAGTTTACCGGGAGCAGCCCTGCGCTTTCGACCGCTGACGCCTGATGAAATTCACCCTCACTGCAGGCAACACAGGCGTTTTGTCTACGCTCAATGCGCCTTCAAGGAGTCATTCAAACCGAATGCTGTAGTTCGCGCCGTTTGCACTGTCCCAAGTGCCGTCCTCGGCCACAAATGCAAAAGACATGTCCCAGGCATTCGGTTGTCCGACTTGGTCTCGTGCATAAAACATGACGTCGAGTTCGGCTTGCGAGGGCAAGCTGTAGTTCCACGATCCCCCACCCGTGCATGCAGGATACGGACGTCCCACGCTTGGTGAGCCCGCTGGTACACACGTCGACACGTTACGCAGTCCGCCCACCGACACCATTTCCACGAAATTGGAATTCGCCATAGGGAAAACCCCTTGTCGCCCATTCAGGGAAACGTAAACAGAAATACGACCCCACTGCGTGGCCTGAAGGGGACCCTGGTACGAAACGGTGAAGCGAGGCCAGCCTCCGTAGCGACGGTTTTGCGCGCACACGCGCGCTGGACCCACCACCTTGCATTCCGAGTCAATAACGTAGTCGGGTGGGTAATTGCTGGCGTTCGCAACCGATGCCAATCCAAGGATGTTCGCAACCGCGAAAAAAGAAAGAAATTGAATCGATTTGAGAGTGGCTTGAAACGCCATGGTGTGGGCTCCTTTTTGTGGGGAAGGGCACTGTTTCCCGTGCCTGACGCCCTCGTACCAAATCTGAGGCCCCTTGGCGCAACGAAGACCCCTGAACGGGATGCCAAGACGACTCGACGGCAAAACGAGCGCTCCGGGCGCAGGTCAGCGCAACACCCTCCTGCGGGCGAATTCGCCCACAAGCACCCTGGTTTCCTCCACGGGAACTTTTTTCCCCAGAACCTCGCGAAAACCAGGCACAACATCGCCAAGACCCGTGGAGTCGAGATCGAAAGGCATTCGGGGTGGATTCGGCACCGACAACCATTTTACCGCGACATCTTTCAAGGGTGTTTTGGAGCTTCGTTCCAGCTGGCTCAGCCCACGAAACTTCGCCTCGGGATTTTTGGCATTGGGCGTGCGCGCAATCAAAGACTTACCAGCGAGACCAAGGGTGGCAAAGAAATCGGCGAGGCTCGTGACCTCGCGGGGCCGCCATTGGAGGTCTATCCCACCCTTTAAAAGCCGCCCCGCAAAGAACGAAACACTCGCCTGGCTGTCGGTCAAAACAACGACATTGCGAAGGCTCATGAGATGCCCAACCACAAGCCCGAGCTGAATCGCGAGACGCTCGGCTTCGTTGTTGTCGTCGGCTCTCGCGAAAAGGGAAACACCCGTTCCCAACAAGGGGACCCACACACCGAGCCCAGCATCCCCTTCGCGGAATCCAGCATCCACGAACACACTCACCAAAGAGTCCACGCGTTCACCGCCCTCCATCCAGCCTATGTTTTTCAAAAAACGCGAAAAGCGCCGTTGTGGCGTGAAAAGGGTTGTCGCCGAAACTGCCAGGGCACAGAGGATTCCCTGGCCAGCAATGCCCACCGAAGCGCACGGAACAGAGTGTCACTTCAGCACCGTCTCGGCACTGGCTTCTTGTTTCACACGTCGTGTCAGAG
Source organism: Silvanigrellales bacterium (assembly GCA_020247005.1). Classification (GTDB taxonomy): domain Bacteria; phylum Bdellovibrionota_B; class Oligoflexia; order Silvanigrellales; family Silvanigrellaceae; genus JADCJN01. The sequence goes on from JADCJN010000115.1 coordinate 21,564, forward strand.
AACTCGAAAGTTGTTTTTTCGCTCTCACACGCAAAGGCACTCGACCACCATCGAACGGTTCTCACGGCGCCTTTGTACACTGCGCCCCAATAAGGAACGACAGGGTCGAGTTTGCCATGAATTTGAAGCACAGGCACTGCGCGTTGTGAGGTGCATTTTTTTTCGTCCATGGCAAAGACTCCGGAAACAGAGGCCATTGCTGCAAAAACATCGGAAGCCTCGCAGACAAGCCTGTGGGACAGGAAACCCCCATTCGACATTCCTGCCGCATACACACGAGAGGTGTCCACCGGCACGAGCGACTGGATTTCCTTCACAACGTCTTTTACAAATTCCACATCGTCGGTGCGACGCAAGGCAGCCTCTCCACAGCACCAGCCTCCATTCCAGGAGGCGAATCGGGCTTGCGGATAAACAACAACGTACCCTTTTTGTTCCGCTGCGATGTTCAAATCGGTAAACCATGCTTGCACATCAGAACTCGTCAGGTAGGCGTGCAAGTTCACTATCACGGGCAAAGGAACGCCCGCCGCTGCCTTTGATGGCACGAAGATGTCGAACTTCCGCTTCTTGCCGTCATCTCCCTCATGCTCCACGGGGATGTCTTTGTAGGAACCCGGTGGCAGAAATCGGCTCACTTCGGCTGCAAGAGCCGGCGAAAGACAGAGAAACCCAAACACCGAAAGAAACAACGACGCAACGAACCCAAAAAGGAGTCTGAACATGGTTTCCTCACAGCTGACAAGGACACAAACTCAGGAAGTCTACATCAACAGCATCAGGCCCGCGCGTTTTTGAAGCCACTTCGAAAAAATGGAAGAGTTCGCATTCATTTATCCATTTTACGGATCCCTGAGGAAAAGGATAAATAAGTAAGGACAGCATAATTAACTCTGCTTTTCCAAGACAAGGAGGTCTCCGTGTTCAAATCCCTGCTGGCGAAGGTGGGGGTGGGCAGCGCCACCGTCGACACCCATCTCGCACCCACCCCGGTTTTTCCAGGCAGCTCTCTTCGCGCCGACATCGTCGTCAAAGGGGGAGCCGTCGAACAAGACATCGGCGGCATCACTTTGAGCCTTTGCACCCGCGCTAAAAGTGAGCACGATGATGTGGTCACCTGGCATGAAGTTGAACTCGCCCGTATTCCGGCGTGCATGCCCTTTCGAATCAACGCCGGACAGACAAAAACGATTCCTGTCGAATTCATTCTTCCTCTCGAAACCCCGCTCACCCAGTGGAATGACCGCGCCCTTTCCTGCCAGGTTTATGTGCGCACGCACCTCGACATCGCATCGGCGCTTGATGCCAAGGATGCCGACCCCCTGGCGGTCACTCCCACCCCTGCACAAGCTGCCGTGCTCGCCGCGTGCGAACGCCTCGGCTTGAGCTTCTTCAAAGCAGACATCGAGATGGGTCAAATTCCCGGCTCAAATCTCCCTTGTTTTCAAGAAATCGAATTCAGCACCAGAGGCCTTTACGGGCCCAGTGTCGGAGAAGTGGAGGTGACGTTCGTCACACGTCCTGGATCCACTCGCGTCATTCTCGAAATCGACCGAAAGTCCCGCGGCCCTCTGAGCTTTCTCGCCTCGTCGCACGATGACATTGTTGCTTTTGAAGTGTCCGATCAAGACACCCGCCACACCGACTGGGCACTCACTATCGACGACCTCATTCGCTCGCGCGCAGGGATCTCTCGCCGTCAGAGCGTTGATCATTCACGCACGTTCTGATTAGCGGTTCTTCTTTGCGGCGACGACAGGGAACGGCCCTTCCAGGTCCAACCTCGCTGCGTGGTGACGCGCCACGCAGAGTCGACAACAAGCATCATCACAAGAATGGCCCCCACCGGCGTGGCCCACACGAGCCCAAAAGGCACTCTCAATTTCCACCACACAAAGCCGCGCGCCACGAAAATCAAAAGCACCGACGCCATGGCTAAGCCCAAATGGCTGACGTCAGGACTCGCTTCGGTGCCACTGGCACTCCACACAAACCCAAGGGTTCCCAGGAAGGCGGCGAAAGGCATCACGAACAAGAGAGCCAACACGACGATGGCGGCGGCGGCACGCACAGGACTCCGCTCGAGTCCAATGTAAATGTTCTTCGTCCACCCTTCCCACAAGGCGGATAGGGAAGAATACATGCGCAACGACGCCACATGAGCTCCCGACAGCAGGCGCAAGCGACCGCCCTTTTCCTTCACGAGCCGCGCAAACGCCACGTCTTCAACAATCTCGTGGGCCACAGCGGTGTGCCCACCAAGACTTTCATAGAACTCTCGACGAAAGAGCAAAAAGGGACCAGCTGCAAAAGCGTGGCTCGAGGTCGGGTCATTGACTTCGGTTGCTCGAAACAGGGCACCCATAAACATCATCATAATGGGCTGAACAATCCACTCCGCCAGACACCCAAATGCCAAAGCAGGCGCCAGCGACAGAAGATCAACCTTCTCACTTTCGGCGTAACGCAGAGCGTCGGGCAATGCTGTCTTGCCAAGACGAACATCTGCATCAAGAAACAAGACGTGGGTACCTTCCAGAAGATTGCGGGCCGACCAACATGCTCTATTCTTCCCGTGAAAAGCCATCGCATCGGGAGGATCTTCGGACTTCAAAATCTTCAGGTGACGAGGAAACTCCAAGGCCAGGCGAGCCAGAATCTCAGGTGTCGAATCGGTCGAACGGTCGTCGACGACCACGACGCTTCCCGTCACAGAAGCCTCGCAGAAAGCCTGAAGGGCGGAACGAACGCACCTTTCAATGTTTTCTTGTTCATTGAAAGCCGGAATGACAACGGTTGCGTGCAGCGTCGATTCTCCCGAAAAACCATTGGGAAACTGGGGCAATGTGGGCAATTGCGCAAGCGCGCGCGCAAGTCCCGTAGTGAAAGCGAGCTGAATCAAAAGAAGAAGAATCAGGGCCAGGAGCAGGAACCCTTCGGCTCCAAAGTGAGCGCTCAGCATGGGGTGTGATCCCGTCCTGGAAAGAGGCTCATCACACGCCGAAGCTTCCGACCCTCCAGTGGCGGAAGCGCTCTTTCGAACACCACGCGTGGGGGCGCGACGTCCAGTGTCTTCCACAAGGCGTCGAATTCGCGAAGAATGCAGGCTTCAACAACCTCGGGGTCGGTTCCGGTGCGGACCTCCACGTGGACAGTGACGCTTCCTTCTTTGCCCTGCACAGCCATGTAAGCAGAGATGCCGTCGTGCGCAGAAATGATGGCTCTGCGAATGAAGTCAGGAAACACGACCCGAAGGGCGCCTTCACCCGCCCGCACAGGGAGCCTGAAAATGTCGTCGCATCGGCCTTCAATGCGCTCGAGGGCAAGGAACGGCGACCCACAGCGGCACGGTTCGCGAGCTTCTGTGAGGATGTCGTTGAGACGATAACGTACCACAGGCTGGGTGCGACGACGAAAATCAGTGATGACGGGCACGAAACGACGCGAAACAGGGTCGAGTGGCTCGCGCTCTACGTGCACAAGGTCCTCGTTCAAATGCAAGGTTCCGAGTCGGCAGCTCGCAGCCAGGAAGCCTTCCGTAGCTTGGTAGCCTTGATGCACCGGGAGCCCAAAGGCTTTTTCGATCACAGTCTCGTCTAAAGGATCGAGGGTTTCGGCAGCGGACACTATTTTCAAGGGCTGAATGCGCACGCGAAGGCCAAGCAACGCATCAGCCAAGTGCCTCAACACTTGAGGCGGAGCAATGATGAGCGTCGGCTCGAAAGTCTCCAAGGCGGCGAAGTGCGACTCCAGCGGCTTGAGCATGTCGAAATATTCGAGACGCACGGTTCCCTTATTCACGCTTTGGTAAAGATTGCTGTTCGCACGCAGAAAAAAAGCGATACGGGTGGGTTTCCAAAGAGGCTGAGGTAGAATTTTGGCGAGCATGGTGCCGGCCCAACCCTGCTGCTCAGAAGGGTCCACCAAAAAGAGCCCGCGCGCCCCCGAAGTGCCCGACGACAGTCCTACGGTGACGCCATTGAGAACAGCCGAGAAATCTCGCGTCTCTTCGGCACGCAAGGCCAACGCGAACGCTTCGTCGCGATGGATGCCAACCGTGTTGAGGGTTGTAAAATTCTGCATCATGTCGGCTTTTTCAATGCGAGGGAATTGACGCCACTCGTCATCGCTCAGCCCGCTCCAAAGACTTGCGTAGAACGACGAATTTCGCCGTGTCCACTTCACATGCGCACGCACTTTCTTTTCTTGCCAGGCTTCCAGCTGTGCCCGCGTGCGGAAGCGACGTGCCAAAAAAAGAGTTCGAAAATAGCTCACCAGGAAAACAAACTTGAGGGCCATTTTTCCCAATATCGAGTTATTCATGGGGCGTCGCACTTTCGCCTGCAGAAGGGTGTCCGTCGTTCCAGGCAGCATGCGCGCGGCCGCAGTGACAGGGTATGATGGCCACATCGGGCCGTGCCTTTCGCAAGGCCGAGAGCTTTTCAATGGTCTCGCGGTAGTCATGGCCATCGAAATTTCGAATGACGACATGTGCAAGAGGATGGGGATGCACGCCCTCGGTGTAATTGCGCTCCGACCACGCCGCGTCGGCTGCTAAAAGAACTGGCCCTTGCGAGGAATCCACAAAAGCACCGACCTGGCCCGTGGCATGTCCAGGGAGGTCAACAAGAAGGACGCTTCCATCACGAAACACATCGAAGCCTGAATCAAACGGTCCCAAATCCAAGGCTGTCTTCACGTCATCATCGACAAAGCGCACGCGAGACTCGAAATCCGAAGGCAGCAGGGCTTTTAGAAACCCAGCGAATGTTCCGCTCAATCGGGATCGGTGTTTGACAGCCTCGAATGCGCTGCGGCGAGTGACGAAAGTGGCCTTCGGAAACAAACGTGCCCCGCCAATGTGGTCGGCGTGAAAGTGGGAAAGGAGGACGTGTCGAACATCGTCTATGGCATAGCCTTTTCGAACAATCTGCGCGGCCACGGTGTCTTGGGGATCGATGGTCACAGGAGTCACCAAAGCGTGAATACGCTCTGGAAAACGACGGGTCGCATCGTGGAAGAAAGGGCTGTAAGCCGTGTCAAAAAGCACCAGCCCTTCCTTGGGATGTTCGAGAAGCCCTGCCGTTGCAGGAAAGCGACGTTTTTTCAGGGGGCCGTCGCGCTCTGCGAAAAAAGCGAATTGCTCCGTGTAACCCGCGGTCAAAAGCGAAAGGTTAAGCGTCACGTTTCCTCCAATCGGCCGCAAAGGCACGGATGCCTTCTTCCACGCTCGGACCAGGGACATACCCCAGCTCTTGGCGAGCAGAAGAAATGTCGAGCGTCCGGGAACGAGCAAGCACAACAACACCATACCGCGTGAGTGTCGGTTCACGGCCTTTCAGAATGCTTTTATGAGCGGCCTCCGACAGTGCGGCCAGGGCGTAGACAAGAGGATACGGCAGCGCGCGCTTGCGAAGCGGCGTCTGCAAAGCATCAAAAAGAAGGTCGAGAATGTCCCGCATCGGCAGCGGGGTTCCATTGGTCACATTGTAAGCGTTGCCTTCCACCCGGTTTGGCGCTTGCGCAGCAAGAATGTGCGCCGCAACGACGTTGTCGACATGGGTCAAATCCATGAGCGCTTGGCCCCCTCGGAAGACAGGGACACCCCCGCGCTCGTTGGCCTGCACAAGACGCGGAAAAATAGCCCGATCTCCTGCACCTACGAGTGCCTGAGGCCGCAACCGAACCGCACCCAGACCACGCTCTTGGCCCCGCAGAATTTCTTGTTCGGCCAAATATTTCGTTTTCGCGTAGGTGTTCACGAAACGACTTGGAAGCGGGTCTGTTTCCTTGATGTCAAGCCTGTCTTCGTTCGTAATGTAAAGGCTCGGGCTCGACGTAAAAATCAAACGTGGCTTGCCTTCTCGAAGGCAAGCCTCCACCAGGGTGCGTGTGGTTACAACGTTGCTGCGCATGAACGCCTCTTCCGTGCCCCAGGGCGACGAAAGCCCAGCGACATGAAACACCCGCTCACAACCGCGCAAACTCTTTTGCACCGCGGCGACGTCTTCAAGGTCCACATCGGAGGTTTTCACTCCGCGTGCGGCCAGCGACGCAAGCGCCGTAGGGTTGCGACCATGCGCCACCACGTCCCACCCTTTTTCCACCAAGCGGTTCACAAGGTGCGAACCCAGGAATCCCGTGGCTCCAGTGACGAACACTTTCACGTCTCAGTCTCCTTGTTTACTTTTCTTGGTCACGTTCCTCAGCCAAGTTCCTTGGGGCACCGAACTTAAAAGAGGGGCCTTCAGTACGTCAGAACGACGCCACCAATGGAAAGCCCTGCCGAGGTCCCAACGAGCATAACCGTGTCGCCGCGTTTCACACGCCCTTGAGCAACAGCCTGGTGAAGAGCGGAGGGAATAGAGGCCGCAATCATGTTGCCATTGCGCTCAAGGACGTTGAAAAACCGTTCATCGGGAAGGTCGAGTTTTCGCTGAATGAGAGCAAGTGCGCTGCCGGACGCTTGGTGCGGAATGACAAGCGAGATGTCGTCCATGCGGACGCCCGCCTTCTCAAGCAGCCTGTCCATAAACTGTGGAAGCATCTTCAAGGCCAGCTTGAACACCTTGGGGCCCGACATGTGGAAGAGAAAATCTTCGTGAGTTTCCGAGGTGTAGCGGGTGGAAAAGAGGCCTGTGCCGCCTCCGCGGATTTCGCAGAAGTTGGCGCCCTCTCCATAGGTCTCCATATGCGAGCCGAGAAGCGCAGAGGCCTTCTCGCCACCGACCTTGTTGGCAGACACCACGGCGGCTGCGGCGCCGTCACCGAAAAGAGAAATGACTTCGTGGTCTTTCCAGGTGAGGCCGGGAGATCCCAATTCAGAAGAGACCACAAGGACGTTTTGGTACGCTCCTGCCTGAATAAGGTGCGAAACGACATCGAGCGCAGTGACGAAGCTCAGGCACGTAGAGTTGATGTCGAAACACGGAATGCCCGAGGACTCCAGTCCGAGGTGTCGCTGGAGAAGCGCCGCGTTCGACGGAATGAGCTGCTCGGGCACCGACTGTCCACACACAATGGCATCGATGTTCTGCAAAGTGAGGCCGGAGTTCGCCACCGCCTGCAGAGCCGCGTCACGAGCCAACTCTGTGGCTTTTTCGGTCGTCGCCCAGGTTCGCTCGCGAACTCCCGAGCGGCGGGCGGTCGTTCCCAGTTCCAAACCAAGCTTGAGGTCGATTTCCTCGGCCAGGATCGTTCTCTGCGGACGACAAACACCTGTGCCGAGAATTTTAACATTGCGTTTCATTCTTCCAGCCCTCTTGCGCAACTCTGGGTGAGCGGAGTGAGTTGCGACACATCTCTAAGGGGTGGCCGATGCCGGTGCCGAGGTAACATGCTTCACGCCACTCAGCGAACAGTTTTTTTCGACACCCCCTCATTTCAATGCCGACCCTGAAGAACTCCTGAAATATCAGAGGATTCTGAGAACCGACCGAGAAAGCGGACGGGAGGGCAAAACCAACGGGTGTTCGGGTTCGTGCTAAACTTTCCAGGCTATCGAAACTCAATCTTCAAAATGGACGTTCGCGTGTGGGCTAGAACCATCCTGAGCACGGAACAAGAAAAAAGAAGGAAACGCCATGGCGGGACGATTCCCCTCGAAACCCTTGTCGCCTTTCGCTCGAAGGGCCATCGCGTTTTTGGGGCCATGGACTTTGCTCGCCTACGTGTTCACAGCCGCCGCAGGCTGTCGATCGGGCAAAAAGACGCCTGTGCCTGTTCGCACAGCCCCGGAAGATCGCAAAGGCATTGTGGGCGGCTCCGACGTGAGGGCAAACGACATTGTCACACGGTCGACTGTCGCCATTTTGCGGGGCACCAACGACATCCTGTGCACGGGAACCCTCATCGGCCCCAATACCATTCTTTCTGCGGCGCACTGCTTTGACGGCGGCATCGATCGTTCAAACCTCTTTGTCGGCTTCGGACTCGACGTCGAGTCGGTCAAGACGTTTAAGGTCACGAAGGTCATCACGCATCCGGAGTACGACACCGAGGCGCCTTTGCAGGAAGAAACTCCCATTCACGACACGGCAGTGCTTCGTTTCGAGGGCTTGGCTCCCGCGGGCACAGCGCCTGCCCTCTTGGCAGCACGCAACATGCCTCTGACGCCTGGCACACCGCACATTCTGTCGGGATACGGCTTGAGCTGGACCTCCACATTCATCATTTGGCGCAGTTCAGGAGGAGCGGGGACCTTGCGGCGTGTCGAACTTTCCTTGACGAGCGCCCTCGCGTCTTCCAAGCAGCTGAAATTCACATCAACCGAAGGGAAGGCTGTTTGCTCGGGCGACAGCGGAGGTCCCGCCTACGTCCAACAAGGAAACACCCTCGTTGTCACGGGCATCACATCGTGGGGATATTCGAGCTGTGAACAGGGCCTTTCGGTGTTCTCGGACGTGCGTGCATACCGCGACTGGATAGACACTGCCGTGGCGCAGCTGGGAACCTCTTCCGAAGCGGGTTCGGGAAATGGCGTGAGCGGGGGAGCGACGCCAACGCCTCCGATAGGCAACAACCCCGTCGTGAGTCCCATCCCCGGTGAGGAAAGCGAAGGCGGGGGAGGACTCGGCGGAGGAGCACCGGGCAGTGGGGGTCTTGGAGAACTCCTCGAGCCCCTGTGGTCTGCGGTCGCGAGCATCGACCTCGACGCGCTTCGTGACGCATGGCAAATCGTCAGCGCGCTGAAGGAGGGTACGTTTTCCGACTCTCCCGGAGAAATCGCTTCGAAGAACGAAGGGAAATACACGACCACGATTCTTTTCTTCGTCGCAAACACACCTTCAAACTACCGATGCGTTCACATACGGCCCAGTCTCACGAGCCACGGAAGGCCCTGGGGGGCGAGAGAGGGTGCGTATGTTTACTATGGCCCCGTTCGGCTTTCGCAGGACTCAAATTTCGATGCGTTCGGTTGCCGCTGGCAGAACAACGGGGATTACTGGTACCTGTACTGAAAGAGGCGACTGGCCTCAGCGCCACGCGATTCTTCACAGCGCCACGCGATTCTTCCACGTGAGGCCCGCGCCATGAGCCCCTCATTTTCTTCGAACCTGGACGCCTGTGGTCAAAGGTCTGCACCGAACTGCCCTGAAGCCTTTGTTCCCTTGCTTTCGCCTGAAGCCGCACGCAAGGCCAAGCAGGCGCTGTTTGCCTGCGGCCTCACACCGGAAGCCTTCTTGGAAACAGCAGCCGAAAGAGTGTGGTGTGCTTTGCGCTCACGACCTGCGCCTGCGCACGTCTCAAAAGCCTGGCTTGTGTTGACAGGACCAGGCCACACTGGCGCCATAGGGTGGGCTGTGGCACGTAAAGCTGCCGAGTCGGGAGTTCACGTCAGCGTTGTTCCTCTTGCTTCCGAAAGAAAACCCCTCACAGAGGCACAGCGGCGGCTCGCCCTGGCACAAGGCGTTTGTGAACGCGCGAACATTCCTTCGGAGGCTGCACTCTCGAGTCACAGCATGATTGTCGATGCCCTTTTTGGAGTGGAGCTCACAGAACACCTGCCACCCGAGGCCCAAGCTCTTGTCAGAACTCTTGAGCGATTTCATGCGCAGTCTTTTGCGCCAAAGCTTCCCGTTGTCGCCCTCGACGTTCCGTCGGGCCTGTGCGCGCGCACCGGACGGGTGCTCGGAAAGCAGAACTCTTGTGCCGTTCAGGCAAGCGAAACTTACGTCTTGGGTGCGCACAAAACAGGTCTGCTTTGCGAAAGGGCCTTGCGGTTCTCGGGCAAACTGCACTTTCTTCCCCTTGGTTTTGCCAACGCCCGTGCTGCAGACGCAGCCTTGCTCAATTTCCCACTGCGCTTCGACTTTCTGAGCAAACAAGGAGACGAGCACAAACTCAGCCGTGGCGAAGCCCTTGTGGTGGCTGGAAGCCCCGCATTTCCGGGAGCAGGGCTTCTTGCGCTCGAAGGACTCTGTGCGCTTTCGCCTGGCTACGTTCGCCTTGCCACACGTTCGGCCGCATTAAAGCGCCGAGTGCTCGCCTCTAGGCCCGAAATTATCCACGGAGGTGCTGGCGAACATTTCTTTCCAAGGGCGCGGGTCGGCGTTTTCGGCTGCGGACTTCCCGAACCCCTGGAAGAAGAAGGGGAGCATTGGGCACAGGCCGTTCCTTCCGAAGCCGTCTGCGTTCTCGATGGCGCATGGTGCCTTCCGCACGTGGTGTCGCGTTTCCGTGACAAAGGAACCACCGTGGTGGTGACCCCGCACGCCCGAGAATTTTCGCGTCTGTGTCCGGACATCGCGCAAGACCTTCAGTGCGGAAAGCTGTCGAAGGCCGACGCGGCGTCCGAAGCCGCCCGCGCTTTAAAGTGTTTCGTTTTGTTAAAAGGCCCCTACAGCGCCTGTGCTTCCCCGGAAGGCCGCGTGCTGCAAAGCCTCTGCGTGGATCCGAGCCTCGCGCGCGCAGGCACAGGAGACACCTTGGCAGGCGTGCTGGCAGGTGTTCTTTTGCACGGACGCTTTGCAAAAATCCCCGTGCTTGAACTCATTGCTTTTGCCGTGGAACTTCACTCGCGCGCAAGCCCCAAGGCAACAGACACACGAGCGAGCGCACGCAGCCACATTGCCAACATCGCACGGTGCGTGGCGCAGAACGTTCAAATTGTTTTCTAAATTCCGAGAAACAACGCATCTGCCGCTGCTTTTGGAGCAAATTCCCATACGACATCGGTGCCGGCCGCAAATGAAGCCAAAGGCACAAAGCGCTCTGCATTGCCGAGCTCCGTAAGTCCGCCAAGGCGAAATTTGACCCCGCCTAAGAACAACGGCGCCACGAAGGCATGGCAGACGTCGACTTTTCTTGCCGCCAAGAGTGCGTTGAGAAGAGTGGGGCCCCCTTCCACCAGGACACTTTGAACAGGCCTCGGGAAAAAAGGCCCGGGGCGCAAAGACGAAAAGTCAGCGCCTTCCAAAACACTCCACAAACCTTCGGTGTGTGTGGGAGCGTCGAACGTGTGAAACACCACGCCTAACTTTTCGAGCTCATCACACCAGGCACGCACACCGCGGCGCGTCAGGGCATCATCGTGAATGCGCCGCGACGAGATAACGACTAAAGGCGTACCCGTGCTCAAAGTGCCCAAGCGAAGGCGCACCTTCCCAGGCTCATCGACGCACAGAAGCCGTGCGCCAGGATCGAAAACGAAACGCAAAGGTTGCAGAACGGCTTCGAGGGGCTCGCCTTTTTCGTTTCGTGCGTCGAGTCGCGGAGCGTCGTCAAGAAGGGTTCCTGCGCCCACCAAAATGCCGTCGTATTTTCGGCGAAGCCAATGCGTGTACTGGCGTGCCAGAGGGCCTGTTATCCACTGCGAGCGTCCTGTGTCGTCCGCAAGGCAACCATCAAGGCTTTGTGCCCACTTTGCGGCCATCACGATGGTCGGCTTGGCCTCAGTTTGCTTGCGCACCGAAAGCAAGAAAGGTGACAACCACATGGCGAATTCCTTCGCAAGAAGTCCCTCCTCAACATGCACGCCGGCGGCACGAAGGCGCGCAAAGCCTTGGCCGTTGACGGCATCAAAAGGATCGCGAAGCGCCGCCACAACACGTCCCACCTTTTTTTCCACAAAGAGGTCGGCGCAGGGCGGCTGTTTTCCGTGGTGGGAGCAAGGCTCCAACGCGACGTAGGCAGTCACCTGGCTCCAATCGACGTCGTGAGTGACACCTGAAAAGGCGACACGTTCGCCATGCGCGCCCCCAAAAGCCTGCGTGCATCCGCGCGCGAGTTCACGTCCGTCTTTCACCAACACACAGCCCACACTCGGGTTTGGGCTCGCTGCGCCACAGCCTTCCATAGACACCCTCAGGGTTTCTCGCATCCAGTCTTCGTCGGAACGAGGGTTTGTTTCGGAAGCAAAACTCGAGCCGTTTCGAAGGACATCGGGGACCCAACCACCCAAAGAACAAACGTCGTGCATGTCGTTTCTCCGCTGAACTCTGCCTTGACCATCCTGCAAAAGATGGAGAGATTCTCGCAAACGTCAGGAGGACGAATGAGATCTCTGAAGGACATCTTAATCCTAGGAAAAATACCTGCTCTTGAACGCGTGGTCTACGGGAACACGCTGGCGCAGTGGTTTGCGGCCGTCGTCGCAGCTCTTGTTGTCTCTTTTGTGCTCGTGCATGCCAAGGCTCGCACCCTGAAATGGATCCGAGAAAAATCAGCCAGCACAAACGCTCTTTGGGACGACGATGCCTCCACCCTTGTTTCGAAAACTCAGACGGGCTGCTTTAAGAAAGCGGCTATAGCGTCGTTTTCGCCCCCCGCCGCTTTCCTCACGTACCCACGTACGCTCCGGAAAGTCGGCGGGGGGACTCAGCCTCGCTCTAACCGCTTTCTTACAAGCAGCAAGTTTTTTTATGGGGAACGATGCAAAAAGAGAGGCCCCGCGCGTATGTTGCAGCTACAAAGAAATAACATGCGACGGGGTTGAAGAGATGAATAGCTTACAAAGACGTAAATGAGCCGCCGAAAAACGACGGTGACGAAGAGATCGCGCAATTTATGAAGCGAGCCAGACCTTTGTTCTTTTAGGCCTCGCCAGCACCCTTCTCGCGCAAACTTTGCGCCTTCCACGGGGCTTAGACAGAGGTCTGAAAATCACAGCCCTGACTCTGGTTTTCATGCAGGTTCCTTTCAAATTCGGCCTCGAATACGCCACTCCACCCGAAAAAATCGATCTTGCACAAACTCTTGTAAAAGAGATTTTGGAGTCTCTCGAGGGCGTGCGATTTGATCGCGTTCATTTCATCAACCTTGCCGACTCTTCGCTCGAATTCGAGGTGGTCTATTGGGTGCTGTCATCGGAATACAACGTGTATGCTGACATCCACCACACCCTCTTAAAGCGGATGATTGGTGCGTTTGCGGCGAACGGCCTCGCATTCGCCTTCCCCACCCGAACCATCGTGGTTGCGAAAGAGCCTTAAGAGTCTATGATACTGCGGTTCGGCTCCATTCCTCTGGAGCTGCAAACGAAGGAGCATCCGATGGCAAAGTGGAAAGGTATCATCTTGGCTGGGGGCTCGGGCACACGCCTATCGCCTCTCACAAACGTGCTCTCGAAGCAGCTTTTGCCCGTGTACGACAAGCCTATGGTGTATTATCCACTCACCACTCTCATGCTCGCCGGCATCCAAGACATCCTCATCATCAGCACACCCCACGACCTGCCGCTCTTTCAACGGCTCTTGGGCGATGGCACGAAATGGGGCATTCGTCTCACCTACGCCGAACAGCCTTCACCCGATGGACTCGCACAGGCTTTTCTCATTGGCGAAAGATTCATTGGCGCCGACAACGTTTGTCTCATTCTTGGCGACAACGTGTTTCACGGCGCAGGCCTCACGGAAGCCCTCCAACGCGCCACCAGTGCCAAGGCGGGCGCCACTGTGTTCGGCTACTATGTGCGCGACCCGGAGCGTTACGGCGTGGTTGAGTTCGACGCCACAGGCAAGGCCGTGTCTATTGAAGAAAAACCGAAGGCACCAAAGTCGAATCATGCCGTGGTGGGCCTCTATTTCTACGACAACGAGGTGGTTTCCGTTGCCAAGCAGCTCAAGCCGTCTCCACGGGGCGAGCTCGAAATCACAGACGTCAACGTGAAGTATCTTGAAAAAGGGACACTCCGTGTCGAGAGCTTGGGCCGCGGTTACGCCTGGCTCGACATGGGTACGCACGAGTCGCTTCTTCAGGCCTCGAACTTCATTGAAACCGTGGAGGCGCGTCAGGGCTTGAAAATCGCCTGCCCTGAAGAAATCGCATACAAAAATGGCTGGATAGATGCCAACGCCGTGGCAGCCGTGGCTGCACCCATGAAAAACTCGTCGTACGGAAAATACCTCTTGCAAGTGATCCTCTCCGATCGCCACTGAAGACCTTCTTCGCATTCAACTTTGTTTCTTGGTTCTGGAGTGGCCATGCGCATTCACGAGACCCCTCTTCCCGGCGTTCTTTTGCTCGAGCCCACTGTTCACCGCGACGACCGCGGCGCCTTCGTGGAAACCTTCAGCCTTGCCCGATACGAAGCGGCGGGCATTCGCGGGCCGTTTCTGCAAGACAACCAGTCGACGTCGTGCAAGGGGGCCCTGCGTGGGCTGCATTTTCAGAACCCACGCGCGCAAGGAAAACTTGTTGGCGTTGCCGCGGGCAAAGTTTTCGACGTCGCCGTCGATCTTCGCGTTGGCAGCGCCACCTTCGGAAAATGGTACGGAGCCACGCTGTCGGCTGAAAATGGCAGGCAGCTCTGGGTACCACCTGGTTTCGCCCATGGATTTCTGTCGCTCGCCGACGCTACTGTGTTTCTTTACAAGTGCACCGACACTTACGCCCCCGGCACGGAAGGTTCCCTGCTGTGGAACGACCCGAGCGTGGGCATCGAGTGGCCTTTGAGCGAGACAGGACTTCTCGAACCCCTCCTTTCAGTGAAAGACGCCGCAGCGCCCCTGCTCAAAGACATCCCGAAAGAAAAACTGTTTTGACGCACAGCAAATGGAGGCACCTCATGCCAACCTCAGTTTCCTTGTTTAAGCTCCTCGTTCCTTTGGCAGGCTTTTTCAGCGTGGTGTCCACTCCAGCTTTCGCGCAGGCGACACTCGCGAAAGTCAAAAAGCAAGGGTACGTTATGTGCGGCGTGACGGGCGACCTCGCTGGTTTTTCGGCCACCGATGCCAAAGGCCAAGTGCAGGGCATCGATGCCGATTTGTGCCGCGCCGTTGCCGCGGCTGTGGGCGTCGAGGCTCGTTTCAAACCGCTCAATGCCACCACTCGCTTCACCGCTCTTCAGTCGGGCGAGGTCGATGTTCTGACCCGCAACACGACCTGGAGCCTTTCGCGCGACACAAAGCTCGCCTTCGACTTTCCCGTTGTGAATTATTACGACGGCCAAGGCTTCATGGTGTCGAAAGCGCTCAAAGTGACCAGCGCGAAGGGGCTCGACGGGGCATCCATCTGCGTGCAGTCTGGCACCACCACGGAGCTGAATCTCACCGAATATTTCAAAGTGAACAAGATGAAGTTCAAGCCCGTCGTGTTTGCAAACTTCAATGATGCGAACAAAGCCTACGCGGCTGGCCGCTGCGACGCCTACACCACCGACGCCTCGGGCCTTGCAGCCATCCGCTCTTCGTTGAAGGTGCCTGGCGATCACCTTATTCTTCCAGAAATCATTTCGAAGGAACCCCTCGGACCCGCGACCCGCCACGGCGACAACGTCTGGACCGACGTTGTTCGTTGGACCTTCTTTGCCCTGGTGACAGCGGAAGAGAAAGGACTGACAAAAGCAAACGTGAAGTCTCAGGCCACAAACGCCGACCCCGAAGTGCAGCGCCTGGTGGGAGCCCAAGGAACCCTGGGTGCCGACATGGGACTCGACAAAAATTGGGCTGTGAATGCCATTGCAGCCGTGGGGAATTGGGCTGAAATTTTCGATCGCCATTTGGGAGCATCAACGCCCCTGAAAATTGAGCGAGGGTTGAATCGCCTTTGGAACAAGGGCGGCCTCCTTTACTCGCCGCCCTTCAACTGAGGTAAGGGGTTCGCGTGAAAAGGCCTGCACGAAGAAGCTTGGCCATGGGAAAACGGGAGCTTCTTTCGCTCGCGATGCCGTTTCTCATCGTCACGCTCGTTGCCCTGTTTTTGGGGTTTGCGGCGTTCAACGTGATAGGCAACCTCCAAGCGCGGGGCCTCACAGCAGGTTTCGGTTTCCTGAAGGAAGCCGCAGGCTTTGAAATCGCCGAAACGTTCCCGCTTCCCTGGCTGAGTGCTGACGGAGGGCTTCGACTCAAGTCCTACGCTTCCGAGAGCAGTTACCTCTTGGCTTTCGCCACGGGTGTGGCCAATTCCCTGAAGGTGGGTCTTGTCGGCATGGTCCTCGCCACCATGCTGGGGGTTTTTGTGGCCCTCGTGGCGTCGTCTCCGCGCTCCCCCTTTCATCTTGTTTCAAAAGCCTACATTCACACGTCCCGGAACGTGCCTCTCCTTTTGCAGCTCATGCTTTGGTACGTTTTGCTTCTTGCCATATTGCCAGGCGTCGAAGAGAGCTTGCGCTTGGGCAGCGTCTTTTTGAACAACCGAGGGCTCTTCCTTCCAGGCCCCGTTCTCAATTCCGAAGGGGCCTTTGCCTTCGAGATCCCCGAACTTGTTTTCGGCGGACGGAATCTCCGCGGTGGCATTGCGCTGTCGCCCGAGTTCGTGGCTATCACATGGGGTTTGAGTCTCTACACGGCGAGCTTTATTGCCGAGCTCCTGCGCGCCGCGCTCGTATCGCTGCCGCAAGGGCAAACGGAGGCCGCGGCCGCCTTGGGGCTTTCGCCTTTCCAATCGTTTCGTTTCATCGCTTTGCCGCAGGCGTTGCGGGTAGCCGTGCCCCCTTTGGTGAGTCAATATCTGAATTTGTTCAAAAACACTTCGCTGGCAGTGGCCATTGGATACCCCGAAACGGTGGGCGTGGGTGGCACCATCATCAACCAAACAGGCCAGGCTCTGGAAGTCGTCGCGCTCTGGATGCTCGTCTACCTCTCGTTTAGCCTCGTGGCCTCCTGGGTTCTCAATGGCTGGAATGCAAGGCGCCACACCCGAGAGGGGCGATGACAATGCCCACGTCGAAAAACACGCGGCAGTGGATCTGGTTTCTTCCTGGCCTGGTTGTCTTCGTGCTTCTTGTCTTTCCCTTGTTTCGTTGGCTTGTTGTCGACGCGACCTGGGGAGGCAACACCGCTCAAGCCTGCATGAACGGTGACGTGCGAAAGGCTGGAGCGTGCTGGCCCGTTGTGACCCAGAACATCCCTCTTCTGCTCGGCGGGCGCTACCCCCAAGAAATGCTCTGGCGCCCCGCTCTTGTTGTGGCGCTCGGCGCCTTGTCACTCGTCGTGCCTTGGGGGCTGGGAGCAGGACGCCCCTCAGAATCTGGCGGCCAGCACCGCGGGTTGAACCCCAAAGCCCTATGGGTCGTTTTGCCTGTGTGCGCTTTTCCTCTTCAGCTTCTTCTTCTTGCCGGATTTGAAAACGGCGCAACGTTCGGCCTCAAACCGGTGCCCACGGAACTTTGGGGAGGATTCGCGCTCACGTGGATTTTGGCTGCCGGCAGTCTTTTGTGTTCCCTTGTGCCAGGGCTCGCGCTTGCCTTGGCGCGGCAGAGTGAAACCCGCGTCGTGGCGAGTCTCGCAACGGCATTCATTGAACTCGTACGCGGCGTGCCTTTGATCACCATTTTGTTCCTGGGGCACTTTCTTTTTCCCCTCTTTTTGCCATCAGGAGAAACATCCCTCGGAGAAATCACGCGCGCCACCCTCGCGCTCACGGTGTTTGTGTCGGTGTATTGCGCCGAGGTGTGGAG
>JADCJN010000116.1 GCA_020247005.1 Silvanigrellales bacterium
ACGTCAAATGCTGGGGAAACAACAATAGCGGACAACTTGGCGACGGAACAACCGACCAGCGCAACAGTGCCGTCGATGTGCCCGGGCTCACAGGGATTGCAAGTCTCGCAGCGGGGGCCGATCACACCTGTGCATTGACCGTGGCAGGCACTGTGAAGTGTTGGGGTTCGAACGGGGTGGGTCAACTGGGCGTTGGTTCCTATGTGGATAGCCTCACTCCTGTCGATGTGCTGGGCCTGGCAAACGTCGTGAGTCTGGCGGCGAGCGGCGCACACACCTGTGCGGTGGTTCAAGGGGGCAGCGTAAAATGTTGGGGAGCGAACAATTCTGGTCAGCTCGGAAACGCATCCACAACCACCAGCACAAGTCCGGTGGATGTTCCGGGACTCAATGACGCCGCGGTCGTTTTCGCGAGCGAAAACCGTTCCTGCGTTGTCACCCAGTTTGGCGGTGTGAAATGTTGGGGTGAAAATGGATCGGGGCAAATTGGAGATGGAACGACCGATTCAAAAAGCAGCCCTGTCACGGTCGCGGGGCTCACGGGCGTTGCTCAACTTGCCGTTGGACGAGAGTTCACCTGCGTCGTGATGCCATTGGGTGGAGTGAAGTGCTGGGGAGGCAACAACAATGGGCAGCTTGGAACCTTGAGCCCAACACCGCTTCCCGTTGACGTCCCTGGACTCTCTGATGCAACGACCCTGGCTGCGGGCTTCGACCACATTTGTGCCTTGAATGCGGAAGGTGCTGCCAGGTGCTGGGGAGAAAATGGCCAAGGGCAATTGGGGTGGCAGCCCCAAAGCGTTTCGCCCGTTCTCGTCGACACCCTGTTTGAGGTGACTCGCGGGGAAAAAGGCTTCCGCTTGGTTCCTTAATGTCAAGGGAGTGTCCTTGAGCACCTCTCTTTGCCAAACGCTCGCTTGACCAAACACGCAGTGTCTTATAATGAGAATGGTTATCATTATCGATTCGCGGACTTGTCGTCTTGCGGATGCGCCCCTCTCTCGGTGCCAAAGGAACAGCAATGCCCAAGACTTCGGCTCGCATGCTCGCTTTCGCTTTCGCTTTCGCCTTCTTTTACGGGACTCCATCGAGCGCCACAGCCCTTGAAAAAAGTCCAGTGGCCACAGCCGTCATTGCGCACCACGCCACACTCGTTCACGCCACGTATGCCGAGCTTGTGGCCTCGCTGGAGCTTTTGTCGGCGCGCGTGGATGCCTTCGTGGCAAAGCCTTCGGCGGCGTCCCACAAGGCTGCGAAAGACGCCTGGGTTGCCTCACGTAAGGTGTATGGCCTCACCGAGGCGTTTCGATTCTATGGGGGGCCCATTGACGACCCGAAAACGGGCCCCGAGGGGCTCATGAACGCCTGGCCGCTCGACGAGTCTTACCTCGACTCCGTGCGTGGTGCGCCAGCGTCGGGAGTCGTTGGGAACGTGAAGGCTTTTCCCGACATCACGAAAGACGTTCTTCTTTCACTCCATGAAAAAGACGGCGAGAAAAATATTTCCACAGGCTACCACGCCATCGAATTCCTTCTGTGGGGCCAAGACTTTAACGCAAAAGGCCCTGGCCAACGCTCTCACCTCGACTATGTAGACAATGGCAAAAACAACGCGACGCGGCGTGCTCGTGTCCTGACTCTTCTTTCTGACATGCTGTTGGGTCACGCGAGGGGGCTTGAAAAAGCATGGGCGCCGGGAGTCGCAGGCAATTTCGCGTCCACTTTCGCTTTGCTTCCCGTTGCGGACTCCGTTCAAAAAATCCTTTCGGGACTGGCCACGCTTTCTGTCGACGAAATGGCTGGTGAACGCATGATTGTGGCGTTGTCGAAAAACGACCCCGAAAACGAACAGAGCTGCTTTTCCGACACCACTACAAACGACTTCGTCTCGAATGCCCAGGGCCTCGCCAATGTGTGGAGCGGCGAATGCAAAACAGGCTGTGGCAAGAATTTCCAAGCCGGCCCGGGCTTGCGCGCCCTCGTCGCCCATCGCGAGCCCCGTCTTGCGAAAAAAATCGATGACGCCTTGGCTTCGTCTTTCCGTTTGCTCGCCTCTATCCCTGCGCCTTTTGACAGCGTCATAGCCTCACCAGCGACCTCGAAGGGGCGAAAAAAAGCGGAAGCCGCGGTGGCGAGCCTCGAGGCGCAAAGCAAACTTTTTGCGCGTGCGGCCAAAGTGTTGGGTGTGGAAATCAACGTGCAGGAGTAAATGCACATGCGTTCTGGAGCAGCACTTTTTTTTGCCGTTTGCGTTCCCCTGACGGCTCTGAGCGAACCACTTCCCGGCGCGCGAGAGCTTGAGCGGCAAGGGGGCGAACTCACAGTGCGCGCCGTTGGCGCCACGGCGTTTTCTCTTCCTGCACCGCGCATCTCCAAGGCCCACCGGCGCGACTTTGTGGTCGGAAAGTCCTTGTTCAACGAAAACTGGGTGGCAAGCCCCGCGAGCGTCAAAACGCGGCAAGGGCTTGGGCCCACGTTCAATGCGCAAAGCTGTTCTTCGTGCCACCTGAAGGACGGCCGTGGCGCACCACCCGAAAATGAGGGCGACCCCTTCGTCGGCCTCTTGGTGCGTGTTTCGTTGCCAGGCAAGCAAGGCCAGCCTTCGGTGCCCGTGCCGCACTACGGCGACCAGATTCAACACCGTGCCATTCCGGGTGTGCCCGCCGAGGCCACCGTGGTTTTGACGCGCGAAAAAAAGAAGGGTTCCTATCCAGACGGCACTTTCTTTGAGCTCGAAAGTCCCCGTTACGCCATTGCCAACCCTGCCTTTGGTGCTTTGCCTGCCAACGTTCTCATGTCTCCTCGCGTGGCACCCGTGGTTTTTGGCATGGGACTTCTGGAAGCCATTCCTGAAGAGGCGCTGCTTGCACGGGAAGACCCAACGGACTCCGATGCCAATGGAATTTCAGGCCGCGCAAACCGTCCGTTCGACATTGCTGCTCAGAAAAAACGCGTGGGTCGGTTCGGCTGGAAGGCGAACCAGCCGTCGGTGTCGCAACAAAATTTCAGTGCGTTTTTGGGCGACTTAGGCATCACCTCTCCACTCCTTTCTGCCCAGAATTGCCAGGAGGCCCAGGAGGCTTGCCGCAAGTCGTTCGCACTGCCGCACCCGGAAATCGACGCGCAGTCGCTGCGTCAGGTGGACGTGTACACACAGTTGCTTGCGGTGCCTGCGGCTCGAAACACGGGGTCACCCGTTTTTCAGGCGGGGCTTGCTGCTTTTCGCCAGGCGCAATGCGCTTCGTGTCATGTGGAAAGCCACACAACGCTGCCCGTGGGAAGCCCTGGCGTGTTGCCAGAACTTGCCGGCCAAACCATTCGGCCCTACACCGACCTTCTGTTGCACGACATGGGAGAAGAGCTCGCCGACGGCCGCGACGACTTCGATGCCGATGGGCGCGAGTGGCGCACGCCTCCCTTGTGGGGCGTGGGGCTTGTGCCCGTTGTGAATGGGCACAGCCGTTACCTTCACGACGGTCGGGCGCGCTCACTTGAAGAGGCTATTTTATGGCACGGCGGCGAAGGGGCCCGAGCACGAGACATTTTTATGGCTTTTGACCGTTCCACGCGGGAAGCCCTTCTCTTTTTTGTTGGGAATTTGTGAAAGGAAACCCTGTGATGCTGACGATGCCACCCGTTCGAACATTCGAGCTTTTTATTGAAAATCATAGGTTCAATGTGGAACGCATTGAGGTCAGGGCCGGTGAAAAATTTAAGATTAAGGTGAGAAACAAGGACAAAGGACTCGAAGAGTTCGAGTCGAATTCTATGGTTTTCGAAAAATTCTTGAAGCCTGGTGCTGAAGTTATTGTGAACGTCGGCCCACTTAAACCTGGCGAGTACGAATATTTTGCAGAATTCCACAAAAAAACAGGCAAGGGAGTTGTGGTTGTCACTCCCTGAACGTCTCTCTGGCAAGAGGATTTGTTTCATATGCTGAACGTATTTTTGGTGGTTTGGCGAGAGTCTTTCGAAGCGGTGCTCGTGCTTGGCATTCTTGCCGCAGCGCTTCGCAAACAACCAGGATCGTTTGCACGCGCGCGCTCTTTTCTGTTGATGGGCGTGGCTGGCGGCGTTGTTCTTGCGTGCCTGCTCGCAGGCGGGCTTCTGTTTGCGCAGAGCGAACTTCAAGGCGCCATGCTCGAGTGGTTCCAAACGAGCATCCTCTTTGTGGCTGCGACGCTCATTGTCCACACGTGCCTATGGATGCGCGCGCACGGCCGCAACCTGAAGCGAAATATGGAGAGGTCCGTCAGTGGCGCGCTCGACAGAGGGAGTTTATGGCCGGTTGCAAGCCTTGCGGCCCTCGCCATTGGACGCGAAGGCATGGAAACTGTCTTGTTCCTTTACGGGACCGGGCTTGAAGCAATGGAAGCTGGCGAAGTGAGTGCACTTGCCGTGTCTGCGGCCGGTGGTTTTGCGGTGGCATTGGGAACAGGCTGGCTCTTGTCGCGAGGCCTCCTCATCGTGTCCCGCGCGTGGTTCTTTCGCATCAGCACCAGCTGCCTCCTTATCATTGCTGGCGGCCTCATTGTGCAGGCAACAGGTCGGCTGGTTCAAGAGGGGGTCTTGCCTGCGCTCCAGCCGCAAGTGTGGGACACCTCTTGGTTGCTCGACGAGTCAACCACGTTTGGGGGCCTTGTTTCTATGTTCACAGGCTACCAAAACGCACCGTCGCTTATGGTGGTGCTGTGTTACGTTGCGTTTTGGGGCTGTTGCCTTGGTGCCTCCATTTGGAGCTCTCGTGGCGTCGGAAACGGGCCCATGGAAAGTTTTTCTTCCCCTTCGGAATCTTCTTCTTGACACTTCCAAGGCCACTCCCATGCTTCGCATGGTAAGATTTTCTCGCTGTGCATTGCAGCAAGACGCCAACGGGAAAATCGGAGTTTTTATGCGTTTTCATTCTCTTCCATGGAAAATCTTACTGCTTGCATCTGTGGTTTCGATTTCGAGCTGCGCGAGCCGAAAATTCAATTCGGGCGCGGCAGTTAAAGAAAGCCCTGGCGGTGCATGCGAATTTACTGAGAACCCTCAATTCAAACCTGCGGATTTTCGGCGTGAACTCACCAAAGCTTTGAATGAAGCTGCGCAGTCAAACGAACACCCTGATGTTGCAGATAGGGTCGCCGACTTCCTGGAGAGTGGCACCGGTGTTTCACAGAATCCCTTGCAGGAAGAGCGTTTGTTTTGGGGAGACAATTGCCGCCTCACGGGCATCTTGCAGGATGCCGCAACGACTCCTATGGTGATTTCTTCACTTATGAAAATGGAGCGTTACTACGGTGGAATTGTTGTCTATGGAAAAGATGTTTTTTCCGAAGGCTTTTACCGCAATCGAGCGCAGGCTATAGAAATTGAGCCTGCCGAGTTTGCACGAAAGGCTTTTAAAGATGCCAACGAATTTTTGGATCGTGACATGTGGTTTGAATGCAGGGGTGCTTCGCACCCCTGGCATGACCAAAGAAACGATGAGGAAACGGAAAAAGGCCGCTCTCGCATAAAACCCATCATTCAGATATG
>JADCJN010000117.1 GCA_020247005.1 Silvanigrellales bacterium
CCTGGCTCTCCGTTCATCGTCTGGCACGGATTTGGCGCTTTGTGAAAAAATCGCATTTTCCGAGTCAAACTGCCCGGGGGCTCTGGGAGCAAATTACAGAAACGGGGTTACACCAATTCCGGGAAATCGTCATGTCAGTCTCCTGGCTGAACTTCTCGATGAAATGTACAAGACGAATTCTCGCATGCACGCGTCTATTGAGCAGATGAGAAAAGTGCCCGTGGGGCAGGTGTGGCGTGGTTTTCCTCGCACCATTCGCGACCTCAGCGTGCAACTGGGAAAAGAAGTGGAGCTCGTGACAATAGGCGACGAACTCCTTATCGACAGTTCAATATCCAACACCCTTGGCGATTGCCTCGTGCACCTTTTAAGGAACAGCCTTGATCATGGCCTTGAAACGCCCTCCGATCGCATTTCGAAGGGCAAGCCAGGAAAGGGCAAGGTCACACTCCGAGCGAGCGCGCTGGATGAAGAGATTTGCCTTATTTTGTCGGACGACGGCAGGGGCATCGATGCCCGTCGCATTGGCGAGAAAGTTGTAGAAAAAGGGCTCGCAACAGCAGCTCAGGTGGCAGCGATGCCCGCCGAAAAGGTGATTGCCTACATCTTTGAAGCTGGGTTCTCGACGGCGGCCGCAGTCACCGATGTGTCGGGCCGCGGTGTTGGAATGGACTTTGTGCGGTCGACTTTGGAGGGCCTCGGTGGCCGCATCACCATAGAAACGGACCTCGGCAAAGGCACGACGTTCACGCTCGTGGTGCCAGAACCCAAAGGCGTGCGCATTCTCAACGCTCTGATGGTGAAGGCCGCTGGCCACATTTTTGCCATTCCCCAGTCGAACATTGAGTACGTGCAAGTGATTGCGGGGCCGCGACTCAGTGAACTCGTGCAGGAATACCGTGGGTCGTTGGTTCTGCGTTCGCGCGGACTTCTGCTTTCGCTTATCGACTTGCGCAAGGTGTTTCAGGCGCGGGCCGGAGCACAGGCCGAGCCCACTGATGCGTCGCTTCAAATTGTCATCGTGCGAGGAGACGCTGCGGTTTTCGCTGTCGTCGTCGACGACATCGTCGATGGGGAAGAAATTGTCGTTAAGCCGCTTCCAGGTCACCTTTCGCATATGAAGATCTATTTGGGCGCCACATTCTTGGGAGTCGATGGGGTGTGCCCTGTGTTCAACATGGAAGGGCTCGCGCAAAAATTTGATGTTCAAAAACCCGAGAAGAACGAGTACCGCGATGCCACACGCGAGCTGTTTGAAGTCGGGCAAGGCGAGACGCGTGACTCTCAGCGTGAGTCGGCTGAAGTTCTGACGTTCAACCTCGGCGGACCGGCCCTGTATGGAATCCGCGTGCAGCACGTGTTTCGTTTGGAAGAATTGCCTGTTGCTCTCGTGAAGTTCCAGTTCGGGCATCCCGTTTCCGTTTACCGCGGAGAAACGGTCCCTCTCGTGTTTCTTGAAAAATCATTGATGCCAAAGGTGTCGAATGGATTCGACGCGCGCGCCTGGCTCGCAGACCAGGCGTTCCTCAGTGTCATTGTTGCGGACGTGCGTGGAAAGAAGGTGCTGCTCGTCGTCAGGTCCATTGGCGAGTACGCGAGCCCCGAAAAGCCTCTCGACGTGTCACTTGCCCGTGGAGACTTCGAGGGAACCCTCGACGTCGAAAGCCGACTGGTGACCTTGCTGAACCTGCCTGCGTTTCTTGAGCGCATCGATATCGTTCCGAAGGTGGTCGCCAAGCCCTCTGCTCAGATTGTGCCTGCGCAGAATGTGCCTGAGCAGATTGCAACTCAGAGTGTTGCCGTGGCCCCCTTGGTTCCCGTGGCCCCCGCGTTCGATGCGAATGGCATAGCCGAGGATGATGGCATCGTCTGGGTGAATGTCGGTTGAAAGGGGCCGTCAGGGATTCCTGCGGTACAGCACTGCGCCACCGATGCTGGCCTGCTCGAACGATGTTTCGTCGATGCCAATGAGGTTTTCCGTTGCGCCCAGCACAAGGAAACCTCCCGGCACGATTTTGTCTTTGAGGCGCAGAACAATCTGCTTCCGGTTGGGGACGCTTTGGTAAATGAGCATGTTGCGCAGGAACACGACGTGGAACATCTCCGACGACGGGAAGGGTGTGAGCAGGTTTAACTGCGAGAACGACATCTTTTGCAGAAGTCGGGAGTCGAATCGGTGCCTCGGTTGCGGGCTCACCGGCTTGCCGTCGTCCACAAGCGTAAAATACTTCTCCATCAGCTCAGGAGACAAACCACGTGAGGTCTCGAGGTGCGTGAAGATGCCCTCCTTCGCGCGCGCCAACACCTGCGCGTTGAAGTCCGTACATTGGATGTGGAATTGAAAAGAGCGATGGTGCTGAAGCTCATCGAGGGTCATGGCAATGGAACACGCCTCTTGGCCAGAGCTTGCTGCCGCGCTCCAAATGCGGAAAGTTTGGCCCGAGGGTAGGGCGTCGAGCGCCTTTGGAAAAATCTCGCTTTTCAAGGCGCGAAAGAGAGTAGTGTCACGGAAAAATGAAGTTTCGTTGTTTGTCGCGAGCTCCAGGAATTCCTGAAACTCTTGGGAAGTTGCTCGCCCCGACTGAAACTTCGAATAAATGGCCTCCATGCTTTCATAGCTCTTAAGCTTCTGAAAGTTTTGGAGCCGAATTTCGAGTTGGTAGTAGTCTGACTCGACGTAAGTAATGCCAATTTCCTTGGCAATAAGATTCGAGAAGTATTCGAGAATGGCCTTGCTCATTTCGTTGGGCCTTTCGGAGTGAGAGAGGACCTGTGGCCCAGTTCAAAGGAACGGCTTGCAAGCGGACCAACGAGGCGCATGCACAGCATGCCGAGTTCTTCCGGGGTGCCATAGGCATCACAAGCCTGCGCCTCGTAAACGGCCCGTGGCATGCCAAAAACAGTGCAGGAGGCTGCGTCCTGTATCACCACGGCTCCTTTCGCGGCGCGCACCGCAAGGGCTCCGTTCTTTCCATCTTCACCCATACCCGTGAGCACCACGGCAAGGAGCGATCGGCCATAAATGGCCGCAGCGGTTTCAAAGAGGGGATCGACAGCTGGGCGCACACTGTTGATTTGTGGTCGCTGGTCGAGATGCACGCTGAGTTCCTCTCCCGAACCGTCGGGTTTTGGGGCTGAGCGAATGGTCATGTGGTAGTCGCCAGGAGCGACAAGAATGCGCCCGGGGACGACGGGCATTCCTGTGCGCCCCTCTTCCGTGGGAAGTCCCGTGATTTGCCCTATACGATTGGCGAGCTGTTTTGTAAAGTCCGGCGGCATATGCTGGCACAAGAAGATAGGCACATTCAATGGGGCACGGAAGGCGGAAAAGAAACGTTCCAGTGCCGCGGGCCCTCCCGTTGAACTTCCCATCACAATGGCTTTTGGAACGAACGTCGAGAGGTCGGTGACGGGCCAGGTGACGTTCATGGGGAATTCGTCACGTTTGGCCGGCTCGGTTTCGGCAGTGCGGTTTTGTGGCGTCTTTTTCTGGGCTGCGGGAGTTCCTTCGGGCGCTATCCACGACTCCAGTTTTTGAAGCACGGTTTTTCGCTGCTCCGGCGACATTTCCTCAAGGGGGGGCGCCGCAATGACGTCGATGTGCAACCCTTCCATTTCAGGCCCGATGACAACAATGCGGACGTGAGGGAAGTTCCGTTGAACGTCGCGCAAGGTTTTTCGGAACTCTTCGTAGGCTTCGGTATGACGTCCGTCCGCGACAATAGCGTGGACAGTGGTTTGTTCCAGCTTCTCTTTGAGGATGCGGGAACTCGCTGTTGGAACTGTCGTCAAACTCAAATGAGCAAGGGCGTCTCGCACGAAAGATCGGAAAACGACAGATTCCGATGCAATGAGATAAATGGCCATGGCAAGACTTGTTCCTTCAGGCAATTTGGGCCTTGTCGGAGTTAAGGAAATCCATCACCTTTACAAGATCAATGACGCAAAAAATTTCGCCGGGGGTTTTGAACACGCCCCCAAGGAAAGAACGGATGCGAGGCGACACGGAGTCGGGAACAGCTTCAAGGGCGTCAGCGGGAAATTCAACGACGTCGTCGATTTCGTCGACAAGCAGGGAAACTCCTGTCCCCTGGAGGTTGCAAACGACGTTCATTTTGTCGGTCACGGGTTCCTGGGCAAGCGAGAAGAGCTCACGCACGCCAATTGCGGTTACAATTTGGCCGCGCAAATTCAAGAGTCCATGAATGTGCGCCGGTGCAAGGGGGAGCGGGGTGATGGGCATAGCCCTTACGATTTCTTGCACGGAAAGTGCGTTCACGCAGTAGCGCTTCCCTTGCACTCGGAACGACGAGTACTGCTCCGGAGCCGCGCGCGAACCTTCGCCCTCCTTGCTGCTGTGACCACTTGCGTTCTTCCCGAAGCTCATGCGGCGCCTCCTTTGATGCCTTGCCACAGACGTCCAAGGACATCGGCGAGTAGGGCGGGGATCTTGTCCAAGTTTACTTTTTCAATGTGTTCATCGATGCCAGCGGCTTTCGCCGTGAGTTTGTCGCGCTGAGAAACAAGTGAGGTGAGGGCGATGATGGGGGTTTGTTTGAACCAGGCATCGGAGGCTCGCAGCTCTCGGGCGAGGTCGAACCCATTCATGCCTGGCATGTCGATGTCGGTGAGAACCAGGTCGAACGCATTTTGTGGTGCCTGACGCAAATGCTCCAAGGCTTCGAGCCCATTTGAAACCGCGTGAACGTCGAAGTGCGAGGCCTGCAGAACGGAGGCCGTGTACTTGCGAAAGAAATTTGAGTCTTCCACTAACAGAACGCGAGCAAGTGCCTTTTGCCTGGGTTCGGAACCAGAAGGCGGCGCTTCGCCCAGCACATCGCGCATCCAAGTGTCTACAATCACCGAGACGTTCACCACGGTGTAGACGTTCGTTCCTTCGAGCAAGGTTCCGAGGGCGCCTGGGCTCGGTCGAACAAGTTCGTTCACCTCGCTGGTGGTGTGGATGATGTCGGCGATTCGACTGACAACGATGCCAATGAGGCGCCCATGACGTTCTGTGACGATGACGTCGAGTTGGTGAGCCGACAAAAGAGTGTCGATGGTTTCTTCGTCCTGGAAGTCGGTCGAGAGGTCCAGCGCCTTTGAAAGCAAAATGAGAGGCAGGAGGCCATCGCGGTAACGGGCGACAGGTGTTCGGGCCGTGAGTTCAATGTCTTGCTTCTCGAAAACTTCGAGGCGGAAAACCTGTGGAAGAGGAATGGCGACGACGTCACGTTCTCCGACACCGCACAAAAGAAATTCAGGGTTTGTGCCTCGCGCAAGACGTTGGCGTTGGTCGTTGTCAGTTTCTCCGAACGCCGAGGTGCTCGCCGTATCGGGGGCCCCAGCCGTTGTCTCCATGGCGCAGTGTTGGCACAGACCAGCGAGGTCGAGAATGAGCGCGAGCCCCCCGTCTCCCAGAATTGTGGCACCCGAGAAAATGCGAAGTGACTTCAAGAAGCTCACGAACGGCTTTACGACGATGTCGATAGAGTCGTTCACTTCGTCGACGGCGAGTGCGAAGTCGTGGCCTTCATTTCGAAGAATGACGATGCTCCCTTGAACATCTCGCGCCGTGAGTTTTTCGTCGTTTTCCGGGTGCAAGATGGCCCGAAGGGAAAGCAGGGGAATAAGACGCCCTCGCAACCGAAGAACGGGTCCACCCTCGAGCATTTCACATTGAATTTTCTGCGCTTCATCTTCTGAGTCGAGGCGTACGAGCTCCACGATTTTGAGTTGTGGGATGGCGTACCGAAGGCCTCGGCAATGGACGATAAGAGCGGGCACGATGGCCAGCGTGAGTGGAATGCGGAGCGTAATGGTCGTGCCCTTACCGAGCGTGCTGGTGACGTCCACAACGCCACCAATTTGCTCGATGTTTGTTTTCACAACGTCCATTCCAACGCCTCGGCCCGAGAGGTCTGTGACCTTTTCGGCAGTCGAGAATCCAGGCGAGAAGATAAGCGACATGACATCCTTGCTTGTCATGCGCGACAGGCGCTCGCTCGTGATAAGCCCATTTTCTAGGGCTTTTTTAGACACACGCGCAGTGTCGATGCCTCGTCCGTCATCGGAGATTTCCACGATGACCTGTCCACCTTCCTGATACGTCTTCAAAGTCAGGCGTGCCCGCTGCGACTTGCCCGCTTGAGAGCGTTCTTCAGGAGTTTCTATGCCATGGTCAAGAGCATTGTGGACAAGGTGAGTGAGGGGGTCACGAATGGTTTCAATGATCGTCTTGTCAATCTCGGTTTCGTTCCCTTCGAGATGCAACTCCACATGCTTGCCCAGGTCTTTGCCAACGTCACGCACCAGTCGTTGGAAACGTAGAGTCACCGTGCTGACAGGCTGCATGCGCATGCGCATGACTTCCGTCTGCAAGCCACCACTCACGACGTCGAGGCGTTGAGACATGGCCAGGAATTCGGTGTCGTCGTTCGATGCCGAAAACTGGTGGAGTTGATTTCGGATGAGGACGAGTTCACTCACAAGGCCCATGAGGTGATCGAGAAGGCTCACTTGAACCCGCAGAAAATTGTCGGAGTCCTTCGGTCCTCCCTCGCCCCCTACATGGGTTGGGCGGGGCGATTCGGTGCTGCCCGGTTTGCCCTGAGTTGTTTCTTTCGTCCGAAGGGCGTGGGGTGTCGCGGTTGCCGCCGAGCCTCCCAGAGTCTTTTCAGGTGAAGTGGATTCAAACGAACTTCCCGGGGTGACCTCCGGGCCGAAAGCGCTCTCCGAGAATTTCGTCAGAACGTCGAGATCTTTGAGTATCCTCTCGGAAATGTCGTCGCTGAAAGATTGTGTGGTGCGTGTTCCTTCGAGCAATGATTCCAGGGAGTGGACAATGGCCGCTTCCTGGGATGCGCCGATGGCCATGCAAAGCCCCTTGAGGCTATGGAGATCCCTCGACATGGAGTCACACAATGCCGTGTCAGGCCAAACTTCCAGACTTTCCGCTTGAAGAATGGAGCGGGTCAGCCGAGCGCACAGCTCTCCGACCCTCACTTTCGCTTCCAACGTGCGTTCGTCCATGTCGTCCCTCGAAGGTCCAATGGCATCCCGTTTCCTTGTCTCTGCGAGTCTAGCGAACAAGAAGACAACCGGGGGACACAGGAAGGCCCCCGTCAAAGTTTCCTCTCTCCTTTCGAGAGGAGGCTGGCCCGACCGAACGTGGGCTCGTCGTGTACTCTTCTCAGGGGAGGACGAAACATGGATGACTCCAGCGCCACGAATCTACCCGATATTATTGCGGCCGAGGGCGATTACGCCGCCGTCCACGCGCTCCTTTCGAAGCGAACGGGGGCGCCCAGCGTTCTGCGTGGACTCATGACCCTTTTTGAATCGTACAGATCCGCTCGGAAGTATGGGTGGTCGAGACCCTGGAACAAGGGGGGGCTCCGTACTTTCCTGACCCTTGAGTTTTCGCCAAGCGCGGAAGCAGCTTATTCGAGCCTGGCAGCCGACTGGAGCGACATTGCCCAATCGCAGTCGTCTTTGGCTCAAGACCGAGGTGAAACCACGTTTCTTTCGTCGCTTGTGGCCACCTCGGGCGCGCGCGGGTTTGTGTTTCTTCACGAGCGCCTCGATGCGCAGGGGCTGTTTGAAGGATTCACTCTGAGTTTTGGAGCTGTTTCGGCTCGTGGCCGGCGTTACCGCGACCGATTCGACGTGGTTGTGGAACAGAGGCTCGACAACGAGGACGTCCCGTCGAAGGCAACGAAGAGAGACATTCTTGTCAGGGTCTATGAAGACAGATTCTTGGTGACGGAAGGAAACAGGAGCGAGCAGGGCCCTGTGCCGCTTCTCTGTCAGACGCTCCTGCCTGGCGACCACGTCGATGTTGCCCACCTTCTTTCCGACTCCTTGACCCTTCTCCGAAGGGATGCACTGGACTCGGCGCGCCATTGGGACCATTGGACTCAAGACGTCATCGACTATTTTGGCCCGCGTCGGTTTCCGGAACTCGCGACTTGGTTCAATGATGCCTCTTTCGTCGAAGAAATGGCCCGTCGCAAGAACCTCGCCTTCCACGCGACAACAAAAACGAGCTTGAGTCGGGAGCCGCGCGCATGAAAATGCCTCTCTTTGTTCGCGCAGCGCGGGCAGCGAATGTCGAACGCGTGAATGCGAGTGCCTTCGCACGACGGTGCGAACGAGGAAGCCTCGATGCGCAGGATGTTGCCTGCATTCTTGCGTTTCAGGTCAGAGCCTCCCGAGGTTTTGTTCCTTTCCTTGAGGCACTTGCGGAACGCTCGCCAGCGGGGCCCGTGCGTTCTGCACTGCTTGAAAATCTTTTTGAAGAGCGCAACGCGGCTCCGTGTCCCCACTCGGAATGGGCCGCCAAGACTCATTTGGCCATTTTGGATGCCTTGGGAATCTCCGAGAGCGAGCGACGTGAAGCGGCGCACTCGGTCGCTCCGTTTGCAGACGCGTATCTGGCGCGACTCGACGAGCTCCTTTCGCCGAAACTCACCCCTATCGAGGCCGCTGCTGCTTTCGCGCTCGCTGTAGAAGATGCGGTGCCTTCGCTCTACAAAGCGCTCATTGCGGGCCTGTCATGCATGCCGGGTGTTCGATCGGGTGACCTGGCCTTTTTCGAAGCTCATGTGACATGTGATGTCGATCATGCGCTGCGCATTCTTGTGGCGTGTTTCGCGTCGTCGAAAGACGCGACGCTGGGTGAGCCCACTTCCCTGCGATGGCGATCGACGCTCGACTGCGCATCAAATATTCTTCGCACGCGTGTGGAGTCACTCGATGCGATTTTGGCGGCGCCCAGAACGACTTCCGGCGCTCTGACCCGCATTCAAGGACAGGAGGCGGTGCAGTGACTGCTACGGGGTTAGACGAAGACGTCGAGCGCATGGTCAAACAGACCTTTCTGCAGGAGGCTGACGACCTCCTCTCGACGGCAGAGGAAGGCTTCCTTTCGTTGGAACGTGACCCCAAAGACCCCGAGGTGGTCGCAAAGATCTTTCGGGTTGCGCACACGTTCAAAGGCTCCGC
Source organism: Silvanigrellales bacterium (assembly GCA_020247005.1). Classification (GTDB taxonomy): domain Bacteria; phylum Bdellovibrionota_B; class Oligoflexia; order Silvanigrellales; family Silvanigrellaceae; genus JADCJN01. The sequence continues at coordinate 9,007 of JADCJN010000117.1, forward strand.
TTTGTCGGTGGGCTTCCAGGGCATCGGCCGCTTTTCCCATTGGCTCGAGGCGGTACTCGACCTCGTTCGCAAAGGCGAAGCCTTGGTGGATAAGGACATTATGAACGCCCTCTTGAGGGGCCTCGACTTTCTCAAAGAAGAAATCACGAGACTCAAAACTGACATCGACAGCGGAAAACTCGCAGAGTCGGACGCCGATTTTCTTCGCGACCTCTTTGAAGAACGGAAGTCCGGTGGAGTTCCGCGAGGAGATGCCAAAGGCAAAATCCAAACGCCAGAAAAGTCCGACAAGAGCGTTTCGGAAAAAGCATCAAAAGGATTGGCTGGCGAAAGCGGGGCCCGGGCTCTTGGTCCGACGGGCACCGAGCTGTCTGAAGCTGTTCTGCACTTGGCCAATTTGCGCAAGAGCGAAAGGGAACTGAAAGTTGAACGGGTTGTTGGACACGAGGACCGCCCGCTCTACTCCTTCCTGTCTTCACAGAGCCTCGCGATTCCCATGGAGGCCGAGGAAATCGCGTTTCACGCACGGCTTTACCTGGAGCATGAAAAGAGGCAAACCGAGGGCGAGAGATACCAGGATTTCTCTCAAATGAGCCTTGACATCCTGGCTCTTTATCCACGTTACGCCAGCGTAGGGCGAGTGTGCATCGTTAGGTGGGTCGGCTTTTCCAGACGTCTTGAAGTCGTCGATTCCGCATGCGCTTCAGGCATCGTGGTGAACACGATGCCAAAAGGTTACGGATGTTACGTTAGAAACGACTCTTCGCTGCTGGCACTTGATGCCGACAACCACC
>JADCJN010000118.1 GCA_020247005.1 Silvanigrellales bacterium
CATCCCATGTTTCGTTTCTCACTCCAATGCGCAGAGAGAATGTCGCCGGACTCAGCCAACCACGAAATTCAAGATGCGGCCTGCGACGTAAATCGTTTTCTTCAGCTCTTTGCCTTCCATGGCGGCTCGCACCTGTTCGTTTGCCAGGGCGGCAGCGACCGCGACATCCTGAGCCGCTCCCACGGGAAGCACGATTTCGCCTCGGTGCTTGCCATTCACTTGCACGCCCATGCGGATTTCGTCATCGACGACGAGGGCCGGATCGAAAGCGGGCCAAGGTGCCAATGAAACAAACGGATAGCCCGGCTGAGAGGGGTCTGACGTCGCGCCCACCACCGCGCGGTGCCAGAGCTCTTCGGCGAGATGAGGAGCGTAAGGAGCCAGGCAGACGAGAAAAGGCTCCAAAATGGCCCTGCTCCGGCATCCGCTTTCATACATGCCGTTCACGAAAATCATCATTTGAGCCACAGCCGTGTTGAACGACATGGAACCGATGTCTTCCGAGATTTTTTTGATGGTTTTGTGCAAGAGGCGAAGATCGCCTGGGGTGGGAGGTGTTTCGTTGAGTTGCCCCTGCCCAGCGTCATTGACGTAAAGCCTTTCCACGCGACCCAGGAAACGAAACACACCAGCCAGGTTGGAGTCTTGCCAGTCTTTCGTTTGGGTGAAAGGGCCCATGAACATTTCGTAGACACGAAGGGTGTCGGCGCCATAGTCACGCACGACTTCGTCGGGGCTGACGCCATTGCCCTTGCTCTTCGACATTTTCGCGCCATCGCGGCAAATCATTCCTTGGTTCACGAGCCGATGGAATGGTTCACTGACGGGCGAAAGCCCCGCGTCGAAGAGGACTTTCGTCCAAAAACGAGAATACAGGAGGTGGCCCACGGCGTGCTCCTGCCCTCCAACATAGAGGTCGACGGGCATCCAGTACTTCGCTTTTTCAAAGTCGAACATGGCCGACTTGTTCAGGGGATCGCAGTACCGGAGAAAGTACCAGCTGGAGCCCGCTGAGCCCGGCATCGTGTCGGTTTCCACGAAAATGGTGTTGCCTTGTTCGTCTTTGCGCTCCACCCAAGAGCGGATGGCCGACAAGGGGGACTTGCCATCGCCGGTGGGTTCGTAACTTTCAACTTCGGGCAATGTGAGCGGCAGCTCGTCGGCGCGCAACGCGCGCACGGTGCCTCCCGCAGAGTCTTTCAGAACGGGGATAGGCTCACCCCAGTAACGTTGACGCGAGAAGAGCCAGTCGCGCAATTTGTATGTGATGGCGCGTTCGCCCAGGCCTTTTTCTTCAAGTGTCGCAAGAATTTTTTCCTTCGCAGCGTCGACGGAAAGTCCGTTGATGAGAGGGCTGTTCACAATGGCGCCATCGCCTGCGTAGGCATTTTTTTGAACGTCGATTTCAACGGCGGCCGCACCCTGAGGCGCCACGACTTGCACGATGGGAAGCCCAAAAGCTTTCGCGAACGCGTGGTCGCGCTCGTCGTGGGCGGGCACCGCCATTATGGCCCCTGTGCCGTAGTTCATCATGACGTAGTCGGAAATGTAGACGGGGATTTTGGCGCCCGTCAAAGGATGCGTGACGAAGGCGCCCGTGTTTTCGCCTGTTTTTTCCTTGGCTGCTTCCGCACGCTCCCGGTCGCTTTTGCGGCTCGCGGCGTCCTTGTAGAGTGTGACTTTGCTGCGGAATTCTCCGACGGCAATGCGCTCGACAAGAGGGTGTTCCGGAGCCAGAACCATGTACGTCACGCCATAAAGCGTGTCGGGCCGGGTTGTGAAGACTTCGACGACGTCGGCGCTGGCCTCGCCCGAAGCCGGTGAAACAGCGAATCGGACACGGGCACCGGTCGACTTGCCAATCCAGTTGCGTTGAATCTCTTTGATGTTCTCGGGCCAGTCGAGGCCATTGAGATCGGCCAAAAGACGGTCGGCGTAAGCCGTGATGCGCAGCATCCACTGGCGCATGGGAACACGATACACCGGGTGTCCGCCCCGCTCGGAAAGGCCGTCGACAACCTCTTCGTTCGCCAACACGGTTTTGAGCGCAGGGCACCAGTTCACGGGTGTTTCCGTTTGGTATGCAAGCCCACGCTCGTGAAGAACCGTGAAGATTTGCTGGGTCCAGCGATAGTAGTCGGGATCGCAGGTGCACACCTCGCGCTCCCAGTCGTAAGAAAAACCCAGGCGCTGGAGTTGGCGGCGGTAGGTGTCGATGTTTCGGAAAGTGAGCTTTGCGGGATGCTCCCCGGTTTCAATGGCGTGTTGTTCCGCCGGGAGCCCAAAGGCATCCCAACCCATGGGGTGCAGCACGTTGTGCCCAAGGTGACGGTGGTAGCGCGCTACAATGTCGGTTGCGGTGTAGCCCAGTGGGTGTCCCACATGAAGCCCAGCCGCGCTTGGATAAGGAAACATGTCGAGCGCGTAAAATTTTGGCTTCGAGGTGTCGGTGCCGGTGCGAAACGCGTTCGCCTCCTGCCATGCACGTTGCCATTTTGGTTCCAGGGTGCCGGGTTGGTACGCCATGTCAGAATCCTGCCAGGAGGGAGAGGGATGCCGAGAAGAACAGAAGGACGGAGATCCACCCATTCAGGTTGAAGAAGGCCATGCCAATGCGCGAAAGGTCGCCCCCGCGCGTGAGTCTGTGCTGCCAGATCATGAGCACACCCGCGAGCGCGAGTCCGGCGAAGTACGCCACGCCCAGCTCGAACAGCAGCCCAAATGTGAGAAACAAAACCGCGGATACGAGATGACTCGCCCGCGCGACGAAAATCGCAGGCGCCGTGCCGAACTTTGCCGGGACGCTGTGAAGGCCGGTTTCACGATCGAATTGTTCGTCTTGCAGCGCATAAAGAATGTCGAAGCCGGCAACCCAAAATGCAATGCCGAAGGTGAGCGTCAGGAGCCGCCAAGGAAACTCGCCTCGCAGCGCGACCCACGCCCCCAAAGGCGCGAGGCCCAGGCAAAAGCCCAAATAGAAATGACACAAAAAACTGAGCCGTTTCGCCCAACTGTAACTTGCGAGGATGAGCAAAACAGGCAGAGCGCAGGCCAGTGCGACCGGAGAGAGAGCGGCAGCGCCCCCCAGAAACACGACGGCACCTGTTCCCGCGAAGGTGGCCATGGCCACCGAAGAAAGGCGGCCTGCGGGGACGGCTCGTGAAGAAGTTCTTGGGTTCTTCGCGTCGATGTGGGCGTCCGCGAGGCGGTTGACTCCCATGGCCCACGTGCGAGCGCCCACCATGCAGAGGACGATGAGAAGTGCCTCTCGTACCGTAGGAAGGCCTCCGCGCCGTGCGAGAACGAGCGCAAGGATCGCAAAAGGCAATGCGAAGATGGTGTGGCTGAACTTGATGGACTCCAGAAGTTCGACGACGACGTTGGTTTTTTTTGCGCCGAAGGCCCCCTGGCCCGGTTGTTGGGGGTGTGGGGTGCTCTCTTGCATGGAATGCGCTTGTCCGTTCATCTTTCCACCTTTGCGACGACCATAGCGCCCGCCGCCGCGAGCGTAAAGCTGAAGAGGGTGCCCGCGAACGGGACGTACGTCCAGAGTCCGAGCGCTGAGCACGCAAGGCCATGGCGGATGCCAAAGAAGAGCCGTTGCCGCAGCCCCAGACCTTTGAGAGCGAGGGTGCGATCGACGGCATCCCAGCCGAAAAACCAAATGGAGATGAGCAAAAACGCCGGACCGACGACAAGGGTGACCAGAATTCCGCCCGGAACGAGAACCGGCAGGAAAAAGGCAACCACAAGGCACGTGTAGACCAAGATCATTTTGGAGCATTCAGAGAGGAAGCTGCGGAAAAAATCGGACCATCCCAGCTTGGGCAACTCCTTTCCGCTGGTTTCAACGTAGGCCTTCGCCGCCATGACGTCGAAGAGGGGAGAAAACAGAACGTTGAGGAGGGCGACGCCGACCAGAGTGTACAGAAGGATGCACGCCACCACGATCGCAACACCGACAAGAATACTCAGAGCATAGGCAGAAACCCCGTCGCCTCCTACGATTTCGGGAAACAGCCGAGCCAGCTGTTCGTTGGCCGAAGGCAACCCAAAGGCAAACGCCGCCCAGAGCAGTCCCACCGCGAGGAGGATGTGGGGCGCCAGTGCGCTGACCAGCAGGAATTTATGACGACCGAAGAATCTGAGAGAATCGAGAGGTGCGAGGAATCCAGCGCGGAGCTCGTGCGTGACGAAGAAGGGACGGGAGTCGTTCATGTTCAATTCCTCTCGGGCTCAAAGCCTTCAGGGTCAGCCCCAGGGAGAGCTTCGCAACCGTGTGTACCTTGCAGAGTACGGCAAATGCGTGCTGTTTTTTGCCTTGCTTTTCGTGGTGCTTTCCGTCGCTTCCTTTCATCCGACGGATGCAACGACGTTTCACGTTGCCTCCCATCGTACGGCAGACGAGGCCTCGTTCGGAAACCTTTTTGGCCCTTTAGGCGCCCAAGTTTCCGATTGGGCGTGGCAACTCTTTGGCCTGGGGGCGCTTGTCTTCTCGTTTGTCTTCATCGCTCAACTCCTCTCTTCATTCCAGCGACCGCGTCGCTATTCCCGCGTCTGGCTGAGGCTCGCAGGGTACCCCCAGCTTGTGTTTTGTTACCTGGCACTTCTCGCTCTCGTTCGCCCAGAATGGAGACTTTCTGGAGTGACCTTCTCCACGGGAGGACTCGTGGGGAGCGCTGTGGCAGGCGCTTTTGAAAGCATGCTCGGGCGCGGCGGCGCCCTGGTGGCTCTCGCCTTTGGAACAGCGGCAAGCCTGCCGCTCTGCCTCGGTGTTCGTCCGGTGGGTCTTGTGTTGAAAGTGCTCGGCGCGGTTCCCTTTGCCAGGGTGCGCGGTTGGCTCGAAACGATAGAGGAGCCGGCAAGTTCCGCTGCAGCGAGTGCGCTTGCTCCGGGGGGCTCTTTTGAAGGTCCCACTCAAGTGGAGGTGAACGCCCATGAACAGCACAAACCTTCGGAAGGGTTCCTTGCAGGCAAAGCGCCCATGCTGAGGCCATCCGCAATGCCGGGGGAGGCGTCGGCACCGGGAGCAAATGCGTTGCCGGTTGGAATGAGCAGCCACGCCATTGGAAAAATTGATGGGTACAAGGCGAATCTCCCAGCGCTTTCGAACGACGCAGCCGGCAACAAGGCCGTGCAGGCTGCCGATTTTTCGTCGCTCGTTGGCCTGTTGGAAGCGCACAAGTCAAACAACTCTCGCGACCCGGCAGACGAGTCCCATCGTTTGGGCGCACAGGCGCTTCAATTGGAGGAAAAGCTCGGGCAGTTTGGCGTGACCGGAAAAGTGCTTCGAAGCCAACCAGGGCCTGTGGTGAACGTGCATGAATTCGAACCCGCCGCAGGTGTGAAAGTGACAAAAGTCATTGGCCTGCAAGACGACTTGACCCTCGGCTTGAAGGCCCAAAGTATTTTGATGGCGCCTCAGCCGGGAAAAAGCACCATTGGCATCGAAATTCCTTCGGCTCACCGCGAAACGGTTTCGCTTCGCGACATTATGGAAAGCCCTATGTTTCAGGGCAATGGCGCACCACTCCCCATGGCCATTGGCAAACTCGTGGACGGCAGTCCGTTGGTTGCCGACTTGGCGTCCATGCCGCATTTGCTCATTGCCGGCGCGACGGGTTCAGGAAAATCGGTGGGCATCAACGTCACGCTCCTTTCGTTGATGATGAGTCGCACTCCCAAACAACTTCGTCTTATTCTCGTCGACCCCAAGATGCTTGAACTTTCGAACTACGATGGCATCGGGCATCTCCTGATGCCTGTGGTGACAGAGCCGCACAAAGCCGCGGGAGCGCTGCGTTGGGCACTCGACGAAATGGAACGTCGCTATCGATTGATGAAGAACGCCGCCGTCAGGAACATTGCGGGCTTTAATGCCGAAGTGGAAAATGGCCGTGGCGGCATCGACACCGATTCAGGCCAGCCCTTGCAGGAGCTGCCCTACATTGTGGTGGTTATCGACGAGCTGTGCGACCTGATGATGACCGCACCCAAGGACGTGGAAGACAGTGTGCAACGGCTTGCGCAGAAGGCGCGAGCTGCAGGCATTCACCTTGTGCTTGCAACACAACGCCCCAGCGTTGACGTATTGACGGGAGTCATTAAAGCGAACCTGCCCTGCCGCATCTCGTTCCAGGTGGCCAGCAAGCATGACAGCCGGACTATTATTGAAAGCATTGGAGCCGAAAAACTTCTTGGACGAGGCGACATGCTGTTTCTTCCGCCGGGTACGAGCAAACTCGTTCGAGCCCACGGCGCCTATGTGGGCGACAAGGAAATCAATCGGATTGCAGACCGCCTGCGTGAACTCTACCCTGTGCGTTATGATGCCGCCATTATCGATGAAGTGGAGCGCGCGGCTGGGCAGTTGAACACCAAAGACAAAGACCTTACCCGCGGAGATTCCTTTGGAGTCGATGGCAACACTCTCGATGAGAACACTCTTTACGACCGCGCCGTAGAATTCGCTGTCATGACGGGTGTTGTCAGCACTTCAAGCATTCAAAGACATTTCCGCATTGGCTACAACAGAGCCGCAAGACTTATGGATCGCATGGATGCACAAGGGCTTGTCGGACCTTCCGATGTCGCGGGAAAACCGAGAGCGGTGCTGGCAGCCGCACGCGAAAGGATGGAAACGTGAAACGACTCATTCCCCTGCTCTTAGCCCTCGCTCTTGGAGTGTCGGGGTGTGAGACGCGCAAGGAAACAGACACCTCAACCTCGGGGCGCCTGGAAGTCGGCCGCCAGTTCATTGCGGCCGGAGCTTACGACCGCGCCAGTGCCTATCTTCGTCAGCTTTCAAAAGAACTTCCTGGAAACGACGACGTTCATATGCTTCTGGGGCTCGCCTACCTCGGGCTCGAGAATCCGAGCGCGGCTGCGCAAAGTTTTCAAACCGCACTCAAAATCAATGACGACAATGAAGACGCGTCTTTGAACCTGTCCTATTCGTTTATTTTGCTCGGAAAATACGCAAATGCTCGTTCCGTTCTTGAAGATGTGCTCGATCGAGGTTCGTACGCGTACATGGAAAGGGTGGAAGTCAACATCGGCCTTGCGTGGATGGAACAGGGCAATTGCACAAAAGCCCGGGTGCATTTCGATAAGGCGCTCCTTCTCGACCCAACGTTCGTCACAGCTCATTTCAATTCTGGCAAGTGTTGGTTAAAATCAAAGAACTACCCGGCGGCGACGGCAAGCTTCCAGAAGGCCGTCGACTTCTGTCCAGGGTGCGTCGATCCCCTTCTTGAACTTGCCCGGGCGCGCTACGCCGCGGGTGAAAAGAAGGAAGCCGTGGCGGGCCTCGAAAAGATTCTGCGCGGAAAGATCGACTCTCAAAGCGCCGAGCGCACGAAGAAACTCTTGAACGAGCTGAGGCGATAAAGCCATGTCGAATCCAAACGTGAACAAGTCTCGCGACACTGCTCTGGGTGTCCCTTACGAAACAGCCCTCGAAGTGGGTGCACGGCTCAAGGTCGCCCGCGAGCATTTGGGCAGAGACCCTGCGAGTGTCGCGTCGCGCATCAAACTTCGCGAACATTACATTACTGCCATTGAGCAAGGGCAGTGGAATGAACTGCCCCCGGGCTTGAATGGGCGCGGCCTCGTGCGCATTTACGCGCGAGAAATGGGCGTTGAAGTGCCGGAATTGGAACCACGCCAAACCGTGACTTCGACACACCCTCAGTATGAACCCACGGGACAGGTCAGTGTCATTTCACGCCAAGCCCTGATGGAGCGAGAACTTTCTCGGGCTTCCCAAGACATTGGTCGAAGTGTGCCGCGCCACAACGGAGGCAACCTCCATTCTCAGGGAAGGATGTCGAACTCTTTAAATGCGGCCAGGCCTTTGGCGCGCGTCCCTTTGCCGGCGCCCGCAAATTCCGGCCTGGGGCTTCCCACCCCAGGAAACAAGAGCCGGCATCTCGATGCACGTGCCCAAGAGATCATTCAAAGAAACGCAACAGCGACAACGGATAGGCTTCGGGGTGTCGGTGGACGATTGGGCGGGAACGAACCGCGGGGCGAGAGCGACGATGAAGCTCCCTTGGACGTCCTGACTCCCGACGTAGCGAGCATTCTTGGGCTCACGGAACACGATTTGAACACACGCGACGGGCTTCGCTCCGAGGACGTGGCTGTTCCCAAGTCTCCCGGCATTCCAGAAGTCAGCGCGGAAAGCATGGCGGCGGAAATGTTTGGAGGGGACTCGAAAGCCCCGCGAGCCGCTGCGACCTTGCCGACGACGCCACCACTGCCTCTGCCAATGAGTCAGTCTCAGCCTCAGCCCTTGGCCGAACGTCGCGACGACTTCGAGGATCCGCCAGAAACGGTGCCCATTTCTCGGCTCTTCAATGAACCCCCCGAAACGCGTCCCACGCGTGCCAACGATTCTCTTTCCCCTGTGGTTGTCCCCTTTGGCGAAGTGCCAGAGTCTGGCCAGCCGCGATCGCTCGATGAAACGCCCTCGCCTGCGACGCCCGATGTGCCGGTGTCGTCGGTTGCTGCGATGGCAGCGGCACTTCGCGTTACGCCGACCGCGGCGCCGCAAGCTCAACCCACAGGCCCAACCCACGTCGCCATGCACGGTGATTGGCCCCAAAGTGGGGTGACCATGGACGCCGTGAGAGCCGCTTCGCAAGGGCCCACCACGGCGCGCGGGCTTTCTGGAAAAACACTGTTGGGCTACACGGGCGCTGCTCTCGTTGCTGTTGGTTTGGGTGCCTTCTTCTTTGCGCCCCGTGGCGGCGAAAATTCCCTGCCTGAAAATGGTTCGCTCGTGAGTGCGCCGGCAACGGATGCCTCTGCCGCAGAGCAGAACCAAGGGGCAGGCGGAACACCGTTGAATGCAGGCAATTCGGAATCGAGCGCGTCGGGCACGCTCACCGAGCAGGCTGGTTCGGACGCGCAAACGTCGGATGCAAGCCTGGCAGCCGCTGGCCCCCTCGTGACACCTGTCGCCGATCTTGTGACACCCACTTCCGCCAGTTCGGGCGCAGAAAATTCGATGCCAGGTTCGATGGCAGGCACTGGCACCGGCGCACAGACGGGTGTTGAAGCGAGCGTTCCCGTGGTGGCGCCAGAAGGCGTGGTCGGGGCGGCGGTTGCCGGCAGCGAGGAAACCTCTATTGTGGGCACGGGCTCTGTGACACAGGCCAAACTGACCCTCACCGAAAGCGTTGAAGTCCAGATCACGACGGACGGAAAACGCGTCCACAGCGGCACGAAACCTCCTGGGGTGTTGACCATCGATTTCACGAAGACTGCCGAAATCTTCGTGAGCGACGGCTCCAAGGCGAAGCTGGCTTACGGCACATGGGATCATGGCGCGCTCGGGCACCCCGGTCGCAAACGCCGGATCTTCCTCAATGCCCAGGCCTTCACGCCCCCCGCCCAATGAGGAGACTTACGCCGCGGAAAGGAACAATTCCGCATGGCGACTTCTTCTTTGGCCTCAGATGCCACCGCACGCATTGAAAGACTTGCGTCGCGGATTCTCGTTTACAAAAAGCTCTATTACACGGGCAAGCCGACGCTAACCGACGAAGCCTATGATGCTTTGGAGGAGGAACTGAGGCGTTTGGACCCAGAGCACCCCATACTTGCCATGGTTGGCTATGATCTGGGGAAGGCGGAAGGAAAGGTGCCTCACGAGCCTCCCATGCTTTCGCTCTCAAAAACGTATGAGCAGGGCGAGCTTCTTCAGTTCCTGCGCAAGGCCCCCGTAGTGGTGGGCGACAAGTTCGACGGCATGGCCATGGCCCTTGAGTTCGACGAAAATGGCCGATTTTATCGTGCCTCCACGCGCGGCAGTGGGAGCTTTGGCGAGAACGTGACAGAACACCTTTTTCACGTTCTTTCCATTCCGAAAAATCTTGTGCTCGGGCTCCCTGTGGAGGTGACTCTCGAGGTGCGTGGCGAGGTCTATTTTCCCATCGCCGCTTTCAAACCGTTTCAGGAGCGTTTCGACAGCTACCGGAACGCAGTGCCAGGAACGTTCGGACGCAAAGACGTGGATGCTGCCGTTGATGTGCTGCATGTTCTCGCGTTCTGCGCCTATGACTTCATTCTGAAAGACAAAAGCGGCCGCGTTCTTGAGGCCGACGAAACACACGAGGCTCTTCGCCAGCAGGGCACTTCGTTCCTTTCACGCCTGCGTTGGTTGGAAGAGAAAGGGTTTTACACTGGAGTTGGCGCCGGACTGACTCGAAAATTGCCGGAAGATCTCGATGCCGACGGGCTCAAAGAATTTTTAGATACCACCTACGCGGCACCGCGTGATTACCTCATGGACGGCCTCGTGTTTCGTTTTGACGATGACGTCGCATGGGAAACCATGGGGGCGACTTCTCATCACCCACGAGGAAGCCTGGCGTTCAAGCAAACAGGAGAAACCGCTGTCACCCGCATCGTGGACATCGAAACGGGGATGGGGCGTAGCGGAAAAGTCACGTTCCGTGCGCGTTTGGAACCTGTGCAGCTTTCAGGAGCAAAAATAACTTACGCCACGCTCCACAACGCCGACTTCATTTCTCAAGGGGGGTATGCGCCCGGGGCGCAGGTTCTTATTAAGCGCAGCGGCGAAGTCATACCCGCCATTATAGGCCTTCATGAGCCTTCGAACTCTTCTTACTTAGTTCCCGAAAAATGCCCTTGCGGCTACGACCTTTCTCGAGTCGGGCCCGATCTCTTTTGCTTGGTAAAAGTCGCTTGCGCTCACAAAGACCAAGAGAGTCTTGTTTACTTCGTTCAGACTCTCGAAATTCTAGGCGTCTCGGACAAAATCGTGGCCCGCTTGCGGGAAGCGGGGCTTCTGGCAGGGCCTGCGGACCTCTTCCGAATTTCTGTCGACGACCTTCTGGGTTTGGAAGGATTCGCGAAGAAGAGCGCAGAGAATGTGGTTCGCGCCATTCAAGAGAAACGGCGGCTTCCGTTGGCCACGTTTCTGACAGCTCTCGGCCTCAAGCGGGGTGGCGAGGTGAAATGCAAAGACGTCGCGCGTCGCTACGGAACGCTCGAAGCTGTGCGCGCAGCGACTCCTGAAGACCTTGCGTCGGAAAAAGGATGGGCGACGAAGTCGGCGGAAGACTTTCTGCAAAGCCTCCACGAAAAAGCCGACCTCGTCGAGAGTCTGTTGCAGGTTGTTGCGGTCGTCCCCGAGCCCCGTTCAAACTTGAGCGATGAAGCCAAAGCCCATCCATACTTCGGGAAGTCCATTTGCATCACAGGAGCCCTGAGCCGTCCGCGCGAGGACTACAAGAAGAGCATTGAAGCTCTTGGTGCGAAACTCGTTTCTTCCGTGACTTCCAAAACCGACTTTTTGGTGAGCAACGAAGCGTCGGGTTCGAGCAAGTATCAGCAAGCACAGAAACTCGGCATTCCCGTTGTCAATGAAGAAGAGTTTGCCGCGAAACTCTAGCAATCACGCAGCCAAACTCACGGCGCAAGGCGCGCGTGCGGCGTCCTTCGAGGGTGTCACGGAGGCTCCAAAGCAGGGCCAAGAAAAGGGCGAAAGGCAGCGAGCCGTTCTTTTTCCGCAGCATGGCAAACAGCCCCACGGGGGACGACGAAGAGGACGAGTGGGCTTTACGAGGGGACTCCGCTTGCGGCAACGCAGGTGCGAACGCCTTGGCAAGCAATTCCAGCATGACAAGGGCATCGTCGTAGCGAGCCGAAAGGAATCGGCTGGCCTGTCCGTCTGCCTGTGTGGCGGCTGAAACGAGCTCGGAAACGGAAAGCGGTGTGATGACCCAGGTGACAAAGGGGACGGCAACAAGGTTCGCTTGCGCCGAGAGAAGCGTGCTTTCGGCATTCTCGCGGGGGTGATCGGCAGGTGTCGAGCGCGCCGGGCTACGTTGCATGAAGCCAGCAAGCCCAATGGACATCACCAGAGAAGTGAGAACGGTTACAGACACCGCACGAAACAGGACGTCTGGCATAAGTGAAAAGGCCTCCTGTTTCCCTCGTGACCGCAGTGCATTTGCGCCCAGGCCTGCGAAAAGAACGGCCTCGCAGCCGATGCAAGAAAGAAGAAACGAAGGGTCGGCAAAAGGATTTCCAATAAGAAATGATAAAACGAACAAGCCGATTCCTCGTTTTAAAGAGGCTGAAAACTGCATCGATCGGGGGAAAACAGACACGGCCACCGAGAGAAAAGGCACGCGAAGGAGGGCGCCCGAAGCGCCATAAAGAAAAGCGGCTAAAGTCGCTGTGGCCGCATGAACTCCCTTGTGAAGATGCCTTAGCATTGCGCGCGTTTTGAGGGCTTTTTTCGCACCGACGCACATCACAACACACAATACAAAGGGCGCAATGACACAGGCAGCGACAACCGCTGCGAGCGGAGCTGTTTGCCCTCCCGAAAGGGCAATGAGGTGGGCCAGGCCTGCCCTTTGAAAAATTTGACGTTGTTCCGTTGGCAAAGCGTCGCGTTCCCCAAGAAACACTCGGCAAAGAGGGGGGCGCCCTTGGCATCGCGTGTCGTCAAGGGGACTTCGGAGCATTTCAACAAGGGTGGCGACAGCCCGCTTGCCCGGAGCCTCGTCGGCCCGCGGAGAAAAGACGATGAGGGCGCAAGCCAAAAACGAAGACAAAAAAAAGCTGCAAACAAAAAGACGCATGGTGCCGAAAAAAGAAGTGAGCGTGGCCTCCGACATAGCGCCGTAACTTTCAAATGACTTTGACGGCCACGAGCAAACCCTCACCCGTGGGAAACAGCGTCGAGCGAAAACGTGGGCTTTTTCCGACACGTTCGTTGAACTGACGCATGGCGTTCGCAGCAAGAGCGTGGTCGGGGTTGTCTATTTTTTCTTGGAGCACAAGTCCCCATGCGAAGGTGTTGTCGGCAACCAAAGTGCCGCCGACGCGCAAATTCTCTTCAGCCCATTTTGCGTAATGGGGGTACCCCAGTTTGTCGGCGTCTATGAAAACAAGATCGAAAGGCCCCTTTTCAACAAGGGTGGGGAGAGTCTGAGAGGCTTGGCCCACCAGAATCTCGATTCTGTTTTCAAACCCCGCGGCGCGGAAATTTTCGCGGGCTATGCTTGCGTGGCGTGGATTCGACTCGCATGTAAAAAGCCTGCCGTCTGGCGGCATTGCGCGTGCGATGCACAGCCCGGAGTAGCCGCCGAGTGTTCCGATTTCCACGACGTTCCGTGCATTGGTCGCTCGCACCAAGACTTCAAGATGGCGTCCGTCCATGGGGTTGACTTCGATAGCCGGAAGACTTGCCGCGCGGCATCTTTCGAGTGCTGCGGAAAGAAGAGGATCGATGGGTTCGAGGAGGTGCTCGGCATAAACTCCCAGCCTCGGGTCAGGATTTCCAAAGGCTTTTCCACTTGGCATGCGAGACACGAACACTTCCCTCCTTGCGAAACCTTCTCAAGGAGGGAGGACTAATGCCATGGAGCACTTTCGGGAAGCTCTAAAAGGACATCTCTCAGTTGCCCGAGAGGCCGCTCAAGCTCATCACCATTTGGTCGTGCCAGTGATAGCGCAGCTTAATGAAACCCTTGTCGAAGTTCTGATCGCGGCTGTTCACAATGGAGCCAAACGGGTTTTTCGCTGAACCGTCGATGTTCGCTTCGTCGAAATCCACCGACGTTTTGTCTTTGTATTTCACCCTTTTCGTCGCTTCGAGGCTCGACTTTTTCCCTTTCGAAGCCGGCTGATTCCGTTCCTTTTGCCCGTACGCCGGTGAAAGGGGCGCAGCGGCCGCAGCGACGATGGTGAGGATCGATAGATTTCTCAACAATGTCTTGAACATGGCCTAACCTCGCTGGGCAGAGGCGCCAATCGCCCCTCACAAAGCCATTCTATCGGCTTTTTTCGCAAAACCTTGAGCACCGTCAACGGGGCTGCCCGGGTTGCCTTGCTGGTTCAGTCGAAGGTCACTGAAAAAGAGTCGTTGCTGTTGAAGCGGCACTTCAGCTCTTCGCCCGAGGCCGGTTGCCAGCCGTTCTATTGGAGCTAGTACGAGCGCGTTCGCCCACGGCCGGGCAGGTGAGAGGTGCGTTTCGCCGGATCCGCAAACACGTGCACAAAGTCATCGCCGTCTTTGCGCGGAGCTTGTGGCTTGCCATCGAGTACGACGTCGAAAGTTTGATTGCAGGAGAGCTCGACACCAAAAATTTGCTCGTCAACCTGCGAGGCAAGGTCGAGAATGGCGCCCGTCGAACCGAGGCGTGCCGCAGTGGCCCTGACGCCCGCTGTGCCAGCCCCGCGTCCACCCTCGCTTTTAGCGAACACGAACGTTTTGCTCAGCTCGTTCGTCGAGGCGTTTTCAAGCAACAGGCGTCCCCATTTTTCGCTCGTGCCGGCCGTTTCAAATTTCACGAGCAAACCGTCTTTCTCGCAACGCCCTTTTTCTTCCCAGCTCGCTTTCGAGAGGTCTTCGCTCGTTGCGCTGTACCAGTCTCCCCCAAACATCGCGCCGTTCGAATTCCAAAAGGGGTCGATGTCAAAATAACGGAACTGAGGAACCGGGGCAACTGCAGATCCCGAAGACGCCGATGCACTCGGGGGAAGGGTTGTCATGCAGTTTCCCCAGGCCTCGAAGGCTTCTTTGGCCGAGGCTCGAAATGTTTCTCCGGAGGGCAATGTCGATTCCAACACGAAGGCGTCCGCTTCTGTTTTTCCAGTGGCTTGAGCGTCAACGGAAACGCCCAGGGCCACGCACTGGCCCAAGGCCTGGCCAGTGCTTTGAGACGTCACGCGTGCGAAGCGGGCATCGGGCGAAGGCAAAAAGAACCGACGACGAACCGTGACGGAATTGTCGTTGTCGAATGAAACAGAGGCCTGCTGGGGCACCCCTGGGTAACAATGAGACGATGCCAGTTCATGCAGAACACTTCCGACGACAGCTTTTCGCAGGGCTTCTTCGCGCAAGATTTCACCTTGCACACACGCGCGCACCGATGACACTCGTGTGTAGACGCCTGGTTGCAAACGTTGCGCACACCCGTTGCCATAACTTGTGAGCCCAACCAGGACGTCTTTTGGGGAGA
>JADCJN010000119.1 GCA_020247005.1 Silvanigrellales bacterium
AACGCGGCGACGACTGGGGCAGCTCAAAGCGTTACGTAACCTTCAACTGATCGACAGCAGAGGAGCAGAGAAATTACAGACGCGAGGTTGCACTATCGAGGCAGAAGGCCTCGCGTCCGCATTGGCGCACGAAATTGCGGGAAAAAAGATTCTTCTCCGACAGAACGAAGACGTTGTGGCCATCGTCGATTCCACGCCCGACTTTATTATTACGGTGGACTCCTTCGGACGCGTCCTTTTCATGAATGACGCGTCAAGGCAGTTTTTTGGATCGCAAGACGTCGGCCCAGAAGCCGACGTCCGCTTTACGCGTTTCCACCGATTCGATGCCGTTCCTGCTCTGAAGCAAGGATTCCTAGAGGCCTCTTTGGTCGGAAATTGGCATGGCGAGAGCGTGGTTATCAATCGCGCGAACGCCAACGTGCCGGTTTCCGTGGCCATCGTGGCCCATCAGCGGAGTGAGGCAGATGGCATCCTTTACACTCTTTTGATGCGCGACGTGACGATTCAAAAAGAACTCGAGGAGCGCCTTCGAGCTGCTGTCGACACGGAACGGACGTTGAGAGAACAAGCGGAAGATGCCTCCCGTGTGAAAGACGAGTTCCTGCAAATTCTTTCCCACGAGCTGAGAACCCCCATGACGCCTATCATGGGCTGGGTCGCCATGATCCGAAATGGCGTCTGTTCGGAGGCTGATCGAGAAAAAGCCATAGAGATCATATCACGCAATGCGAGTAGCCAACTTCGACTCATCAACGATCTTTTGGAAATGTCT
Source organism: Silvanigrellales bacterium (assembly GCA_020247005.1). Lineage (GTDB taxonomy): Bacteria > Bdellovibrionota_B > Oligoflexia > Silvanigrellales > Silvanigrellaceae > JADCJN01. The sequence goes on from JADCJN010000119.1 coordinate 776, forward strand.
CGCATCGTAACAGGCAAAATTGCCCTCGACGTGAGCCGCGTGAATCTCGACGTCATTGTCACTGAAGCCGTGGAAGTCGTACAACTGGCTGCAAACGCGAAAAGCATCGAAGTTGTCGTTGATCTTTCCATCGGTCCTGTTTTTTTGGACGCAGACGCGGCACGTGTAAAACAAGTCCTTTGGAATCTTATGGCGAATGCGGTGAAATTCACGCACCGTAAAGGGCGGATTGTTGTCCGAACCCAGCGAGTGAACTCGATGGTCGATGTCGAAGTTTGCGACAATGGCATCGGCATTGATTCTGGCTTTCTTCCGCATGTCTTTGATCGCTTTCGCCAAAGCGATTCCAGCGCGACCCGAAAACATGGCGGACTTGGACTCGGACTTGCCATTGCGAAGTCAATTGTCGAGCTCCATGGCGGAGAAATGAGAGTTTCGAGCGAGGGACTCAATAAGGGGTCATCGTTTACCCTTCAGCTTCCTGAGGCACCGTTGACTCCCTTTCACTTGGAGGAGCTTTCTTTGCGAGGTGAGGCGTCTGACTCCAGTGCACGACTCGATGGTTTGCGGCTCCTTGTGGTCGACAACGAACCCGACACTCTTGTGACTCTGGAAGTTGCCCTTCGAGCTCTCGGTGCCGACGTTGTTCCCCTTCTTTCGCCCCTGCAGGTTGACTCGGCGCTCTCGGAAGGTCATTTCGACGCCTTTTTGAGTGATGTGAACATGCCCGAGCTCGATGGAATTGAGCTCATTCGAAGCCAGCGCGCCCGGGAAAGGGTGAGAGGGGGGCATTTGCCGTCGGTGGCTCTGACAGCTCTGGCAAGCGTGCGCAACTCTGATGAGTGCCTTGCGGCAGGATTCGATGCGCATTTGGCAAAACCATGCGATATTCAGGTTTTGGCGAGGGCAATTCAGGAGGTTCGGCGGAAAAATGGACGTGTCACTGTGTAAGACTCTTGCAGAACTCGACGCAGTGGCTTGGAATTCTCTTTCGCCCCCTCATTTTCCGTTTGCCGACTTCGCACACCTTATAGCCCTAGAGCGAAATGAGTGTGTTGGGCCCCGCGCGGGATGGCTTCCCTTCGCAGCCACAGCCCACGCTTCGGGCCGGCTTGTGGGTGCGATGCCTTTTTATTTGAAAAATAACAGTTATGGCGAATTCATTTTTGACCATGCCTGGGCTCGTGCCTACGAAGCAAACGGACTCTCTTACTTTCCAAAACTCGTGGTGGCGGTGCCCTTCACGCCGGCAACGGGTCAAAAGATTTTGACCACGGACGCCAGCGACGCGGCGTCGCTTGGTCTCGCCGTCGACGACATCCGGAAGGCCCTTCTCGAACAGGCTTTAACCGTCGCACACGCCACCCGTTGCTCTTCGGCGCACGTTCTGTTCATACCCCCCGAAGACATTCGTTTTTTTGAAAAAGAGGGTTGGATAGTTCGACACAGCTTTCAATATCACTGGAAGAATGATTCTTACGGAACATTCGAGTCGTTTCTTGCTGCGCTCACCAAGAAACGTCGGAAACAAATTGCCCTGGAGCGCAGACAGCTGGCCTCCGAACCCGGTGTTTCACTCGAAACACGAGAGGGCGACGACCTCACGTTGGAAGATGCCCGCTTCCTTGCCAAGCTTTATGCCGACACGAACCTTCGCTATGGTTCACTCGTGTGCCTGAATGAGGATTTCTTCGCCGAGATTTTTCAAACGATGAAAAAGAACATCGTGCTTTTCGTGGCGAAGAGAGACGGCGAACGCGTGGCAGCAGCCATCAATTTTCGAAAAGGCAATCGGCTCTATGGACGGTATTGGGGGTGCACGGAGGACATTCGAAATTTGCATTTCGAGCTCTGTTACTACCGAGCTCTTGAATACGCCATAGAGGCGAACTTGGAAGCGTATGAAGCCGGTGCGCAAGGGGAGCACAAAATTCCTCGTGGCTTCGCTCCGACGCTCACCTACTCGGCTCACAAGGTCTTCCACCCTGCCTTTCGTGAAGCGATTGCAAGAGCCGTGGAAGCCGAGAAAAACGACATTTCAGCACTTTTCGCTGAGTTCGCGGAACACTCGCCTTACTTGGCCGCGGGGCAAAGCAGGGCCTCGGAGCGCCCTCCGGCTCAGCGCACCTCAAGCACGTAGTGGAGCTTCGCAATGCCCTCGGTGGGCGAAAACGTTCCCTGAAAACGCGCGCCGCAGGCCTCCATCACGCGCCGCGATGCCGCATTGTCGGCATCGCAGGTGAGAAGGACCTGGCGGAAACCCATGGACTTCAAATGTGGAAGGCACTTTCGGATCATGGCTTTTGCGATGCCCTTGCCACGAAAACGAGGTGCCACTTCATAGCCGACATGGCCTCCCGCTTGGCCCAATTGAATATTGAGTTCATGTCGTATCGAAACACGCCCGAGAAAAACGCCATTGCACACCGCCCACCACGTGGTTTCGGGCACCTTATGGGCACTTCCGGCGTGACGCCGCTCTTCAAGGCTTTCTACGTAGGCTCGGAAGTCTTCCTCTCCCCACAAGGGGTCTATCAACGTGTGTCGCCCTTCTGCCTGGAACTCTCGAACCGCCGACAAGAACGACAATCGATAGGCATTTGAAGGTGGGACAAGAGTCAATGCGTTTGCGAAGTCTTCTTCTATTTCAAGCGTGGATTGGCCCCAAAACGACTTCCACGCCTGCACGCGTCCGTCGGGCTTTCGCTCGCTGGGTTTCACTTCCTTCAGCCCATAGTCAGCCAAGAGAAGGGCATCCGACAGGGCGTCCAAAGACTTCACAGCCAACTGAAATTTCGATTCGTAACCGTGCTCAAACGCGATGAAAGGGCACTCTTCGAAAGACACCACGATGCCAGGTGCATAATGCGAAACCCTCCAACCCAAAACCTCTTCGCACTGGTGCTTGAAGGCATCGACATCGCCCACCCACAAATGCATGTGTGAAAATTCGAATTCAGGCTTGCTCACGACATGCCCCCTTTGAGACCCTGCGACTGCTTGGAGGCCAAACTATGACACCGGACTCGGGATCCGCAACAGACTCCCCCGCGCTCGTCTTCCAAAACTATGCTCTCGTCTCTGGATTCGTGTCTCCCCTCCGTGATGTTTCCTTCACTCTGCGCAGAGGCGAGTCCATGGCCGTCATCGGTCCTGCGGGCTCGGGAAAGTCCATGCTCCTTTCCGTCTTGAGCCAAACGGTGTGGGAAACCGCGTTTGAACCCGATGCCATCACGCAGAAAGGCTCTGCCGAAATTCTAGGCACACCAGTGACTCCTCGCCGCCCCAGTGCCCCCGAGCTGGAATCTCTTCAGGCGCGCACCGCTCTTGTGAGTGAGCAAACCGCGTGGCTCCCTCTCTCTATTGCCGAGAATTTCGACCTGAGCCAAAGGCTCATGGGCGTGCAAAACCCAAGCCCCTACCCCGAAATCCTCGAGTCACTGCCCCTGTCGTCCCGTAACAAAGCGATGATGATAGCCCTCGCGGAACTTCTTCCAAGCCAAGTGGAAGCTCCGCTTCTGCAGGAACTCGCCGTCATTCGCGCCCTTCTGCGCCGCCCGCTTCTTCTCCTCCTCGACGAACCCTTCGTCCGCATGGACCCGGTGCTCCTGCGCCAAACCGAGAACGTCATTCTTGCTGTCGCAGAAGAAACAACTCTCGTGTGGGCCACAAATGACCTCCATCAAGCGAGTCGTGTCACCGACCAAACTCTGTTTATGCTTCATGGCTCCGTGGTCGAATTCACCCCCACGCCCCAGTTCTTCACCAATCCGCGGAGCAAGGAAGCGGAGCATTTCATTGCGGGCCGCGATG
>JADCJN010000012.1 GCA_020247005.1 Silvanigrellales bacterium
CGTAGACGGCGCCGTACTCAGAGGCCTTCACGCGAATTGCAAGGCCCCCCGTCGCGCCGAGCATGTCCACATGCTCGCCTCGGCTCACGTCCGAAAGGGGGTCTCGAGAGGCCGTGGCATCGAAGTTCGTGAAGGCACCCGCGCGGAGAACAAGGCGCGAGAACCACACCGACTCCACCCCAGATGCGAGGTTTGTGACGGCGCTGCGCGAAAGCCCTGGCTCCGTGGAATGGCCTTGCGTGTGGTGTACGACGTCGGCAGCCCAGGTGAGGACCTTTTGTTTCCCCAACGACACCGCGATTCCGGCTCGAACTTCAGCTGGCCATCCCTGAAACGCATCGCCGCGCGACGCGGACGTCGAACGCCGTTTCAGCGTCCCGTTGAACCGAGGGTCTTCCTCCGTTCCTTGCGGAGTGTCGGCTCTTACAGGAGTGTTGTCGGCGTCGACCCAGGCCTCGAGAGCATCCCGGTCGGAGCCGTAACGTTGTCGGACCAGGCGCCGCGCCCGAAACGAGAGGCCCAGGCTCACGGCTTCAAAGGGAACATACCTTGCTCCCATGCCGGCCTCGACGCCTCCCACGCCTAAAGTGGTCCGGGTGTTGATTGTCGACAACGCGTACACGGGACGACTCCTCAGCGACGCAAAGGTGTATGGCCCTTGCAGAACGTCTTGGTAAATAACCGTAACCTCGTCGATATCGAAGTAGCCCCCCGAGAAACCGAGTCCGAAAGACGACCCTATTCCGAATGCGGCGCTGGCTGCGGCATGCAGGGTTGTGGCCCGAGTGCTCTGAGTGCGGTGGTACCTTTTGAGCGTGGCGGAGGGGATGTCAACAAGGGTCGAATTTTCGTCAATGAGCCCAGCGTCGGGAGTGGAAAGTGCGAATCCAAAGGTGATGCCGGTGAGAGGAGCTTTTCCGCCAAGCCGGGTGAGACCCCCGAGGAAACTCGAGACTGCCCCGCGTGCCCGTTCTTGGAAGTCTTCGCCGCCAAGCGCTTTCTGGTAGGCCGTTCGACGTTGATAGAACGTTGTGGCCGAAAGAGAGAGATCGTCGCCCCTTGCGAAGGCGGTGCCGCCCGGGTTGTACGCCACCCCGCTCGCATCGTCCGATAAGCCCGCGAAGGCGCCGCCAAGACCCTGCGCGCGGGCTCCCAGCAAGACGTTCGAGTAATGGAACTGGTCGGCAAACGCCGTGTTGGTCCCCAGAAGGAGCCCTAAAGCGAGTGCCGCGCGGACGTGCGGTGTCATCTCTTTCGAACGTAACAGAAGGGCGATAGGGAACGTGGGCAGTCCTTGCCGATTTTCCCTTGCCTCGTCTCCTGTGTTTGGGTATCCGCCCTTGTCTCATACGAGGGGAATTTCGTGAGCCTTTTTATCTTGGGCCTTGCTGCGCTGCCCGTTTGTGTCGTGGCTGCCACCTACGTCTACTTGGGGCTTGGGTTCTGGCGCCTGCATCGCGACGACTTCACTCGCCTTTCTGTTTACATTTTGACTCATCAGTCGGGACTCATTGCGAATTTCGCTGGGAGCCGTCCGGCGCTCCTCTCGCGCATGAACTCCCTGGCGCTCGATGCCCTGTCGTTTCCTCGGGTGGCCAAAGTGGTGTTGCTCTGGCCCCTTTTTCTGTCGCGTTTTCGGGAGGTCCTCGAGTTCGCCCGCTTCACCTCCCGGATACTCGGCGACGAAAGAACGGACGCGCTCGCGGAACGCCTCCGTCAAATGGGACTCCACCAGGCAGACGAAGACGACGTGAAGTCCGGAGACCGATTCCGCGAAGGTTTTTTGGTCCGCCGGCTCGACGACGATCTCGTGGCAGTCTTCTGGCACGAGGCTTCACCCGATGCAGGGGCTTCACGCAGTGGAGACAGGCCACCCTCACTGCCGCGAAACGTTCTTCCCTTGCGCGTTCCCGCCGAGAGGCGGGTGCGTTCCATTGCGCAGCTTTTTCAAAGATGGGGTTTCTACACGCACGTGGCCGAGGGCTTGGCGCGCTCCCGGGGCGGAAAGCCTCTTCCTTACGTTGTGGTGTATGAACCTCATTCCATGGGCCGTGCGCCTTCCCTTCGTGCTTTCCGAGCGCTTGCGAGGGCGGACGCGGAGTTGCTGCTTCGCAAATTTCTGGGAGACTCGTTTGCAAAAGACGCCGACGCTGCAAGCGATTCTGAAAAAGAATTTTGTGTCGACACGTTCGGATTGCCGGGATTCGATGTTCGTGGCGAAGCGCAAGAGGAATCAGAGGTGGCAAGGAAGGCAGAACGTGCCTACCGACGTTTCCTTCTGTCGACGCAAACACTGTCGAGGCACGAAACTTGAAATTGGGTGTCATTTCGGGTGGGGAAATCGAAGCCTAAAATTCAAGAACGAGGGAGATGCGAGCCGATTCCCGTGTGAAGTCTCTGAGCGTGTAGGTTCGGGCTGCAAGGGCGTCTTCCAGGCATTTGGTTTGAAGAGAACTGAGTTCAGGAAGGCCCGTGAGGGGAACGAACACGTTCCGCGTGACGCGTCCGTCTTTCCCCAAGACGTCGGCACTCCAACGCACGGCGCCTCTTTCTATGCCGGGAAAACAGGCCGCAGCGTTGCGCGAACGCGCCGTGGCCTGCGTGCGGAATTCTTCGAACCACGCTTCGGAGGAGTCACGGCCTGGAATGAAATCGGGCCTTCCAACAACGCCCAGCGACGCACCTTGCGGAGAATGCCTGTTTCCTTTCGGAGATCGCAAACCCGGAGTC
>JADCJN010000120.1 GCA_020247005.1 Silvanigrellales bacterium
CTTCAGGCGGTCAAAAAAAGACGCAGCATCTCAGACGTGGTAGACATATTCATATTCGTGGGCCCTTTCGCTTTTTTCTCCCGTCATATCTGAATGATGGGTTTTATGCGAGAGCGGCCCTTTTCCGTTTCCTCATCGTTTCTTTGGTCATGCCAGGGGTGCGAAGCACCCCTGGGTGTTCATCACTTCGCTCGCGTGTGCCGCCGTGGGGTCTGCATCCACGAGCAACTCGAACGCGGAGGCGGGCGCGCCGCCATCGGCATTGGGCACTTGAACACCTTCGCACACGGGCATCGCCGAAAGGAAAAGAACTTCGCCAGGCAGGGTTTCAAACGCAAACGTTTGAAACTGGTACGTAGACAGAGGAGTGACGGGAAGAACGGCGTCTGTTTCTGTGCGCGCTTTTCGCACGCTAATGGGTTGAATGAAATCGGCCACACGCCCAAAGGTTCTTGACACCTCAAAAAGGTCGGTGCGGTAACCCTTTACCAGCGCAATGTGATCGCCGGGCGGCAGACGCGCCCAGTCCTCGCCTGTCAATAAAAACGCAAGGGGCAGGGATTCACTCACCCCCGAAGACAAAGGGATGTCGAGACGGAGGGTGGAAGTCAACGTGCCCGTTGCGTTCTCGACGAATGCCAACCACGGTTTTTGAAGGGAGCGGGAGTCGCCGCCAAATTCAATTTCGAACACCATGCGGCGTGGCACGTCTGCAACACCCCGTTGAGGCATCTGGCCCAAGGGCAATGCCATGCGCGCATTGGGCGGCGGGCTCACAAACTCCAGCGGTCGGTGCCCCGTCACAAGCAAAGGTTCGAAGGCTCCAGACGCACCCGCACGAGTGAGAGCGCCAAGCAGTTTCCAGGCAGCCTCGAGGTCGACGTAGCCGTACCCATCGCGGTAGCGCCCTTCCCGCACAGCACGAGACGACCCCTGCAAAAGGAAACGGACCTGAGCAAAGTTGAGCTCAATGCCCTTCATGCGAGCCGCTTGTTTCAAAAGTGCGATAAGACCCGCAGTTGTTGGTGTCGCTCCCGACGTTCCCCCGAAGCGCGTGAAGCCTTCCCCATAGGCGGTGTAACCATAATTCGGGGCGACAATGTCGGGCTTCAGTAAGCCGTTCAGGCCAAAACCGCGACCGCTGTAGGCGGTGGTTTGAAGGGCATCATCGCCCTCCAACACGAGCGCCGGGTCGAGGGATGCCAGGTTTCGTGCATTTTTAAGTTCCGCAACGGAATGCGCAGCACCAATGCCCAATACGCACGGACTTTGGGCCAAACTCTGCACGGTGTTGGGAGAAGGCCCGAAATTATGTGCCGCAACAACAATGACAGCATTCGTCAGCGTCGACACACGACAGGACAGCTGCGAAAGCATGTCGTTCCCGCTCCGGGTGCCAGGCGTGTAAATGTCGAGGTTAATAACGTCTGCACCACGGCGGACCGCTTGAGAAACGTTTCGCGCCAAGGGGATCCACTTCATGCCATAGGTGACACCGGTCACACCCCATGTTTGCATCGCGACGTGAGTCACAGAGGGGGCAACGCCTTTGAACACCGCGGTTCCATCGGGCGAGGTGTAGTTTCCTCCCACCATGTGCAAATTCGCCGTTCCATGCTCAGCACCCGGAGAAACGCCCACGAAGGCCACCTCGATTTCCGAAGTCTTTTCGTTCGTGCGCATTTTGACGCCGAGCGCCGAGTGGGAAGGGCGCAACCCGCTGCGCACGTAATGCCGGCCTGTTCGCAAGTCCACAAGGCTCGGCTGCCCCAATTCGACAGCCTCACCGAAGTCAAAGAGAGTGTCGCCAAAGCTCGCACCTGCGTGCGTGCGCACTCGCACTGCAGGTTTGCCTTGATGCTGCAAGACAGCAAGGGCGAGGGCGTCGTCTTTTGCGCCGGAACCGTTGAGGTCCGCGTCGAACTCTTTTTCTTCGAGCATCACGAAACGAAGGGCCGGATTCTCGGCCCAGTCTTCGAGGCCGGCAGGAACGCTTCTTGACGCCTCTTTTTCCAAAAATTCAGAAAGGTTTTTTGTGGCCGGTTTCCAGTCGTCCTCGTCTCCGACCAAAAAGTCGACAAGTCGGTTCTGGAACACATCGGTGCGTGACGCATTGAATCCGGAATCCGCCGAGGCCACGAGCATCCCCTGGCCTTCAATGTCGGAAGGCTTCATGCCGAGTTCCGCCGCTGCAAGGCTTCGGAACGCGTCTAATTTGGTTCCAAATCCGGCGGAATGCACGGCACCAAAAAACCCAGACGGTTCGACATCCCCAGGGGAGTTCCGCGTCGATGGATCTCGAGGCACCGGAGCGTTGTCCACAGACACGTCTATTTCGAGTTTCAGAAAAGACGTCGCGTCGAGCCCAAGATCTCCAGAGGTGTCGATAAGCTCGGCTACGCCCGTCCAGTTGAGCCGGGCATCAAGATAGCCGAGAGTTTCATCTTCAAACAAGACTTCTGCGCCACGCGCCTCCAACCAACGGAACAAAGCGGTGCGGTGTGCAGGACTGTCTTGGAAATAGAGAATGCCTATTTGCGCTGTTCCGCTCACCGCAGGCAGTGCTCCAGCCTCTAAGCTTTTTACCAAAGCGCGAGACTCTGGACTCGTGACTTCGGGCTTGGCCGCAAGCGAACGCCGCTCGGCCCGTGCGAGCGATTTTTGCGCGTCCTTGGGCACAGCCACACCGGGGAAATTTTCGACGGTTTGCCCTGGGGAAGAACGTGACGTTTGCGAGGACCGACCACACGCCACACAGGCGAGAAAGGCGAGTCCCAAAATGGCCTGCGAGATGCGGCGCATGGTGTCTCCTGAATTTTTTTCCACTGCGAGAAAGCCTTTCTGTGACTAACAGAGCCGCACCAACACGATCAAGCAACAGACTCTTGCATCCTTTCTGACAAAAACGTTCTCCCGTTCTTCCCTGAAGAACTCGACGGGAGTAACTTTGGTGCGGCTGCGCAGGTGTGCGGTCGCAAATGTCACGTTTCAGGAGGTGTTTTATGTTCTCTTCGTTTCAAAGTGCCGAGGGGCATCCCGTTTTCCTTGGAGTGCCACTTCTTCTCGCGGCTTCGGTTCTTTCTGTTCCGTCCGCTTTTGCAGAAGAATACAAGACGCTCTCATTCCTGAAATTCGACACTGCGGCTTCCAGCCCTGCTTCTTCGATTTCCGGTGTGGTCGTCTTGCGCAACGACACCCGCCTTCCTTTGACTCTCGTTCCTGCGGCCTTTCGAGTCGATGGTGCCCTTTTCCAAATGGACACCCCACAAGGCCCTTTAAAACCGGGCGAGTCGGTAGAAATCCGCTTTCGCGGGCAAATTTCTCGCGCAGGCAAGTGGGCTATTGAAATTCCCGTGGACGCTTTTGTCCCCAACAGCCGTGCACCGTTGGCAAGGCAACTAGTCGACCTTTATTTTTTTGCTGCGCCTGACGCGTCGCGCTCCCTCGTGGCGAGGCGCTCTTCCTACGAAGAGCTTTTTCTTAAAATGGGGGCTCGAGACATTCCTGGCCAAGGCCGCGTATTCGATTCCGTGGAAGACAAAGGGCAATTTCCTAAAGGCGACGATTATCGTAACAACAAGCAACCGCCCATGAGCAGTTGGCCACAAAAACCCGATCGCACGCCGTCTCGACGCATCCCTCCGGGAACAGGGGCGGGCGGCAATGGCTTCCTGCCAGAGGCTTCACACGATGAACCTTTCTCCACCATGCTCGAGCGCTGGTTCAACAACTTTCCAGAGCGTTTCTTGAATCCAGACGAACGCAACAAGGCTCTTGAAGCTCCGGAGGCCTTCGGCACGGTTCAAGCAAAGGGTGTGTGGTCGTACCGCGGTGTCGATTCCGCACTTCACCCTGGCTGGGGTTGGCGTGTCAGAGCGTGGGTGAACTCAGGCGGCAGTTGGTCGAAGGTGGCCGAAGACTGGGTGGAGTGGGACGGCCGCTGGACGCTCACGTTCAATCAGCCTGCCGGTGCTCAAGTGCAGTTCCAGTATATTGCCTACAACCGCTACTTTACTCCACAGAACAATGATGGTGACACCTACCGCTGGGTGGGGCCCGTGCGCGGAGCATTGCCGGCAACCCATGCGGAAGGAAGCTGGTTCGCCGACACGAGCATGGGCAACGTGCGCGGTCTTGGCGAGCTCTACAAAGACGCCTACACCCTGTGGTCGGGACTCTACTGGCAAGGAAACATCAACCCTTTGCGCAACGACTCCATAAAGGTCATTTTCCCGAACCTCACATACAAGTGCGGCGGCGACACGGTGTGGAGTTGCGCAAACACGGGAGGAAACATTTGGCTCATTCCTTCTCACGGCATCAACGGCCAAACCATCATTCATGAGCTCGGCCACCAGCTCAACTACGAGTACTGGGACAACGCGCGCCCCGACAACGCTGGCGGCAGCCACAGCCTCGACCAATGCTACACAGCGGGCCTCGCACTTCTGGAAGGGTTCGCCAACTACATTGTGGGCTGGACGAAAACGAACCGGGACACCAATGCGAACATGGTGCGCAACCTGGAAGACCCTTCGGCCATTGGCGCCTGCACAACCACAAACCTCAATGAAGCCTACGTGGGCGCAACGTTTTGGGACCTCCACGACAAGGTTGCTGACGGCAAAGACTCCATCTGGTTCGTAAACCGCGGCGCGGTGCCTGCGCTCTATCTGAATGCAGGCATGAAGCAGAAAATGAGCGACTTCAGGGAAACCTACCGAAACGCGGCAAACACGGAACACCGGTCGATTGTCGATAGCATCTTCGAGCAAAACCACACGAAGTGATTCCGTCTTTGCTCACCAACGCTCGACCGCGTGGTTCGCAGCTTGGGTGAAACGACGCCGTGAAGCGTGCCGTGACGTCAGTCGCGCACGCTTGCCAGAGGGCAATTCAATTCTTCGATGACGCCATTGATGGCCATGGCAGCACGCAGTGAACCGATAGGCTTGTTGATGTTCATGTAGAGCAGCTTGCCACCAGCGTCTTTCGCCGTGACCTTGATAAACCCATAGTAGGTTCCTGCAGCATCGGCCTTAATGGCCTGGCGGATAGCCCAGCTGTAGGAGCTCACAGGCAACACGACCCCGTTCTTCGAAACTTCCTGGACTTGGAAGAAGCGGGCAGGCCTGTCGGAGTCATCGGTCACACCGATATTCACTTGCGCAACGACGTTGTCGGCACCCGAAATAGCCCACAGTGCAAGGTAGGAGCCATGGTGGTCTCCGAAGCAAGATGCAAAGTTCTTGCTCTGGGACGCAAAACCGAGCGCGGGAAGCAGGGACACGGCGAGAGCAACAGATGCAGATGAGAAGGACATAAATCACCCCTTGAAAGAACATGTGTGTGCACTCAACCAAGTGCACACAGAGTTATACGCGCGCAGCCTCCCTTTTGGAAGAGAGGATTGGTTCGGGGCCACCGAAGCGGCTCATTTCCGGCCGCACCGCGTTTCCAAAGCCTGCAAAGTGGTGTCGGGAAAGTCGGTAAAAAGACCCTCCACACCGAGCGCCACAAACCGACAAATTTCCTGCTCAGGCTTTCCTTGGTCGAGAGGCGCCAGGAAAAGACTTTCATTGCGAAAGGTCCAAACGTGAACAGCAAGCCCTGCGGCACGGGCACGCTCCAGAAACCCGGTCGGTTCGAGTTTTTGGCCCTTCTGAGTGACGCGCAAAAGGAGGGTCTTTGTGACCCCGACGCCAAATGCGTACTGCTTCACATCTGACAATGAGACATCGGCTTGGGAGTCACCCAGCAGCTGAATCAGGCGCACACGCGTCCGACTTTTCAGAAACCTGAGGCTTGCGGCATCAAAGCTCTGAATGAAAACAGGCGACTGCTCAGTGGTCCAGCCCGCCGTTGCGAGTTCGTTCAAGAGAGGCTCTTCCAAAGGAAGAGCAAGCGAACGAAAATAGGTGGGCTGTTTCGTTTCCGGATACACGCCCACAGTGCGACCCAGTTCCGCGGAGCGCCGCTTTGCGAGCGCAACCACTTCCCCAAAGGTCGGGATGGCAAACTTCCCATCAAAGGCCCGGCTGCGGAACGGGAGACGCTCCTTGGCTCTCAGCGTGCGAATTTCGGCAAGCGTAAAGTCTTCTATGAACCAGCCTGTCTCAACCTTACCCTCAACGGTTTTGGTGGTTTTCCGCAAAGGGAACCTCTGGGCCACATCGGTGGTGAGGTCTATCCGGTTCTCATGCCTCGCCACCAGGTGGCCATCCTGGGTAGACACAAGGTCGGGTTCGATAAAGTCAGCTCCCTGCGAGATGCCGAGGTCGTAGGCCTCGAGCGTGTGTTCCGGCACGTAACCACTGGCGCCACGGTGCGCAATGATGAGCGGACGCTGCGCCGAAGCCAAAGGCGCGTCTCCGGCCAAGGAGGCAGAAACCGGGGCCTCCTGTACGGGAGCGGCCGTCACACAGGCTGAGAGCGCCAGCGCAGCGAAAATCAAACCCACTGCGCAACGGCCACAAAGCAAGCCACTCGAAACGCGCTCGGGATACAAAGAAGCAGGGTGCATGAGAGGGTCCTCCTCAACGGAGGAAACCTGAGACCTCAGTCGATGACCCGGTCTGCAGGGCAGACGAGGCGTTCCATGTTGCCATCGATGCTCATGGCGTCGCTGCCCACAAACTTGTTCAGGTTCATGTAAAGGACTTCGCCGTTGACGATGTTCACTGCTTTCACCTTCACAAACCCGTAGAAGTCGTCTTTCGCTTCGGCCTTGATGGCTTGGCGAATGGCCCAACTGTAGGCTTTCACAGCCAAGACGGCGCCGCTCTTGGTCACTTCTGTCACGTGGAAAATTTCAGGTTCGTCGCCAGAGTCATTCGAAACCGCGATGTTCACCTGAGCGATGTCATCGGAAGCTGAGCCGACCACAGACCACAGGTTCAAGTAGGAGCCATGGTGGTCGCCGTAGCACGAGGCGAAGTTCCTCGTTTGGGTCGCGAGTGCGAACGAAGGGGCCAGGGACAGGGCAAGAGCAAAGGCGGCAGTTTTCATGAACATGTGACAAAACTCCTTGGGAACCTATTTTTTAAGGCTGCGCACCTTTTGATGCGCAGCCTTGTTGTACGGGTTCAGATAAAATTCGAGAACACAAAAGGCGTTACAACCTAAAACATTGTAATAATTACGATTAATGAACTTTAGACGACTCTTCTTCCCCCGTGGAAGCAACCAGAGAGGGCAGCAGGCTCGGCGAACGCCTCAAAGGAAGGGTGAACGCAAACGTGCTGCCCTTGCCCATTTCACTTTCAACGAGCCAGACATCGCCGCCCAAAGCCCGTGCCAGTTGACGAGAAATGGCGAGTCCGAGGCCCGACCCGCCATACACGCGGGAAGTCGAAACATCGCCCTGCGCAAAGGGGACGAAAAGATTCGAAAACTGATGAGCGGCGATGCCGCTTCCCGTGTCTATAATGTCAAATCGAAGTTGAAGGGGTTCTTTGTTGGGCCCTGAATACACAACTTGCACGCGGCAGGTGACCCGTCCTTTTTCTGTGAACTTCAGCCCATTAGCGACGAGATTCAGTAAAATCTGTCGGAGGCGAGTAGAGTCGGATTCGAAACGCAAGGGCAGCGTGCCGCAGGTTTCAAAACGAAGTTCCAGTCCTTTTGAAAGCGCCTGAGGCTGCAGGGTCTCGTTCAACACGGCAAGAAAGTGAGACAAAACCACAGGCTGGAAATCGACCTGCACCTTTCCGGCCTCTATCTTCGAGATGTCGAGAATGTCGTCCACAAGGGCGAGCATATGAGTTCCATTTCGAAGAACGGTGGAAAAGCCGGCAACAGCATCGCCTCCGGCCTTCCCAGAAACCATTCCAAGCTGAGCCGAGCCAATAATAGCTGTCAGGGGCGTTCGGAGCTCATGGCTCATGTTGGCAAGAAATGCGCTCTTCATGGCACTGGCATTTTCAGCGCTCAGTTTTGCGAACTGAAGATTTTCAGCAATTTTTTTGAGGTCGTCGACATCGGTCATGACGCCAATCCACTTCACCACCTTGTGGGCACTGTTCCTGACAGGAAGCGCGCGGCACAGATGCCAACGGTAGGGCCCATCGGCCCGCCTGAGCGCGAATTCAACCTCCAGGGGTTGCCCTGTCCTGCGCCCTAAGCTCAATGCCTCTAAAACCTTGTCAGCATCTCGTGGACACAGTGCATCGTGCCAATGGACGACATCCGTGCGTGCAATCCCAGTGTAATGGAACCACTTCTCGTTAAAGTAGGTAGGACAGCCTGTTTCGTCCATCGCAAACAGGATTTGCGGCATGAGTTCCGCGAGCGCGGAAAACTCCCTCGTCTTTTCCTCGGCAAGGCATTGAGCTTCTTGCCGAGCCGTGACGTCGGAGCCAAGAGCGATAATGCCATCGATGTGCCCATGGATGTCGAACCGGGCGTGATACACAAGATCGACGTAAATGCGTCGGGTCGTGCCATCGGCATTCTTGAGTTCTGCCGGAAGGTCTCGGCCCGAAAAACTTTTTCCGGTGTGATAAACCTCGTCAAGAATGGCGTCGAATCCTTGCCCGGCCATCTCGGGAAACGCTTCCAGCAGAGGCTTCCCAATGATTTCTTCTTCTTCCTTAGGAAGAAAAGAAAGATAAGTCGGATTCGCGTATGAATAAACGTGTTGAGGCCCTTCCAGAACGCCGATGCCAATGGGAGCTTGCTCAAAAAGCGTTCTGAGTGAGCGCCGCTCATGCTCAAGAGACAGCGCCATGCGTTCACTGCGGGCCTCGAGACGTCGCACTTCCGTGACGTTTTTCCCCACCAGCGAGAGGGCTTCAACCGAGCCGTGTGGGTTACCTCCATAAAGAGGACGAACATCCCAGTGGTACGTTTTCGTCGACGTTGACCCCTGTGTCACCAAAGACACTTCTCCTTGCCAAGGCGTGCCCTGGAGTGCGAGGGGAAACACCTCTTGTGTCACCATCGCGCGGTCTTTTTGAGCGATAATATGCAGTAAATCTTGACAAAGTGTGCCGTGACTCAAACGTCCGAACACATTCTTCGCAACATCGTTTTTGTAGATGACGTCGAGATGAGGAGACAAAAGAACAAAGAAATCTTGCGACGAACGAATCTCTTCTTCCAAAAGCGAATTTAAATGAGTCTCGGACACTGCCGGGGGTGTGGACACGGAAGTTGATTCTGCCGAAAAAAACTCGGACTCGAGCTTAGGAAACGCCATGATTCCATCTCCCTTGTCACATCGCTCTCACTTCATTTCATACGCTCCCTTTTGGAAAGAGTCGAATCGAAATGGCTGAACATAAGACCTCTGAACAGCAGCACAAGGCGAGTGTGTTTGAAAAGAGATTTAGGCTTCCTCCCGAAGCGCCACACCCAGGCTTTGAAGCTGTGGTGCGTTCTCCGCTGCTACATAACGACATCTATTTTTCTCGCTCAGGTTGACGTGCTGATGCCAAGCCCAGACAGGAACGTAAACGGCGTCTCCAGCCTCCCATTCGACCCGAGTGTCTTCAATGAGCGAATACCCATGGCCTTCCAACACGTAGAGGATTGTTTCATACGTGTGTCGATGTCGATTGGTGCTTTGGCCAGGTTCCAAACCACCGATGGTCATGGAAATGGCCCGAGAAGGAAGGTCGACAACAGACACGGGGTGCTTTCTTTCTCGACTGAACGCCAGGTCGCAGCTGGCCTGCTCCACGCGTTTGTGGAGAAGCTTTTCGGGCCTTTGGGTTTCAAGGCAAGACGAGATCTTTGCGAAGTCCTTCGAACTGTATTTTTCGTCCACGAGCCCTCCCTGCACATGCATTCTCCACATGCGTGCTACCATAACGGAAATTTTGAAGGGAGTGTTCATGGCTGTTCGAAGTTCCACAAGAATCATGAAGACGAACATTGTTCTGCTCACGGCAGTGGCGACTTGCTCTGGCCTCGCAGGTTGCACCCACCTCAAGTACGGATTTGCGAAAAACCCCCTTGAGCCCACAGCAGAAACCCTGTCGCAAGGCAAGGATCTTTACGAACGTCATTGCTCTTCGTGCCATGGCGAGGGTGCAGCAGGCGACGGCAACGCAGGCAAGGGCCTGCCCGCCACACCAACGAATTTGGTCATGGCCCAAAGAAACTGGAGCGATGGCGTCTTCCACATCCGTATGATTGCTAAACCAAAGAATGGCATGCCTTCATTTCGCGAAACGTTGTTGGAAAACGAACGCTGGCGTGTTGTTCACTACGTCCGTTCGCTCGACACCGATGAGAAACGCTGACACCCGACTGTTTTCGCCTCCCTGTTTTCACTTCGTCATGGCTTCTTTTGCCTTTTCTCAGTTGAGTTTTATCGGGATTTTTCGAGCCTGCTGAATTGCCTCGTCCGCTTTTTTCAGGGAAATGCCTAGCACACCGTGCTTGAAGTGTGCCTCCACCTTTTCAGGGTTCACTTTGGTAGGAAGCGAGACGACGCGCAAGAAGTTTCCATACATGCGTTCGCTGCGCACACCCTGGCTGTCCTTCTCGTCTTTTTCAATTTTCTTTTCGCCCCGGAGTGTGACTGTATTTCCACTCACAGAAAGGTCGACGTCGGCAGGGTCGATGCCAGGCAGTTCTGCTTTGATCTTAAATTCCGTATCGGTTTCACGAACACTCATGGCGGGCGTAAAGCCACTCCAGCCAGCTTCTGTAATGCGAGGAATAAGGCTATCTGAAAAGAAACGGGAGTCGTCTATGAGCCTGGGAAAGTTCGAAAAGAAATCACGCAGGAGGGAATCGCTTTTCAAAGGCATCAGACCTTGAAGAGAGTCGCGTGGAATGAGTGACATGGCAGACCTCGGTGGATGAAGGAAAAGGCAATGTTCAACGCGGACGCAAGGCGCTCTCCGCGAACCCATTGCTGCATCACGCATGCCAAACCAAGGGTACGGCTCTTTTACGCATGTCTCGTTTCCTTCATTCGAGACAATTTGTCACAGAGAAGTGCTAAAGTGGCCCATGCCCGAAACGTACCCAACTTTTACGGCATTTTCCCACAGCACCTCGCGGTCATCAGGATGCGCGACATTCACCAGGGCCAAGACGCGTTCCGCAACGCTACGTCCGCGCAATTCGGCAGTTCCATATTCGGTGACAATGGTGTCGACGTCGTTTCGCCCTACAGAGACTTTCGCGCCAGGCTTGAGCTCGAATACGATCTTGGATGCCCCATGCGCCGTGCGGGAAGCAAACGCAAGAATTCCACGCCCGCCAGCTGACCTCTGCGCACCCACATGGGTGTCGGCAGCACCGCCCACTCCGCTGATTTCCTCGTGCCCCAGGGATTCGGAACACACCTGACCCGTGAGGTCGATTTCAATACAGGTGTTGATAGAGTGCATGAGCGGATTCGCCCTGATCACTTCGGGGTCATTCACAAAACTCGAAGGGTGCAACTCAACCAGAGGATTGTTTCGCACGAAATCGTACAGACGCTCGTGACCCAACACAAAAGAGCCCACAATGAGCCCGGGGAAAAGAGTTTTTCGACTGCCATCCACGGCTCCCGACTCGAAAAGATCAACAATGGCATCGGTCATGAGTTCCGTGTGAATGCCAAGGTGGCGCCGTGCTTTTAAAAAGCCCCCAATCGCATTGGGAATGGCCCCGATGCCAAGCTGCAATGTCGCACCGTCAGGCACCAAACGAGCCACGTTTTCAGCAACACGGACATCGATGTCGGTCGGCTTGAATTCAGAAAGCGTGGGAAGCGGAAAAGAGTTGTCTATGAATGCCGAAACCCTTGAGGCATCTAAAGTCGTTGCGCCACACGTGGGTGGCATGTTCCGGTTCACCTCGAGAAAAACGAGTCGTGCCTTTTTGATGATCTCAGTTTCGTAACAGGCCCCCAGGCCTAGATTCACGCTTCCGTTCCCCCCAAGTGCTGCGCACGAGCCCCAAAAGGCATCTACGCCGCCGCGTGCAAGAATGTTCCGGCTCCACTGAGAAAGGTGCTGAGGAACATATTGAACTTGAGCGCGCCGCACACGTCCACGCACAGCGGAAGTCAAAAAAAGAGTCCGAAATTCGACACGCCCCCCCAAGGTGGCAGCCACTTCGAAGCACGGGTAGTCGAAATTGGGGTTGGCGCAATGCACAATCACCCTCCCCAAGCGAGGAAGGTGTTCATGCAAGCGCGAAAAGAACCCTTGAGGCTCCGCGGCAGCCATGGACGTCACTATGACAGGGTTTCGCGGGAGCAGGGAAAAAGCATCGTCGAAACTGACAAAGGGAGACGAATCTGACACGAGAAGACCCTCCTGAAAGGAGCAACGAAGAGCACGCTACATAGCATGACTCATGCCACCCTAGGAGAGGAAGTTTCACGACCCTTGTTGGAGGCGCGTCACCATGTCTTGCAATCGCTTCGCGAGATCCTGCAAGGCCGCCGCAGAACCCATAACGAGCTGAGCTCCTTTTTGGGTGCCATCGGCTGCCAAACTCACCGAACGGATGTTGCCTGCAATGCCATCAACAGCACGGCTCGAGTCGTGAATGATGCGCGACACCTCATTCGTCGTCGAAGCCTGCTCTTCCACCGCAGCTGCAATGGCGCTGGAAATGCCGTTGAGGCTTTCAATGCGCTGGGCGATGTCGGCGATGGCCTTTACCGCCTCGTTCGAGTCCCCTTGAATGGCACTGATACGCTCGGTAATTTCGTCGGTCGCCTTTGCCGTTTGTTTCGCGAGCTCCTTCACCTCGTTCGCCACAACCGCGAATCCGCGTCCTGCATCTCCCGCACGCGCCGCTTCAATGGTGGCGTTCAGGGCGAGCAGGTTTGTTTGTTGCGCGATGGTGGAAATGACCTTGATGACGTTGCCAATTTCTTTGCTGCTCACCCCCAATTTCACCATAGTTTCATTGGTGGAAAGCGCTTGAGCCTTTGTTTCTTGGGTCATGCGGAAGGCGTTTGTTGCGTTTGTAGCAATTTCCTTTACGGAAGCTTTCATTTCTTCGGTGTTCGTCGCCACAGAAACCACGCCTTTCGACACGTTCACGGCCGCAGTGGCGGCCTCGTTCGCCTGGGTTGTTGTTTCTTGCGACGCCGTATTCATCTGAGTCGCCGATTGAATGAGGGTGGCGGAAGATTCCGACAATTGTGTGGCCGCCGCCGCAAGATTGTTAATCTCATTCATGAGTTTCACTTGGTCGGTGATGTCGGTGGCATATTTCACCACCTTCGTCGGTCTTCCGTTGAGGTCGAGAATGGGGTTGTAGGACGCCTGGATCCAAACTTCGCGCCCCCCCGAGCCGATGCGCTTAAAGCGTCCTGCTTGGTATTCACCCCGGTTGAGGTTCTCCCAGAACGCACGATATTCGCTGCTGCGTGTAAACGCCTCTTCCACGAACATGCTGTGATGACGCCCTTGAATGGAGGCAAGAGAGTAACCCATCACACTCAGAAAATTCCCATTCGCACTCACTATGGTGCCGTCAAGCTTGAATTCAATAACAGCCTGCGCTTTTGAAATCGCGTTGATCTGCCCTTCGAAGTCTGCGTTTCGGAGCTTCTGCTGGGTGATTTCGGAAGCGTACTTCACAACTTTGGTGGGCTTGCCGTTCAGATCAAAAATGGGGTTGTAGGATGCCTGGATCCACACCTCGCGCCCCCCCTTCGCGACCCGCCGAAATTCACCTGAGAAATATTCTCCCGCATTGAGCCTTTGCCAGAAGCTCTTGTACTCGTGCCCGTTGCGCTGCGCTTCGTCGACGAAAAGGGAATGGTGCTTGCCTTTAATTTCTTCGAGCGCATACCCCATCGCATTCAGAAAGTTCTCGTTCGCTTCTTGAATGAGACCATCAAGATTAAACTCAATGACAGCCTGCGACCTGCTGATGGCCGACAATTTGCCTTCCAAATCGCGCGTCACCAAATAGTCTGCGGTGGTGTCTTGCGCAAATTTCACCACCTTGTACACATTTCCGGCCGCGTCGCGAACAGGCATGTAAGACGCACGGATCCAAAGCGGCTTCCCATTTTTGGTGATGCGCTTGAATTCTTTTGTCTGAGGCTTGCCGCCGCGGAGCTCTTCCCAAAAGCGACGGTACTCAAGGCTCGATGCCGTCGCTTCGTCGACGAAGGTTTTGTGGTGCTTGCCTTTTATCTCGCTTTCGTCGTACCCGAGCGCCGAGCAAAAAACCGCATTCGCAGACAAAATGTAACCTTCGACGTCGAACGAAATGACCGCGTAGGCTTTCTCTACCGCATTGACCAAATCGTGTTCGGCTTCGGCGGCCTTCTGAAGATTGAGGTCGTGCGCTGTGTTGCTGCTCATGTGTTGTCTCCACTCCTTGGACTTCTTACGATTCGACATGATGTGTCTTTCGTTCCCTGAGGTACCATTCTCTTCTGTTATCGGCGCATGACAATATCTTCAAAACATCCACGTCATGCTTCCCAACATGCGGAAATTGCCGATGCCGGAATGACACACTTAATTGGAACGGCACCCCCGCAAGAATCGCTGTCCGAGGGTCAGTTTTCGCTGCGGGCACCCGAGCGCGATTCGGCTTCCAACGCTCGAAAAAGAGACCGCATGAGCGGCAAGTTTTCTTTTAGACTGGGGTAACAACCCATGGCCGCATTCGGGTGTTCGGCCGACGCAGAAAGCGACTCCACATAGTTCCCTAAAATTTCGACATACCCTTCCAACCATCCCAAACCATGGTACGCGGCCTGGCGCGAACCCTGGTGGAGAGACGAGCGCACCACACGCCTTGTGGATATCCCTTGGCCCAGAATGATTTCGTCGGGCCGCAAAAACTCCCACCGCGCTGAAGCCTTTGAACCGATGACAACGAGCTCGAAAAGGTTGTCGGCGCCATGAAAGGTTTTCGAAATGGAGCCAAAGGCGTGCACTCCCGAAGGGAAAGCGAGTTCCACGTGGCAGTGGCTGTCGCGATGAGGATGCGGAGCGTTCACATAGGAACGACGCGTCCGCAGAAACGTGGGCAATTGTCCTGCAAGGAAGGCAACTGCGTCGAGCCAATGAGTTCCGACATCGAGAATGGCGTCTCCAGGACCCGAAAGTTCGGGGTCGTCTTTCCACGCAACGGCCTGCGGCACAGACGCATTTTCAGCCAAAAGGGCACGCACAGCCGTAGATGCTTGCCAATACCGCCCTTCGATTCCCACCACCTCACCCAACTCTCCCGAAGTCAAGAGAGCCTTCAACGTCTGCACACCCCACGTCTGCCGGTAGACATGCAAAACGGCGACATCGCGAGAAACACCTTCCAGAGCATTCACTTCGTCGCTTCGCACACAACTTGGCTTTTCCGTAACGAGCCCATGAACGCCAAGAACGTCGGCCTCCAATAGCATGCGGGCATGCAGCCCAGGCGGGTTTGCAAGGAAAAGCATTGAATTCTTGGGCTCCCGAATAACGTCGGCGAGCCGTGCCCCGCGCGGCACCCAAGTGACCGGAGCAAACGACACAGAGGGGCGCACCAAAGGCAGCAACGCAAGTGCCCGCGCAATGGCCATACCCGCCCGTCCGCGGCCGGCGATATAGGGATAAACGAGCTCCGTCACGTGTTGGTTCCCCGCACGGCTGCTTGTTTTTCCGCGCCCAATTCCGCGGCTTCATCGGCGCCGCTCACTGCCTCCGCGCGCACAACGAAAGTGAGTGCAATGAGGAAGAGAAGGTAACCCAAAGGACCAAACATGAGAGTGGCAAAGAGGATGACGCTCAAGGCGAGGGTGGGAAGGGGAGCTTCTTTCAGACGAAGCCAGATGAATCGCCCCACAAAGAGATCGAACGCAAGAAAGTGAAGCCAGGCAATGGCAAGGCCCTGAGGAGACCCCAACATAGCTCCAATGACTTCCGGCTTTGGATTCGCCAGAACTGGCAGAAGCGAGGACAAGCTGGGAATGACAAGGACCGCGTAAACGAGGGCAGGAAGCGCCGGCGCAAGGTGCGAGTTCATGACACGAGCCGTGCCCCGCCAACGAGGCGCAAAGATCATGAGAAGCCAGAAAGGCAACACAAGGATGTTGGCCCACTGAAAAAGCAAACCTGAAGCCTGGTCGCTCAAAAGAGCAGCCGTTGAGCCAGGCGCTGCGAGCCCCGATGTTTCGTTTTGCGCAAGCCCGAGTGAAGCGCCCAGCAGAGGAATGCCTAACAACGCCTGCGCAAAGGTGGCGACGCACACGACCCCATAAATCAGGACGAAAGCACGGGTCAGCGCAGTCGCTTGACGCGGCAAGGCGCGCGCAAAGAGCAAAGCCACCAGGGGAAAAAGCTGCAGAGCATGGAGTGAAAAAAAGTGCGACACGCGAAGATCTCCTGCTTGAGTGCTCCAGTTGACGAAGGGGAGTCCTGGGCCGCCGTCGACGACGTGGCCAGCAACCGCTTGCCTCACATCGCCAAGGCCCGCAAACGTGTGACGAGACGAATGAGCCATAAGAAACCCTGAAACAACCGCAAAAAGAAACAACCAAAGGCCTGCTCGCCATGCAAACGCCTGCACAGGGGCGAGAGGCGTTTTCCCCGCCCGGGCAAGAGGCCTCACAGTGGCCAACACAGCGACCCACGCCATGGCGAGGGAATTTAGTAAAATGGCAAGCCCCATGACCATCCACCCCACACCGTTGAGCCACGTCGACGTGTTGAAGTGTGACGTGGTTCCACGCAGAGCCTGGCCTCCTATCACCACGATTTCGAGCACCATCGTTCCCAGCAGCACACCCTCAAGCCGCCTCCGTACAAGGCGCGGTGTCGACAGGTAAGGAAACAAGGCTGCGACCGAGAAAAGGAACAGGGCGATGGACAGTGAAAACTTGAGCGGCTTGAGCGCGGGGTGCAGTCCAAGAACGGGCTGGGCCTCAAAGGCCAAAGCCGCCAAGCAAAAGAGGGCAAGGGTTCCGAACGCGAGGCCGCCCCACGAAAGCAAAGGGGCATCAGTGAAAAGGCACGACAACCCTTTTTGCAAGAGGCCGCACTTTTTCTGTAAAAATTGCCTCAAATCGAAGGCGTTCGTCTCCATGCGCTCTTCACCCCCTGCGACACGCTGAAATTCTCTTCAGCATCGGTTCGCCGACGACTCCCAACTCAAAGAGATTAGCGCGTACAGGGGGCCTCTGCAAGAGCCGCAATTTTTTCGTCCAATGCATCGGCCCAACTGCGAATGCGCGCCTCGGTTTCAGCTGGGGAGCTTGAAATCGGGTCTTGCAATTGAACGCGGGCCGCACGGAAAATATTCTCCTTCTGGGTGCGCGAAAGTTGCCTGAGCAAGCCGAGAAGAAAATCGCGAGCCTCACGAGAGACTTTTGTGTTTCCAAGAGTCGCGCCAGGGAACTCATGAACACTCAAGACACATCCAGCCGCATCTGCCCAAACAGGTGTGTCGCGCCAATCTTGCAACTGCATCTTCGAAACGCCTGAGCGAAATCCTGAGCCGAAGGTCCAACCGAGGTCGTGAACAACCAGAACGGGCGTCTTGCATCCCAATTGGCCATCAATTCCCTTGGTAAGCTCAGCCTTTGGGCACACAAGACGCTGCTGTTCGGCTTTGCTGTCGGCATGTTGCAAAACACCCATAAGAAGCACGAGAGCCTCACGACGCACTTTTTCGGCTGGGTCGATAGGCACAATGGAGTTCAACTCGCCAAACGACCAGCCTTGGTCGTTGCTGCGTTCAATTTTCTCGCCGCTGAACTTTTTTTCCACGAGCGCGGGAATGAACAGCCTGTCTCCACGCGCATAGGCATCACGCTTGAAATCGTCGACGGGCCCTGCGTTGCCGCCCACATCTCCGTTTTGAAAGTCGGTGATATACTGCCACGGGTCGGCAGGGCAGTTCTTGCATTCCACCCGCACTCCGAAATTGCGATCGGCCGCGAATCCTAATGCCCACAGGAGACGCGAGGCCGCTATTTCTGCAGCCACTTCTCCATTTCCAGAGCCGTACTTAATTTTTAGGTCGTCTCCGGATTCATCAATGCACATGAACTTCTCGGTACGACCGCCCAATGGATCGTCTTTTGAAGGCTCCTGAAAGGTACACTTTATAGTTTCGCCAAGTTTCCAGCTGCGACCGCCGTCGGGCCCGCGCAACACATCAACCGAAGAGATGGAGGTCGGTGTCCACACTCGGGCCCTCGCAATGAGGTCGGCCCGTTCCTCATTGGAGGCTGGCACCACGGTTGCAAAGAGCTGACTCCCCCGCTCCACTCCGGCTCCGGGAGCGTTCGTCGCACGCCCGCAACCTGCCACGACACCGGAGAGAAAACCTGTGGCGGCAAGAGAGACTGCGGCAAATCGGGGAGCGAAAACCAACAAGGTGTGTGGCTTTGCGAGAATCATAAAGAAGACCTCCGGCAAGTGAACTCAGAAAGCAGTCACACGGGGTGACCGCCTTTTGGTTAGCACATGCGGTGGCCAAACACAGGGGAAAAAGAGCCTATCTCCAAGACAAGGGCGCCCTTTTCCCCTTCCACCTCGTTTCTCAGACTTTGGCTCAGTTCTTGGACAAAGGCTTCAAAGCGTCGAGATCGGCGGGTTTTGGAGGAAGAGGAAGTTTCGCCAGGTCTTCCGCATTTCCTTGCGTGCGAAGAATTTCGTAGCCGGCTTCTTCCGTGATCTTGTCGGTGTCAATGCCATAGGTTCCATCGTCGTTCTGCACAAAGCACTGGTAGCTGACCATGTTCCCCATCTGACGCCCAGCGAACTCTTTGGCGAGCGCTTGGTCAGCGATGCGAGGCAAAGTGATGGTTGCGTTGTTTTGCGAAATGGTGAAGTCGTCACCTGAAGCAACGGGAGTCGTGTTCTGCCAAGTTTGGTCGTTGCCGAAGAACGGGTGATAGGTGCCCATGGGAGCGAGCTCTCCCATTTTGTCTTGGTTCAGAAACGAACGCACGCTCGTGGTCGCCGCTCCGGTCGTGGCGCATCCTCCCAGTTTTCCATCGTCACGTTTTTCAATTGCGAACACCATGCCCCTCGCTTTTTCGTTGTAATTGCCACCCGGGTTCTGCCAAAAACTAAACGACCCTTCTCCCGACGCCGGAGCGATGTCGAAACCGATTTGTCGGATAGCTGAAAACACCTTGTTGTATTCCTGCGGCAAGCCTCCAAGCGTGTGCTTTTTGTCAGGGTCGGTGGCGCTCATACTGTGATTCAAATCAAGTACGCCGTCGTCGTTCACTGCCGCCTCGGCGACGTCTTTGTGAACGTTCGCCATGCGAAGATCATATTTCAGGCGAACTTCTCCATTCGCTTCTTTTCTGAGGTAACGAACCGTCAAAACCCGCTTGGCGTCCGGTGTGCCGTCGGTGCTGAAAGAAACGAGAGACCCTTGGAACGCACCCACGCCGTCTTTGGTCGTGCCCGTGGGGGAGTGCGTCAGACGCGTTTCACGGGTGGCACCGCGTTCATCGGTCATCACCACCACGGAACGATACACTGGCTTTTCCTCGACGTCGGCAAGACGCTCAATGGAGGCCGACGTCACCGTCTTCGCGTGTTTGCCGATTCCGCTTTTAAAGGAGGCCGCAAGGTCAACTTTTTTTCCGACGGCCGGAAGTTGGAACGCTTCGTCACTCTTTTTCGCCTGACATAGCATGGTCTGCACCAAGCCAGTTGCACGGTCGACAATGTCTTCCACTTGCTGAACTTTGCCCTTTGCAAACGAAACCAAGCAAGCCTGCTTTCC
The DNA here is from genome assembly GCA_020247005.1 of Silvanigrellales bacterium. Classification (GTDB taxonomy): domain Bacteria; phylum Bdellovibrionota_B; class Oligoflexia; order Silvanigrellales; family Silvanigrellaceae; genus JADCJN01. Next base: position 19,660 of record JADCJN010000120.1, read on the forward strand.
GGCTTTGTCGAGTCCATTTAGAGTGCCGCGCCCTTGAGAGTTGGGAGCCCCACTCACCCAGGGGTGCTTCGCACCCCTGGGGCGACCGGGGAACGCCTCGCTTCATGGTGTAGCCTGACCGAGCTAGACTTGCACACGGCTTATCTTCGCGCCAACTGTGCGTGCCCCGCCCTCCGGCCCCCGGAA
>JADCJN010000121.1 GCA_020247005.1 Silvanigrellales bacterium
ATCAACTTCTTCATGCGGAGCCATAGATTCTCGGGCATGCGAAAACGGCTTGTGCTGATAGCCATGGCGACACCCCTTGTTACAGAAAGGGAACAGCGTCGCGAAGAACTGTAGCTCTGCCGATTGCTAGGTCAACCGATTGTGGTTTCCGGATAGGTCCTAAGTATTCCTAGAGATAGAAACAGCGTCAACGTCGTGACTTCTGTTTCTCGTCGAAGAAAGTTCGTTCCGCTTGAGAAAATGAGGATTGTGGAAGAGACCAGAAAGCCAGGAAATTCGGTGTCGTCCGTCGCCAGGGAACGTGGTATTGCCCCTTCAATGCTGTTCCAGTGGAGGCGCAGAATGGAAGACGGAGCTCTCGAGGGAATCGCGGCCGAAGACCAAGTTGTCCCGGTCTCGAAGGTCAAAGAATTGGAAGCCCGCATCAAGAGCCTCGAGCGCGTCCTTGGTCGGAAGACTGAAGAGAACGAGATTCTGAAGGAAGCAGTTCGCATTGCGCGCGAAAAAAAACTGATCTCGCCGAGGCCGTTGCAAGGGATCGACGATTTCCAGTGAAGCGGGTTGCTGACGCTCTTGAAGTCTCGCGCTCAAATCTTTACGAGCGCCTGAAGCCCCGCCCAGAGCGAAGCAGTTGCGCCCAAGCAGAGGACGAAGTCGAACTGCGCGAAGCAATCCGCGCCATCTGCGACGCGAGACCTGGCTACGGGTATCCTCGCGTCTCAGCGGTCTTGAATCGCGACCGTTCGAGACATGGACTACCCCGCGTCAACCGCAAGAAAGTTTACCGAATCATGGGTGCGGAGAACCTTTTGTTGCAGAAGTTCGGCCGAAAGCCGACGCGGACCCATGACGGAAAAGTGATGACGCTCGCGAGCAACCTGCGATTCTGCACAGACATCTTCCACGTCTCGTGTTGGAACGGCGATTTGGTGCGAGTGGCGTTCGTGATGGACTGCTGTGATCGCGAGGTTGTGGCACATCACGCAACCTCAGATGGCCTTACGGGCGAAGCCATTCGAGACCTTATGATTGCCACCATCGAAGCTCGTTTTGGGGGAAACCTTCAGCCGCCTCAGCGGGCTCAATGGCTGAGCGACAACGGGCCGCAGTACACGGCGCGCGAGACCGTCCAGTTCGGGCGACAACTTGGGTTCGACATTTGCACCTCGCCTGCCTATTCGCCTGAGAGCAATGGCATGGCTGAGGGCTTTGTGAAGCGATTCAAGCACGACTCCGTCTATGTAAACGAGTTGCGAAACGCAGGCGTCGTATTGAGATCGATTCCAGCTTGGATTGAAGACTACAACAACAATGCGCCGCACAGCGCACTGCGGATGCGAAGCCCGCGCGAGTTCCGACAGTCACGAATTCATTAACCGAGTGTCCGTTGACACGGGGGTAACTCCAGTGTGCATCCCCCCTCGCTGGTGCTCCGCTGCAAGCATTTGAGAAGGGCTTCCGACTATTGGGCCGTTGAGTCCCGCAAAAGGACGACAATTGAATTTTTGCAGCTGGAGAAAAAGTGTTGATGTTTAGCTGCTAAACTTATAAAGTTGGTTAAAGGCTCGGAGGTACGATGACCGTTCATCTCCACGAATCCACCAAACAGCACGAGTGGCTGAGCACACTCCAGAGCCTCAACCATCAAGGGTGTCTTGTTGTTAAGCATGAGCCTGACGATACCAGGCGATATGAACGAGCCAGGACCCAACTCGTCTTCGTTCTGAAGCGGGCATTCGTTATGGGAACTCGGCCCTCTGCGGGACACGAAGAGTACGCCGTAGACCTGGCGATGTGGTGTCAATCCCCGGCCCGGTGGGGCTGCGGCTTCTAATGCGTGTTTCGGGTCATCGTTGAGAGCAACACCCCTACATGGGCCACGATGTTTTGTTTTTGGGATGGCACGGATTCCAGTCCTTATTTTCGAGGATCGGACAGCGCGAAAGCCTACGCGCTTCAACAAGGATTCGCAGAGGTAACAAATGAAGCCTGAAATCACGACAAAAGAAAATTATCCCTACCGCGCCGCAGGACGAATCTGGAATATCCCTCAAATTCACTTTGTCACCGGGCCAGATGGCACTCTTGGCATTTCTGGCCTTGAGCTGGAAAGAGTTCACAAAGCTATTGCCAATGAAATTTGTGGCAATGGTGAACCTTTAACAGGTGAAGAAATTGAGTTCCTCTGCGGCATCTCTGGGCTGAGCTTCAGCGAAGTCGCATCTCAATGTGGATTCAATAGAGCGAACATCACTTATTGGCGCAAAAAAGGGGCTGTGAACGATCGAGACAGTGCGCTTCTCAAGAGGTTCTTTTGGGTTCAGCTTTTCTCGAATCAGATCTCCACGATCCACTCTGTGAACGTCAGGATGCTCCTCAGCGAGAAGGAAATGTTGTCTGCACTTCGTGACGAAGCCATTCGAGAAGATGTCACTTTTGAAGTCAAGCTCGCAAGGGCCTCGTAACAGTCCAAAGGTTTTTTCCGAGAGCGGCACGGGTAGCCGTCGGGCTATCTCAACCTCTGGTACGAAAGAAGCGCCCCTTACATCAGCCCATAGTGTGAAATAGAGGCCCGTTATTTCATACTATAATGTGACGTAAACCTAACGTCCTTATGCCAGACAGCGACCTGCCGCGCCGCCTCCACACACGCACCACTGCAACCTGCAGTCCGCCTCCCCGCCGCCCCCACCGAAAAATGTGTTGCACGCCTCAGTACAAAACCGTGGAATTCAGTGGAAAAGCGTGCAAGTCGAGACCCCACCTATGTGTTTGTGGTTGTTGAATAACTACGTCATCTCAGGCTCTTGGAGAGTGCAACGAAGAGTTCCGGCACCTCCACCAAATTCTGGGCCCAATTCTTGGTGATGAAACGCCCGTGCGCGCAGCCCACGGTTGCGGAAAAGGAATCACCATGCCGGGGTGGTAAAGGTCCTTCGAATCGGTCACTGCGCACACTCTGCAGGCACGGAAAGGTCACGCCTTCCACCTACTCATCCGCACAGAATTTTCGGGGCTGGTCTTGGAAATCGGTGCGGCCGGATGTCTCCTCTCGGTTCTTCACGAGCCACACAGAGCATCTCTGATTTCAGGTGACGTCAAGAAGTTCAGTTCTCTCAGCGTTTGTTGGTCTCCAACAACTCATTGAGCATATTACCCGGCCCACTCGAATCGCCGGAGGGCGTCTCCACGAGCATTTTCACCATGAGGCTCTCACCTGAGGCGAGCTTGGCGAACCACACCTTCGTGGTACCTTCAACTCCCTCCCCAGACGCCTTCATGAGAACCCACTCCGTGTCGAATGTACCGGCGGGAACCGTGACCTGCTCGGCACCCTTCTCCAAAGGGGTCACGGGCGCTGCGCCGCACGAAGCGAGGAACTCTTGTTTCGTTGTTGTCTCGGTGGTCACCGAGTTCTGGAAGTCGGAAACGAGTTCATTCTTAGTGGTTACGGACGCGGCGGACGACTCAATCACCGTGACCTTGTTCGTCATGACGATGGAGCGCGCTCGGCTGTCGTCCACGAAGGATGTGGTCATTCTGTAACTCGTGAAGCTCCCTGCAGGGTTGTGGCGAACGTAGGCGGCCCACTGGGTTTCACAGTTCTCGACGACGCCAACGGCGGTGCCGGTTCCTGATCCTGTGCCGGCGCCAGGACGCGTGACAGGTACTTCTGCCTTGCCATCACCGGCGCCTTGGGGTTTTCCATCGCCTTGGGGTTTTCCGTCGCCTGCAGCCGTGTCGACGGGCGTCTTCGATGCCTCATTTTTCGCCGCAGATCCTTCATCACTCGAGCATGCCGCGAGGGCAAAAACATTTAGGGTCACGACAACGGGAACGAGACACATTTTCAGACGCATGCGAAAATCTCCTTTATTGAGACAAACATCGACAATCCACCTCGGGCTTTTGAACACAAGCAGGCGCACCGAGCATACCAAATCTTTTGATCACGTTCCAAAATTCACGACGCGCAGCGGGGTTCTTGCAAGCGACGGACGGACCTTGCTCCGAGAGGAGCGGGTCAGGAAAACCCAGCTCACCAGATGAACAAGTGGATTCTTCATGAGCCGCAAAGAGATTCTCAGCTCAGAGACTCACCAACAGCTGCGCAACACAACGCTAATTTTTGCGGCAAAACTCAAACTCGCTGCCTCGTTTGAGCTGGAGTGCCGGGAGGATCGTTAGCATCCCACAAATGTCTCGATCACCGTCTTTCGTTCTATGAAGCCATTGGTTCCGGAGTCCGTCGTTCCGAAATGACGGGAGCACAAAAGCGACGCAGGTGCTCAGGGGCCAACAGGCGAAGATGTGGTCTTCAACTTTGAGTTCTCGGCCCTCCCTTTTGGCAGGGAAGTTCGCCGCTCCTGCAAGGGTTATTTCTTCGACAAAGGAAATCTGAAGGGAGTCACCATTCAATTTTCCGGCCAATGCCAAGTGCAGCCGTCATTCCAATCCGAGGAGAGAGATGAACGCCTTCCCAATGGTAAAACCGTGCGGCATTTCTCGCATCACACTCCGGTCATTCCAGCTTTCAATGCTCCCAAAATACGATGTCGCAAAGCACCATCTCCCCACCCGGGGCCGCACAATTGCACGCGCACGCCGGGGCCAAGATAAGGCTCGGCAAGCGCGAGCTCGGTGGCATTGGACACATCGAAACCAAGACCAGCCCGCGCGCACATGGCCAGAGAGTGTTTGTGCATGCGGGAAGGCTTTCACGGCGGCCAGGAATCGCACGCGTCCGCCGCCTTCGGCGCTCAGCGAAACGAAACGCGCCTCCATGTCCGCGGCATCAAAGTCATAGGCAGCCTTGAGGCCTTCGGGGCACGAGGCGAAAGCGAACAAGAAGAAGGCGGAGAACCTGTGAGGAGGGAGTTCAATCCGATGACCACGGAACACGCGGCCGTGTCGACATTCCCGAGCCACTTCCTCGCCCAACGGCGGATTCCTTGGAACGCAGTCAATGGCTTCTTCATGGCGTGCACACGAACTTCAGGATCCGCAGGTGGCTGCACTCGATTGAAGATGGAACGTTTCTTCTCCGATTGGGAATGCACTTTAGACCTCTCGAAGTGCCCCACTTAAAAGCTCATACCCCAGAGGCGAAAGGGCCAGACCGAGCCAAGGCTGCGCGTCGAATGCTTCACGGCTCGCGCGCATGCGCGTGCGCAACACGACGTCCGCAGGGTGAGAAAGCGTCCCATTCTGAGCCTCTTTAAAACGTTCACGGAACGCCAACACCGCGCGTGCGATGACGGCTGCGTGCAACACCTTTTCAAGGCCTCGCACCTTGGCGTGAAGAGGGGTGAGACAGCTCCAGTCCACCACTGGGCCGTGCGTAGGCGCACGCACCAAACGCCCTTTGCGCGCCTCGAGTGCGAAGAGGTGCGCGTGGACTGCCTCGTGTAACAGGGCCTCGGCAAGCTCAAGTGGCGACTTTGCGAATGCCGGCAAGAGCCACGCGACGCCCGAAAGAGCGCTCGACGAGCCACCCGTGTGAAGATCACCCGTGGCGAAGAACACGGCTTCGAGGTGGCCTGTTGGGCCCAAGGGAAGTTGCGGAGTGACGCTGCTCAGAAGGTCCCATGCCGGGCCGACACGGGTGCTCAGCAGACCTCGCTGGCGCGAGTCGAGAGACCGTGCAATTTGCGTCGCTTGTTGGGCCGAAGCGCTTGGCCCAAGGAAGGTGCGGACAGCCACTTCAACGTCTTTCTCGGCGACGAGCACTCGAGGAGTGGCAGCACCCGCGAGACGATGGAGAGGCTCAGAGAATGCGAGCATGGTTGGTCTCCTGTGTCGGCGCAGCGGCAGGCCCGAAAAGGGCGAGGAACTCCGGCAGGTCGAAGCGGGGGCGCGCCATGCGTTCGAAGTAGGCTTCGGAGCCGCGTGCGGGCTCCCTGGCAAGCTGGTTGGCGACAACGAACGCCGAGGCAAGGTCGAGTGCATATCTGTGCGGGGCATAAGGGAACAGGAGTGGCGTGCAGCCAAGGACGCCGACGCCAACGTCAACTGGAAGCGCGAAGACGCCTCCGAACCACTTTGACAGATGGCATTCGAAGGCTGCTTGCAAGTCGTTGGGGGGCTCACCCAGCTGATCTTGAAAGTCTGCCAGCATCGTTTGCCAGGCGAAGCGCGTCAGGAACCACCGGCGCACGAAAGCAGGGTCGAGATCCAGGGCTTGCGCAGCAAGGATCTCCGACAGCGTGCTGACGAATTCACTCATCTCATTTCGCGCCGCCCCGGCAGACTGCCCTCTCTTTTGTTCGTGCTCGAACGCGTGGCCGAGCTCGTGAGCGAGGAAGAGGGCAGCCGTCGGCGACCCGTCCCAATGCACTTTGATCCAAGCGCCATGGCGGGACGAAAGGGAACATTCGGCTCCCGAAAGACCTTGGAAATCATCGGAGGTGTCGTGAATGCGACCTCCGCCCTCCGGCAGGAACGCACGCCGCAGTCGCGCAGAGGCCGCAGCATCTATTCTTGCCAGGGCTTCTGTGACCAATTCGATCACCGAAGTGAGTTCGAGAGATGCGTCGTGTGGCCTTGAGCTCGGAGCGTAAAGAAAGTCCGACCAAAGAAGCTTCTCTTCAACGTGCGCAGGGTCGACGGCACTTCCCTGCGGATCCGGATTCGTCCCATAAAGCGCCGGGACGACACGGTGCAGACCGCGAAGCCGCCTAAAGAAACCCGCGTCCCGATCGAGTCGCTTGCAAACCTGATACGCGGGCGTCCTAAAGTGATTCAAGAAACGAGATTCTAAAGACGAACGGTGCCGAGCGAGGGTTGCGTTCCACGCCCGTGAGGCGCCCGCACGCACGGCCGGATCGGGATGCCGCATGAGGTGACCGCAGGAAGAAACGTTCAGCGCGTAGCGCGTTTCGTCGCTCGCCACGACTTCACCGAAGTTCAGATTCAGGGCGGATCTGTAGTCGCGGGTTGATGCGTTCGTGAGCGCCCGAGCTTTGATGAGGGCAGGTGTTGGCATTTGCGACTCGCGTGGAGTTGCGGCCTTCAAAGCGTGAAGGGCCGAGCGAGCTTCCACAACAAATGCGCTCGCCGGTTCAAGAGTTTCTCGCAATCGCACATAGAAGGCGAGGTCGCTCATGCCGTCGACACTCGACTTTTTGCAGGCACTCCGCCAAGCGTCCTCGCTCTTGTAAATGGCTTCTAGGTTCCAAATGAGGCGCGGCATGCTCTCTCCAAAAGTTGGAGTTCGTTGGTGAGGGCTCCCCCCGCGCGGTGGTAGGCATCGAAAAGCGCCTCGACGTCCTCCTGTTGAAGGGCTAGGCGCACTTTCAGGCCGGCGTGCCGCTCGAGGGTCTCCGCGATGTGAAAACCCAAGAGATTCAAGGCAGGAAACGATTCTTTCTTGAGGAGTGTCGCAGCGGTGTTCCGTCGCCGGGAATCCGCATCCCAGCGAGTCGAAGCCACGTGCGCAATAAGGCCAATGGCGCGTACGACGGCGTTCCTATCGCCGCGTAAGGCGAAGTCATGGAAGTAAACGAATTTGGTGCCGGCGCGTGCAAGGCAATGGAGTTCGCCTTGCCACGGCAGGTTGGCAAAGCCTTCGTTCCGCGCGAGGACCAACAGGCCCTCGAGCCATGCGCGTGCGTCGGACGGTGTGTTTACGGTCCGTTTCGAGCGTGGTGTATCGGTCTTCTCGGTGATTTCGTGCAGAAGTGCGTGGGCAAGGAAGAGAGCGGCTTCACAGGGGGAAGCGTCGTCGCGGAGCCCGAAGATCTGATGGCCCGGAGCTTTTCCATAATGAAGGTCGGAGTTCGGCACGACGCTCACGCGAACGTCGAGGCGAGTTCCGAGAAGCGAGAGGGTTTCTTCCAGGGCTGGAATTGTGCGTTCGAAGTTCGCGATCGTTGTGTCGAAGCGCCTCGCGCGCTCCACTGTCCAAGTGGCACACGGGGCCTGCTCGAACGCAACTCCGAGGCGGTTCATCCCAGTTTCCTTTCGGCGATCCGCTTCGCGGCCATGCCGTACGAGAGCGCAATGAGCTCGCGAGCCATCGTTTCGACGCGGGCAAGGATGTCGGGATTTACGAGCGTGCGGGTTCCCTCTGCATTGGACTCGAAATCCGATTTCGTGGTTCCGATTTGCGACTGCGTCGAGACGCCTCCCATGGCGCGCACAATGGCACGCATGTGTTCGCAGGGCAGCGTGCACGCGCGGATGCCCGCGCCGTGGCTCACGAGGCCCACAGGTTTGTCGTCGAAGCCATCGGACGCGAGGAGGTCGAGGGCGTCCTTGAGTACGCCGCTGTAGGAGCCGTGATAGAGCGGCGTTCCGAGCACAATCGCATCGGCGCTCCGGACGCGTTCGGCGAAGGCACCCACAGCCGGATCGGGGTGTTCCGATGGGTCACTATGGAAACGTGGGTCGCACCGGGGCAATGAGACCAAGGCGAGGTCGAGAAGACTCGGGACGGCACCGAAGGCCACAAGGCGCGCGGAGAGCGCTTCGAGGACAGCTCGTGTGTGCGAGCCCGAGGTCGGGCTCCCGGCAATGAGAAGGACTTTTGGATTCATGGAGACACTCCTGCGAAAAGGGGAATTGAATTCTACTGCGAACGAAACGGCACGCGAAACATGAACAGCAACATCCCAAAGGTGAAGATGCATCCACCTGCGGTTGCGATGAGGCCTCCAGCGCCAAGCAAGCCAACAAGGAGCGTCGCGAGAGGCAGCGACACGGTGTCCGCCGTGTAGTTGAGGGTGCCTACGAAGCTAAAGACTCGTCCGAGCTGGCCTCGAGGAATATGGCGTTGGATTGAAAGGCTACGGGTTAATCCTTGGATGGACTGAGCTGCCGCAAGGACGACTGCCGCCGCAATGACAAAACCGGGTTCGCGCACGAGGCCAACCGTCGCGAGCGCCGCTCCCCAGACCATGACGCCCACTACGTAGACGAGGAGGGGGCGTGAAGGCTTCAGTGCGCCGAAGACGAGCGTGACCACGAGCTGCGCTGCGCTCATTGAGCCGAGCACGGTGCCATAGAAGCCCATATCTTTGCCGAGGCCTTCACGCGCCAGCAAGGGAAGGCCGATGCGCCAGGCGCCGGTATTGATGAGGATGTTTGCGGCCGAGCACAGGACGATGAGAAGGATGGCGGGGTGAGACGCCAGAAAGCGATAGCTCGAGAGCAGCCCTTTGCCTTCGTTCGGTGCGCCGATTCGAGGAGCTTCTTTGCCAGCGCTTTCGACCGTCAGGCCGACTGCAAGATCGCCATCGTTCCGCATGGCGCCGTATGAAAGTGCGGACACGACGTAACAGACACCAGCGGCGACGAAGAGATGATCGGGACGCAAGAAGGCCGCGAAGACCCCAACCATCAGCGGGACGACGATGTCGGCTCCGCGCTGGAAGCCGTCGAGAAGCGCGTTCGAGGCGTGCAGGTCCGACTCCTCGACGACCCAAGGAAGGACCGATCGGTAGCAAGGCTCCGCAAACGCACCAACGGTCGCGAGGACCGCGTTCGCACCCACCAGGATCCAGGGCGAAGCGCCGCCTTTCGCCAACGCAGCGAAGACGGCAAGACACACGATCGCACCCACGCCTTCGGCAACGGTCATGACGCGGCGTTTGTTCCAGCGGTCCGCGCCGATGCCGGCGACGAGGCCGAAGACGACGAAAGGGATCGTCGCCGCGATTGCGAACGCGGACACGAACCAGGGGCTATTGTTGCTTTGAGTCATCACCATCCACACACCCTGGATAGAGAAGAGGGCGTAAGCAACGCTCGAGAGGCTTCGGCCGAACAAAAGCAGTGAGAACTGGGGATTCCGGAGGGCACCGCGGTATCCGGAGAACAGTTGGTGCATCGATGTTTCCTTAGATCTGGGGAAGGTGGCGTGCGGACTTTTCCGAAGAACCGAACGTTTCAAGGGCCTTGGCCAAGCGCAAGGCGACGGCCCGCATGCGGCGCTCGGGGACACTGAGATTAACGCGCAGCGCGCCCGAACTTGCACATTCGGTGCCGCGGGTCACGGCGAGGTGCCAGGTTGAGAGAACGTGCGAAGCCAGGGCGGCGTCATCCCCGAGGGGTTTCGGCGGAACCAGCCACGCAAACGGCGAGGGCCTGCAAGCGATATCGGCCCATCCCAGCGGTGCAATTGCCTCGGTGAGCAGGGCGGCATTCCGCGCGAATCCCTGCTGAAGAGCTGCAATGCGCTTGTCCGCCGTAGGAAGGGCTGACTCGACGAGATCGGCACCAGCCATGCCAACTGTGAGCGTCTGGAAGAACGCATCCGAGGCGATCGCCGAAATGAGGTCGGGATGGCCCAGGGCGAAACCCACACGCGCTCCGCTCAGGCCGAGCATCTTCGAAAAACTCCCCACGACAAGGGTCGATGGGAGGTCGTCCGTCGAGAGGAACGACGCAGGGTCGCCCGGAAGCCTATAAACCTCGTCCGACAGAAGAAACGCGTCCGCGGCCTTTGTGACCGCCTGCGCACGCAGGATTTGCTCAGGGGTCAGTGCTGCGCCCGTCGGATTGTGCGGAAAATTGAAGACGACGACATCCGTGGGGCGCAAGAGCGCCGACAGCGCGGCGAAGTCGAGCGGCGGGCGAAGGGTAGGATCCAAGTCGCATTCGGAACCGCGATTCACTTGGACGTCGTAAAAGGCGATCTCGTATCCGAGCCGCTGTGCCGCAAGAACGTACCAAGGGTAACATGGCCGCGGCAGGACGATTCTAGTTCGCGATTTGCGCAAGGAGCCCAGCGCGCACGAAAGCGCTTGAGTCGATCCCGCCGTGAGAAGGAGGCGGGCGCTGGAGCGTACCGCAGACGACGCGGGATACGCCCAGTAGGACTGGATCCAGCCGCGGATTGATTCGCGTCCTTGCCCTTTCTCATAAGGGAACACGCTACGGGCTCGAGGGACAATGGCCGGCTCAACGGGAAGATCGCTTTCTCCGAAGCCGACGTCAATGAGCTGCTCGTCGTCAATTTCTTCTCGGCCTGCGAGGTGCTCGAGGATCGTCTTCCAGTCTTCAAGGACGGCTTTGGATAGCCCATTCTCCTGTGGCACGATTTCAATGTTGTGAGCCCACGCAGGATGCCGTCTGCGAGACGGGTCGTACTGAGGGCCCGCAAGCCACTGAAGAAGATTGACGAGCACGGCGTCTGGTAGGGCATCCGCCGCGCAGGACGGCGCACCGGGCACAAGTGCATGGGTTGCCTGCTTTGGCCCTGTGAAGACGAGGATGCGTGCAGCCTTCATGAAGGCCTCCTCGATTCCGTGCAAAGGATGCGAAGCGTCACGCTGCGCAAGCCGGCCATCGAACCAGTGGACATTTTGTGGGTCTACACTCAGACGTGCGGCCTCGGACGGGCATTCCGGATGAGCGTCTAGCAACGCCTCCCGAGTCCTTGTGGGGTTGTAGACGACGAGGATAGAAGCAGGAGGCGTGCTTGGCTGGGTGAGGTTGTGTGCCTCCTTGACCTCAGTAAACACACGACACCTCCAGACCAGCGTCGTCGAGCGAGACACGGCGCGTCCAAAGGAAACGTGCGGGGTCGGCCACGCTCTTGAGATAGGGCATCAAGTCTTCCGAAAAGCGCGGTACAAGGACATCGTGCGCGAGGACAATTCCATGAGAGTTCATCTTGCGCAGTGCGGCTTCAAGGAGCGGCGCGTAGATTGCTTTGCCCCGCATGGGGCAGTCGACGTCGAGCACAAGACAATCGATGCGTTCGAGGCGCTCGATAAAATCGAAGGCGTCGAGAGTCTCAACCACATACGTGTCTGAGTGCGCGATAAGGCCAAAACCGTTGCGGCAGAATGCTGAATCTTCTGCGGAGACATCGCAGCACCAAAGCCTCGCGCGGGATTCGGGCCCGCCGCTGCACTCCAATGCATGCGCGCCTGCGAAGGCTGCTCCGTATCCGCGATACGAACCAAGGAAGACCGTCGTCTTCGGTTCGAAGGCGTGGGCTAAGCCATAAAGCACACGCTCCATGCGCGGCGAAAAACTCGTCTCGGGGACGTTGAGCGCACTTCGAACGCGCTCTTGCCATATGGCGAACCGCTTCGAGAAGGTCGGCAGGGACATGAGAGTGTGCGCACGGCCGGCTTCTTTGGCGAGGTCGCGAACAACCTTCCAGGCAATGGCGTCGTTCAAGATGCGTCGCTCGTGGGGAACTTGGGTCGAAACCGCGATCATCCTTGGCTCCTTGCCTTAACTTCGTGTTGAGGGGGAATCCCGGCGCGACCGAGGCCGAGAGTCCTGGCCAAAACAGCCGTAGACATGCCGAGCACAAGGAGCGAGCGCCGAAGGGCTGCGGCATCGCCCGGGGTCACGAGGTCGCGCGGATTCGAAACCTCGACGGAAACGGGGAGCAACCGATGCGCACCGAGCGCTCGTTCTGTCTGTCGGCGCCCGCTCTGTGCGGAACCGAGATCCATGCCAAGAAAGAGACCGCCAACAGGAACAAGCGGGGCTGCGTGACGCGACACGGCTTCGATGACGCGAAGCGACGGCGCAGACAGCGAACCCCAGTAACAAGGCAACGAAACGACGATCCCGTTTGCGTCATGAAGGGTCTGGTTCCAAAGCGGAGCGCTTGAAGCCTCGAGGAGATCGGGCGTTTCACGCACGTCGACGGCGACGCACTCGGCCTGCGCGCACAAGGCTCCTTTCTGAACGAGCGAAAGGTATTCGCGCGCAGCTGAACTCCACCATTCACCCGGGCTCGGCTTCAAGCTCGCGCAGACGAGGACAACTTTCATGATGCAGCCTCGTTAAGGAGAGTTTCTTTCCGCACGAGGCTTTGATTTACGTTGAAACGCCCTTCCGTTTCGAGGTCGACCTCCGGCAGCGAGGAAGGCAACTTTGGATTAGGGCGCGGAAGGACGACGGGGTCTTTTTCCTGTTTCGTGGCAATAGCCCTTTGCGCCGCTGCCGTAACGAGAGCCCGAGCGCGAAGACCCAGCTCGACTTGGTGCGACTCGAGCTCCTCGAGTGTCGCCAAGGCGGACTCAAGCGCGCCGTTTCGCTCTTGGACAGAAGCCAAGGCTTTCAAGACGTGCTCTACGAGAAAGGGATTTCCGACGGCGCGAGCCGCATCGAGCGAGGCCTCGAGGCATTGCACCGCTTCAGCGCCGCGACCGGCTTGGCTGTGGTTCAGGCCCACACGATATTTTTGCGTGAGAAGGACGTCCGCGCGGCCCGTCGCAGCGACATAGGGACCAAACGAAGCATCCCAAAAGGCGATGGCGCGGTCGTGGTCGCCCATGATTTCCAGCATAAATGCAAAGTTCGCGAGAAGATTGTGGCGCAGGTACACAAGGGCAGGAGCTGGCTCGCGGCCAACGAGTGCGAGGGCTTCGAGAAGCTGCTTCAGGATCCTGCGGCTTGTGAGTTCGCGAGTCGGCCTGGCTTGGCGCTTCGAAAGGAGCGCGAGCGTGAGGCTGTGGCCATTCAGGAGCCAGGCCTGTTCGACCGCGCGGGTTTCTGCGGGGACTTCGGCCTTCGCGAGAAGGACGAGTCCTTCCTCCATCGAAGCAAGTGCACGATCGAGCGCACCCTCGCGTTTTGCAAGGAGCAGGCCCATCAAATAGCAAAAGCGGGCCTTGTTGGCGGGGTCACATGTTTCTTTCTTTGAAAGCTCGAGAAGCTCAAGCGCATTGCTCGTACGACCGAGATTGGCGTCGACGATGGCAAGGAGACGCAGGACGTCGGCACGCGCGTTTTGATCCAGCGGCTGCGCGAGGAGTTGCTCGGCAACGGCTGCGGCGAAGTCGAATTCGTGAGAGACCACAGCTGTTTCGAGGCGTTTTCGAGTAGCAAGGTTGGAATCGGACGCAGCGCAGAATGTGACGCTCTCCAAGAGGTGGCGATTTTCTGCGCCAAAGTCACCCACGATGCGTGTGAAGATGGAACGCCGAGCAGCCTCGAATGTCGCGCGCGCGGCGGACATGAAACGATCCGAAGGATGGGGCGAACCCACTTCGAACGACGAGAAATGAAGTTCAACCTCCAACGGAAGTGCCGTTGCCAGCGAAAGAAGCCGATGAAGAAAGCGCACGGACATGCGATCAAGACGCGCTGCGTCATGGACGCAGAGAAGGACGGGGGCGCGGCAACCGGCGCGGCGGGCGCGGTGAGAGAGGTCTGCGAGGAACGCCTTTGCGAGCGCGTGGACGCGCGGAGCGGTGTGGATAGACTCCCGGCTCAGTCTGCGCAGGATCGCATTGGTCCAGGCATCGTGGGGAGGAGTGTGGAACTCGCGACCAGGGAACTCGCTCTCGGGGACTTCGGGTAGCAAGTGCGAAAGATGGGTCCGCCACGGAGCCAGCGGCCGGCCGTCCAACGATTCGCACCGGATGATGAGTTCAAGCCGAGCGGGCGCCTCACAGCTTTCGAGGACAGCACTCCGAGCGCTGTCCGAATGCAGCTTCACTATGAGAGACATGTGCAGAACTCCTGAGGACGAGAAAAGCCCCGCCGGCGCCGAGGCGCGAGCGGGGCCCGGCATTACCAGTTCTTGGCGCCGAGGGCGCTTTCGACTGTGGAAGTGTCGATGTCTTCGGCCTTCTCGAGAGAGGCGAGAAGTTCGGCGATTTCCTGATCGAGTTCGGCGTTCTGGTTGCTCATGACTCTGGTCCTTCTGCGATCTGGGGTAGCACCCGGACGACCGGGAAAGGCCACCCGGCCCCTCCCTGCTACGGTGAGTTTTTCTTCTCACGCTTGCTTGGACCGGTGTCGGGGAGTTTTCTTGCAGAGGACAGCGAAGACATTTTGAGGTGAGTGGGGACGAACCGCTGAAGTGGAAGAACATCCGTGATGTCATCGTCTGGGCTTTGGCTCAAACGCTCGCCTCGCACAACGAAGAGCAGCGGTCGAAAGGAAAAGCCTTCCAATCGGATTCGGCTGGTGAATCGCCATGGGAACTCGCCTGCAGGCGGCTATGCCTTCGCGCAGAACTGCACGCCCGCCAAAGTCGGATGGATTCGGCTCCATCGGAGGCCTGGCTCAGACCTGAGAATCTCGATGACGACGAACGGCGCTTTCTGGAGAAGGTCGACACGCTATTCAACCTCACGACATCGGCGAACGAGCACGAGGCGGCCTTACGTTTCGCTCACGCTCTCACTTGGCACGAGGAAGATTGAAACCCGCACCTCGACGCCGTCGAGCTGCTTTGGCTCGAGCCCCGCATTCATGCAGGGCTCTGAGAACCTCATGACCCGGACCGGGATGCCAGCCGAACGAGGTGCTCGCGCCTTGCAGGGAATGTCTAGCCACACCTCGTACCGTGAACACGGGCCCCCTCCCCTCGAGGCACTTGCGCCTCAAGACACTGCCGCACTTAGGAGCGCCTTGAGAGAGTTCCCGTGCCAGAGCGCGAGAAAGGTCCGGAAGGGCTCCTGCAGGGTGACGTCGAGGCCCTCGCCCACCTGCGCGAGCGCGTCCTCGAAGTGTGACGCACTCGATTTCGCGCTCTCGACGATGCCTGGTGAAAGCGCGCCAGTCTTCTCGGCCTCGGAGCGCAAGAGGTGGAGCACACGATAGACACAAGAGGCGTGCAAGGCCCGGTCGAGCGGCCAGGTTTGCGCCCTCCAGGGCAAAACGACCTCGACGCCCTCCCAGTCGATAGGCAGGAGAGCGAGGTTCTGTGCCAGGAGAGCGGCAACGAGATGGTGTGTGGCCTCATGCACCATGTTCTCGAAATG
>JADCJN010000122.1 GCA_020247005.1 Silvanigrellales bacterium
AGGGCACCTGCCACGCAACGCCGCGGTCTTTGTCGGAATAATAATGGAATTCATCCATCACCACGTCGTCGACGCCGCAAGCGTCACCGTCGCGCAGCGCCATATTGGAAAGGATTTCCGCCGTGCAACACAGAATGGGGGCATCGGCGTTCACCGAGGAATCACCCGTCACGATGCCGACATTCTTCGCCCCGAATTCCCGGCACAGGGCCATGAACTTCTCGTTCACCAAAGCCTTAATGGGGCAGGTGTAAACCGAGCGCATACCCCAGGCGAGTGACTTCATGTGAAGCGCGGAAGCGACCAGTGACTTCCCAGAACCCGTGGGAGTATTTAAAATGACATTTCTGTTCTCGAAGAGGGCAAGCACGGCCTCTTCCTGAGCCTCATACAACGACAACCCTCGGGCTTCCACGGAGTCCATGAAGCAGTCGAGAATCAGGCCGTTGTCGAGCCAGTCACGGGGAGGAAGGCGACGGACGAAGGGAGCATTTTTCATCCGCGGACTCTATCAGGTGGAATACTCGCTGTTAAGCCTCACATAGTCGTTCGAGAGGTCCGAGAACCACACCGTCGCACGTCCTGGCCCCGAGCCCACCCGAAGAGTGCCTGTCCACTCCTTTGCGCCCATGGCACGCGACACAGCGCTTTTGTCGAAGGGCACCGGGCTCCCCTGCTCCAACACCAACGTGCCACAGAGTGTGAGCGAGCAGGCGTCGTGGGCAAAATCGATGCCACTCCGACCTGCTGCGGCAAGAATCCGTCCCCAGTTGGGATCTCGCCCAAAAACTGCGGTCTTCACCAGAAGCGAGGTGCCCACAGTTCGCCCGATTCGGCGCGCATCGTCAGGCGTGGCGGTGCCCTCCACCGTAAGTGCAACCACATGATGAACGCCTTCCCCATCGGAAACAATGGATTTGGCCAGCGGGCGGCACAAGGCAACAAGCGCTTCTTGAAGTGCGGAAGGGCTCATTGCCTTCCCACTGCGCCCGTTTGCAAGCACAACCACCGCGTCGTTGGTGCTCGTATCGCCATCAATGGTTAACGCATGAAACGTTTCATCCACAGCACCTTTCAACGCCTCCTGCAAAACACAGGGAGTCACGACGGCATCGGTCACGAGCACGGAAAGCAGGGTCGCCATGTCGGGGTGTATCATCCCTGCGCCCTTTGCAAAGCCAACAAAGCGAGCGCCGTGTGCGTCGCATTGCGTCCACTTTTCGCGCGTGTCGGTGGTCATCATGGCGCGGGCAAACGCCAGCCCACCCTCGGCTGCGAGCGATTTTGCGCACGCGTGGATGCCTTCGCTCACCCGGTCCATGGGCAGGGGCTTTCCAATGAGGCCCGTGGAAAGAACAAAGAAGGAGTCGGGCCGTGCGCCGGTTGCCCGCGCGGCAAGTTCACACATGGCCAAGGCATCACGGTGCCCTGCGTTTCCCGTGACCGCATTCGCGCACCCGCTGTTGAGCACGACACCCGAAAAGGCCTCGGCATTTTCAAACAGATGCGCCTGAGAAACAACGACAGGAGCAGCCCGCACAAGGTTTCGGGTAAAAACCCCCGCCGCAACGCAAGGCGTGTTGGAAACAAGGAGGCCCACATCCAGCGCGCCATTGCCTTTGAGGCCTGCCCCCACGCCCGCGGCACGAAATCCGATTGGCAAAGTGAGGGTCATAAAAGCTCCTTGCTCACAGCGACTTCCTGGCAACCCGCGCGTTTGGCACAGCCAAAACAATCGCCCGACACCTTCCAGGGAAAGGCTTCTTTGCCAACGACCTCAAACCCGAAGCGTGCGAAAAAGTGCGGAGCCTTGGTGAGGGCAAAGAGGGTTTTGGCACCCCGCAGAGCTGCTTCTGCTTCCAATCTCATCAGAAGCCGACGACCCACGCCTTGCCCTTGAGCATCGACGCCAACACACAGCGTCCTGACTTCAGCATGGGTGGGCGTCCAAAAACGCAGTCCAGCGAAGCCAGTCAATGTGCTTCCCGTCTCGTCACGCAAACTTTCAGGACAACCCTCGGCTCGACCCTGGGAATAAGCAACGAAGGCACACCATTCGAGCCCAAAAGGATGAAGCATCCGTTGAAGATTTTGCGGCACCAACGGAAGAAGGTCTCCTTGGCGCATCGCAGGCTCCAGGAGCGCACGGACAGCCGACGCATCCGTTACCGCAGCTCTGCGGACACCAACGGGTTCAAGGATGCCGAGACGTTGGCAAGCACCCATTCGAGGGTTTCCTCCAGAATTTCGAGGTGAGAAGAGTCGATAAGGAAAGGAGGCAGGAAACGAAGGGTGCGAGGGCCCGCGCTCAAAAGCACGACACCGCGCGCCCGAGCAGCCTCTATGGCCACGGCGGCATCGAACCCCAAATCGACACCCCACATGAGTCCACGCCCACGCACACCCAACACAAGGTCAGGGTGCTTGCGAGCGAGACGCGCGAAAAGCGCGTTCATCTGCAGGCCCAGCGTGCGTATGGAAGCTAAGAGCTCCGGTTGCGCGACAAGTGAAACGAACGCGGATGCCACCGCGCACGCCAGAGGATTTCCCCCAAATGTGGATCCGTGACTCCCCGGTTTCACGGCGTCGGCCATGGCTGCATTCACAAGAACAGCACCACAAGGCAGCCCACCAGCCAGGGGTTTTGCGAGCGTCAAGATGTCGGGAACAAGCGCGGCTCCCGTCTCTTGGCGATACGCTTCGTGCGCGAAAAGGTGCCCCGTGCGTCCGAGGCCGCACTGAATTTCATCGAACACAAGCGGCGTGCCCGTTGCGTCGCAAAGCGCACGCACCTTTTGCAAAAAAGGCTCCGTGGCCGGGTGAACACCGCCTTCGCCTTGCACGGGCTCCAGAAAAACAGCCAGGGACTCGCGCGTAATGATGTTTTCAAGCCCTTCGGTTGCATTGAAGGGGGCAAAAACCGCATCGGCACCCCGCAAAGCCGCGAAGGGAACGCGATACTGTGGGTTTGCCGTCGTCGAAAGCGCTCCGCATGTACGCCCGTGGAAGGCGCGCTCGAATGCCACCAGACGTGTGCGCGTGGAGGCTTCATTGCGCGAAGCATGGTGGAGACACGCGAATTTCAAAGCAGCTTCATTCGCCTCGGTGCCCGAATTGCAAAGAAACACCTTGCTGGCAAAAGAAAGGTCGACAAGCTGGCACGCGAGGCGCTCCGCTGGCTCCGTATGAAACAAATTGCTGGCATGCCAAAGCTCTTCGGCCTGCGCGAGCAGGGCCTTTTTCAAAACAGGATGCCCGTGCCCGAGGGCTGTGACGGCAATGCCGGAACCAAAGTCGAGGTACCGGCGTCCCTCGGCATCAAACAGCCAAGGGCCTTCTCCTCTCACAAACACGAAACGCGGGGCGAGAGGCGAACGCGCGTAGGTTGTCAGAAGGGCAGATTCCATGGAGGGGGGACCTCGCAGAAATTCAAAAAGTTCAGGCAATGAGAGTGCCTTCGGTAAAGAGCGGCGCCGCAGTGGCACCAGACGAGTTGAAAAGACCCGACTCGGACGTCTGCTCACGAAGCCCTTTTATTCGCACCTCGGCCACACCACCGGCATGGGCGCGCAAGGCGGCCTCCACTTTCGGCACCATGCCGTCGCACAAGACGCCGTCGGCACGAAGGGCTTCACTCTTGGCGCGTGTCAGTGTTTCAACCAGACGGTTGTCATTCAACACGCCAGGCACACCGGAAAGGAACACGAGCTTGTCGGCCGCCAACGCGAGCGCAATGGCCACAGCGGCGGTGTCGGCATTGACGTTGAGAAGGTTTCCATGAGCATCGAGAGCGAGGGGCGTGACAACCGGAAGGCGCCCGGTGGCCAACACGTCTCGCAAAATAGCCGTGTCGACGTCAATCACTTCTCCAACGCGCTCAAGAACATCGGCGCGTGCATGCGGCTTGGCGAAAAGGAGTCCGTCTCCCCCACGCAAGCCCAAAGCGGGCACACCTCCCCGCACGAGCGCCCGGACAACACGCCCACCCACCGCACACAGCACCATGTCGACGACCTCAACAACTTCCGGGGAAGACACCCGAAGGCCTTCAAAGAAAGCCGTGGGCAGGCCGAGCGCCCCTGAAAGTTGAGTGGCTCTGCGGCCTCCCCCATGCACAATGACACACGGGTTGCGCACCAGGTCGCGCCCACGGAGTTCACGGGCAAGCCCAGCCATGAAGGCTGCGTCTTCCGACTCCACTCCACCGAGTTTTATGACTTCCATGGCGACCTCTCTTTTTTCGTGTCAGGCGCAACGCCCATGAAGACCCTCGAGTGGCTCATGGCCAAAAACGAGGTTGAAATTTTGAATGGCTTGGCTCGACGCCCCCTTCATAAGGTTGTCGAGGGCGCTGACAAGAACGACGTCGAGGCTGTCGTCGTCTTCGGCGCCATGAATCGAAAGCACAGCCCCTGCCGAACCCACAACATGAGCGAGCGACGCGACCCTCCCCGCATCCAAGACATCGACAAGGGGGGCTTGCACGTAACGTTCTTGCAAAAGCGCTCGCACGGCACCCGCCCGAAAGCCCGACGCAAGACGCAGATGAAGAGTGGACAGAAGCCCCCTCGCCACAGGGAGCAAGTGGGGCGTAAAAAGAATTTTTGGAAAACCATCGCCGTGCGGAACGAATTTTGCGGCCGCGAGTTCCATTTCCGCAACATGCCGGTGCGTGCGCCCGGGCGCGTATGGAGCGAAATTTCCAGCTGCCTCCGCCAAAAGCAAATGCGTTTGTGGTCGCCTGCCTGCGCCGGTGGTTCCGCTTTTCGCATCAACAATAATGCGCGCTTCAGGGCAAAGTGCGCCAGCTTCCAACAAAGGCGCCAGAGCAAGAAGCACACTTGTTGGGTAACAGCCCGCACAGGCCACCACAGAGGCTTTAGCGATGTCGGCGCCAAAAAGCTCTGGAATCCCATAGGCAAATTGAGCAGCTCCACCGAGCGCTTGCTTGCGAAGCCCATCGCCCACATCAAAAACTTTCGTGCCCTGCGCCTGCGCCCATTCGACGAGCTCAAAAAGGTCGACACCACTGTCGTGAGGCAGGCACAAAAACAGAGCGTCAAGCGGAGCGGCTTGCGCGCGCACTTCGCCCAATGAGGCGAACTTCGGACGAAGAATGAAACCCGGTCCCGACGCGGACGACTTTCGTGGCGCATCTTTCATGGCCATGGAGCGCAGCCCCAAACGGGGCCACGTTTTCGTCACACATTCGCCTGAGCGCCCGGAAGGGCCATCGGAAGCCACTCCCACAATGTCGCAAACCGCAGGGTGACTGCACAGGAGTTGAAGAAGCTCACCGCCCGCGTACCCAGTGGCGCCCACAACGCCAACACGAAGGAAAGGCCCCTGAGGGGAGTGGACACTCATGTTCGGCCTCCGACACGGCGCGAAGCGGACACCGCTGTCCGCTTGCGGAGGATTTTAACGAGAGGAGACAGAAGCTCTGGAGGGCTCACGGCGAGAAACAGAGTGTCGTCGCCAGCAACAGTCCCCACGATGCCTTCGAGGGCCATACCGTCAAGCTGAACGCCGAGCGCATTTGCCATGCCGGGTGCGGTGCGCAAGACGACGAGATTGGGCGGAACCGGCACGACTTCCACGTTTTCCCAGTCTCCGGAAGCCAAGAGACGCGGTACAACGTAACGCCCCTTCATTTTCCGAACACCCAATGCTTTGAGTTTTCGCGACAACGTGGACTGCGTCAGGACGTGTCCTTTCGACACGAGTCGTGAAGCAAGCGCGGCTTGGTCCCCCACGGCCTCGGCTTCAATAATCTTGAGAATGTCGTTTTCCACGCTCATGAGCCTGTGCCCTTCAAATACAAATATGTGCATATATGCACTGTCTTCAAAGCCTTATTGCCTTTCCTCTTCTTGTCTGTCAATCTCCGCGCTCATTATTTTTGATGTTCGTTTTTGCATATTCATGAATATATGCACCACAGGAGAAAAACGATGGAGCCCACACCCGAACACTCAAAAGGAAACACGGGGCACCTTTGGAAAAGCGCGCTGAATGCAGGCCTTCCCCCCGCCCTCCATTCCATGAATGCCAGCATCCACTTCGACGTGCGCCTCTGGCCACACGACATCGAAGGTTCACGCGCTCACATTGACATGCTCGAACGTGCCCAACTGCTCTCGTCCCAGGTCGCTTCCAAGCTTCAATGCGGCCTCAACGCTCTTGAAGCCGATATTCTCGCCGGCCGCACAACGCCCCTCGACTCCGACGAAGACGTCCATGCGTTCGTGGAAAGAGAGCTCGTGGAACGGGTGGGGCCCGAAGGCAGCAACATCCACATCGCCCGCTCACGGAACGAACAGGTTGTCCTCGACACGCTTCTCTACCTGCGTCAGCAGACGAAAAACACCGTTGCAAAATTCGACGTGTGCCTGGCCTCGCTTCAGCGGCTGTCGAATGAAGCAGGCGTTGCTTACATGCCCTCTTATACCCACCTCCGACGCGCCCAGCCCATGTCGGTGGCGCGCATGTGGGACGCTCACGCCACACTTTGGCGCCACGCTCAAAAGCGCTTCGCACGCATCAGCGAGGACGTTGCAGAAGAGTGTCCCATGGGAGCGGGGGCCATCAACGGCACAACACTGCCCACCGATCCCGAATGGGAAGCCCAACGCCTTGGTTTTCAGAGGTCAGCCGAAAACCCCTTGGCGGCTCTTTCAAACCGTCACGCGCTTTTGGAATTCAGCGCCGCAGCAGTCCACTGGCTTCTAGACGTCTCAAGGCTGATGGAAGATCTCATCAATTGGTCGACGTCCGAGTTTGGCTTTGTTTCCTTGTCGGCGCATGTCACGACAGGCTCAAGCATGATGCCCCAAAAAAGGAATCCCGATATCTGCGAGCTCTTGCGCGCCAATGCCGCACTTGCGCAAGGGCATTACACCGCGCTCATGGGACTTCTGAAGGGTCTGCCCATGGGCTACATGAAAGACCTTCAAAACGACAAGGTCGCGCTCTTTGCCATCGCAGACATCCTCGACTCCACGCTCAGCGCACTGCCGCTTTTGCTCGAAGGCGTGACTTTCCAAACGGATGCCGCCAAAGAAGCGGCTTCCGATCCTCTTCTCCTGGCCACCGACGTCATGGAGTGGTGTGTGTCCAAAGGAACACCTTTGCGCCAGGCGCACAGCCTCGTGGCCGCTCTCGTGCACGAACATCTTTCCAGCGGAAAACCCTTCTCCGCGTGCATTCGTGAAAAATGGCCCGACTTTCCGATCCAGAGTCTAAATCCCGCTCAAAGCTGTCAGATGCGGGAGCATCGAAATGCCAAGCCGCCTTCTCACTGGTTGCTGGCCAAGTCGAAAACAGGAGCGTACATGGCCAGCAAAATGAAACCCACGATGCCGCCAATCACAACAAACATGGCAGGCTCTATCATTTTCAGCGCAGCCGCCATGGCCGAATCGACGTCGTCCTCATAGAAGGCGGCTACTTTTTCAAGCATCTGGTCGAGTTGGCCCGACGCCTCGCCAATCGACACCATGGAAAACACCATGGGTGGAAAAAGCGGCGACTGACTCATGGGCACCGCTATCCCTTTGCCCTTTTGAACCTCTTCGCGAATTTTCATGATCTCAACTTCAATCACCTTGTTGCCCGACGCCTTCGCACACACTTCCAAGGCTTCGATGATGGAAATGCCCGACGAAACAAGCGTGGCCATGGTGCTTGCAAAGCGCGCTATGGAAACCTTAAGCACAAGGTTCCCGAAGACAGGCAATTTGAGCATCAAAGAGTCCCACCGCGCGGCTCCTTGCGGTGTCGCTTTCCACTTTTTGAAAGCGAACCCAGCAGCGAACAAACCTCCAATGATCATATGAAACGAATTTTGGAGGACATTCGAGGCGTCAATGACCCCTTGAGTAATGCCAGGCAGTTCCCGTCCGCTATCTTCGTAATTTTTCGCAAACATGGGAACTACGAATACGAGCATGAGCACCGTCATCCCTATGGCGAGAGCAACGATAATCGCGGGGTACGACAGAGCACTCACGAGCTGTTTCCTCAGCTTCTCAGCTTTTTCAATGTAAGTAGACAAACGCTTCATCATGACGTCGAGTTGGCCCGAGGATTGGCCCGCAGCAATAAGATTTGTGTAGAGCGAGTCAAAAATGTGCGGACTTTTGGCCATGGCCGCGGAAAGCTCGAGCCCACCTTCCACCCCTTCACGCACTTTCGTGAGGGCTTCCCGCAACGCTGGATTCTCCGACTGGTTTGCCAACATGTCGAGAGCCTGGACTATAGAAACGCCGGCATCGATCATCACCGAAAGCTGCTTGGTGAACACAGCCAGATCGTTGCCAGACACTTTGGATCTTGAGAATTTAAACTCGATCGTTCCATCGATCTTCACTCTGAAGAGGCCGAAGTCTTTGCCCGCCCCTTCGCCGCCTACTGCGGTGACGTTCAGGCCCATGAGTCGGAGCATGGTGCGCGCTTCCGACTCTGTCTTCGCCTGAATTTTTCCCGAAACTTTTCTTCCGCCTCGCCCACGGGCGACGTAACTGAATTCACCCACGTCTCACCTCAGCCCGCCTTTCCGATGCCGCCGCGGGCAAGGTTTGCCTTGAGCTCTTCCACATCGTTGGCAGCCAAAAGAGCCGTCTCTACGCTAATGAGTCGACGCTGAACAAGACTGGCAAGGCACTGATTGAGAGTCTGGCATCCGCTTTTGTCCGAGTTCATCTGCATGCTCTGGTAAACCATGTGAAGCTTGTCTTCCCGAATCTGCGAGCGAATGGCCGAACTCGGCAAAAGAATTTCAACGCCCAGGCAACGCCCTCCGTTGAGAGAAGGCAAAAGCTGCTGAGAAACGACGCCTTGCAATGAGCCTGCAAGCTGAGTGCGCACCTGAGCATGTTGGTGCGCCGGAAACACATCGATGATCCGAGTGATGGTCGACACCGCGCTATTCGTATGCAATGTCGCGAAAACGAGGTGGCCCGTTTCGGCAATGGTCAGTGCCGCCGAAATGGTTTCAAGGTCTCGAAGCTCGCCAATCAAAACCACGTCGGGGTCTTGCCGCAGCGAGCTTTTCAATGCCCTGGTAATCGAAATGGTGTCGGACCCCACTTCTCTTTGGTTTATAATGCATTTCTTGTGATCATGACTAAACTCAATGGGGTCTTCCAGTGTCAGAATGTGGCCTGGTGTCTCGCGGTTTATTTTGTCGATCATCGCCGCCAACGTCGTCGACTTTCCAGAACCCGTCGCCCCGGTCACCAGCACGAGACCTCGCGAAAGCTCACATAGCCCCGCCACTGAAGCCGGCAGATTCAAGGAATCGAAGGGCTTGATGCTGTGAGGAATGAGGCGAAAGACGCCAGCCACAGAGCTTTTCTGACGGAAAATATTCGCGCGGAAACGCGCGACGCCTTTCACAGAAAACGAAAGGTCAAGCTCCTTATTTTCTTCGAAGACACGTTTTTGATCTTCCGTAAGAACGGAGTAACACAACGTTTCTGTGTCTGCGGGGCTCAACGGATCTATTTTCACAGGGCAAAGGTCACCGTTAATCCTCATCTGCGGAGGCGTCCCTACGGTGATGTGCAAGTCGCTCGACCCTTGGTCGGCTTGTGCTTTCAGGAGTTGGTGCAACGAGACACGCAGTGCCATATTAAGCGCTCCTCGCCACTGGTGTTTTCTTTTCTTCTGAGTCGGAGTTGCTCGCCTCGAGCATTTCCTGAATGGTGGTGACGCCTTTGAACACCTTTTTCCAGGCGCTCTGGCGGAGAGTCTGCATCCCGCTCTGCATTGCGATGCGTTTCAATTCCATGACACTCGAATTTTCGGCCACAGCTCGTTTCAATGCGTCGTTGAGGGTAAGCACTTCGTAAATAGCGCACCGCCCCTTATAGCCTGTGCCATTGCAAACGTTGCAGCCTGCTCCCTTGTAGATTTTGAACGTGCCTGCAAATTTTGCCGGGAGCCCCATGGACACTTGCTCGTCGGGTGGAATGGGAGCTTCGACTTTGCACTGCTCACATATTTTGCGCACGAGCCTTTGAGCGACAACCGCATTGAGAGCCGAGATGATTGTGAACGACGCGACTCCAAGATTGCGCAAACGTTCAATGGTTTCGGAAGCGTTGTTGGTGTGCAGCGTTGAAAGCACGATGTGCCCAGTGAGTGCTGCCTTCATGGCAATTTCCGCGGTTTCGGCATCACGCACCTCACCCACCATAATGACGTCAGGGTCTTGCCGCAGAAATGCTTTGAGAGCCTTCGGAAAGCCGAAACCGATGTCTTGCCTTACGTTCACCTGGGCGATGCCGGGGATGGTGAACTCCACAGGATCTTCCGCCGTCACGACACAGTCTGAAGTGCGGTTCAACTCATTGAGCGCCGAGTAGAGCGTTGTTGTTTTCCCATAGCCCGTGGGCCCTGTCACAAGCACCATGCCGAAAGGCCTATGAATGGCCGCTTGGAATTGATCCAGCTGCTCTTGGTCGAAACCCAGGCGCGTCATGTCGAGCTGCAGGTTCCCCTTGTCGAGCAAACGAAGCACGATTTTCTCGCCCCATACTGTGGGCATGCTGCTGACGCGGAAGTCCATTTTTCCGTATCCCTGAATTTCGAATTTAGCGTTCCCGTCTTGCGGAAAACGTTTTTCTGCTATGTCAAGTTGGCTCATAATCTTGACTCGTGAAAGAAGGGCGTCTTTCGCCTCAAATCGAGGTTTCTGCTCGTATTCAAGAAGCGAACCGTCCACACGCAGCCGCACGCGCAGGTGTGTTTCAAAGGGTTCGATGTGGATGTCGGAGCACTTTCGCTGCGCCGCCGCCAGCAAAAGGCGGTCGATGTAAGAAATAACGTAACCGTCCGTGGCCTCAAGCGAAGGCTGGCCGACGCCGCTTTGAGTTTTGCGAGGCTCATCCGCTTTATTGGCGTAGTGTTTGTCGAGCGCCTTCTGAATGGAAAGCTCCGACGCCAGTTTGAGCTTGAGCCTCACTCCGAGCTTCGCTTGGATACTGTCGAACACCTCGATATTCGTGGGGTCGCCCACGGCAACAATGAGGTTGTTGGCAAGTCGGTTCACGGGGATGATGCGGTGCTGGTAGGCGATGTCTTTGGGAACGCAGTTCACCACTGCCGGCTCAATGTCGATTTCATGCGGATAGAAAACTTCTGATAGGCCAAGCCCTTGCGAGAGGATTGCCATGAGGGCCTTTTCGTCGGCCATATTGTTGCTCAAAATGAACAGGCAGAGGGGTTTGCCATCGCGCTGAGAAAACTCCAGTGCCTTGGCAAAATCCTCTTTCGAAAGCAGGCCGGATCTCTTGACGATTTCCGCTATCCTACCGCCCATTCACACGCCGCCTTTACTTCCCATGCTCTCACATGTAATTGAGTGGGAAGTCTGGTCGTAGCTCAGCTGGATAGAGCATCGGATTTCTAATCCGATGGTCGCAGGTTCGAGCCCTGCCGACCAGGCCACTCTTCTTTTCCACTGAAGCCTTTCTTCCCAAACGCCCACAACACCCCCAACACCTTCATCTTCCTATTGCTCGGTAAGCATCGGCAGACTCCGCCCACTCCGAGAGATGGCGGTTGTTTCCCATGTCAACTTTCAGCTGGGCGGCATTCCTCGCAGTCGGCGCCCCCCTCGGGCAGCCGATGATGTCTCTAGAAGCAGCCGCGTTTTCGGTGTGCGGTTGCCAAGGAGACACAGGCGCATGCCTCACTGGAACGTCAAAGCCGCCGGGAACACACACCCTGGAATGGTGCGAGAAAGCAACCAAGACAGCTATAGCCTCGATGAGGCCTCTGGCGTCTACCTGGTGGCCGACGGCATGGGAGGTCGCGCGGGCGGGGAAGTCGCAAGCGACTTGGCTGTCAAAACCATCGGCTCTGAAGTCTCCAACCGCCTTGAACAGCTCCTCACGCGCGACCTCGGCTCGCGTCGCGCCCTCCTTGCACAAGCCATTAACCACGCATCGCTCCGCATTTACGAACGATCCTTGGAGCTTCCCCAGTACCGGGGCATGGGAACCACCACGACACTTCTTTGGCTTCCCCCCTCGCGTCCAACGGAAAACCCCGCCAAAACCCTTGCGCACGCCACGGCAACGGCAGTTGTGGCGCACGTCGGCGACAGCCGTTGTTACCTTCTCAGAGGAGGCTTTCTTTATCAGATCACGGACGACCACAGCCTGGTGAATGAACAGATCAAGGCCGGGGTCTTGAAACGAAACGACCCGCTTGCCGCCCAAATTCGGAACGTCATCACACGCTGTGTGGGCTACCAAGAAGAAGAGGAGGTCGACACCTTCCCCGTAGAGCTTCAGACAGGAGACGTTTTTCTCTTGTGTAGCGACGGCCTCACAAACAAGGTCCGTGACTTGGAGTTGGCAGACTACATGGGCAAACCTGACCTCGAAACTTCTACCTATGATCTCATACGTTTAGCAAATCAGCGGGGCGGAGAAGACAACATCACAGTGCTTCTTGTTCGCCTCGAACCTTCCTGATTCATCATATGACGCTCAATATTTCGCGCCCGATGCCGACGTTACTTCGTGGGCCACGGGAAACCGGCAGGCCCCGCGACACTGGCGCGTGGCTTAGAGGAGGCTAAGGTGTCTAGAGAATCTCACGTGAAGGGAGTTTCGTCTCCCCCAAAATCGCACTCACCCAAGAACGTGCGGGGTGGACGCACGACGTCTTACACGTTCATCTACCTGCCCAATGAGACGGGAGCCTCTCGGCGCATTTCTATTCCGAAATCTTTGGCGCTCGGTCTTCTCGTCGTTCTCTTTGGAATGGTGGGTTCCCTTGCTGGTCTTTCCTACTATGCACGACACATGCGTTCGTTGTCCGCCGAATATGAAAAGCTCAAGGCGGAAAACCACAATATCCGCTCCGAAGCGGCGGCTTTGGTGAACAAGCTCCAGCAAGTTCAAAACAACCTTTCGCGCGTCGACGAGTTCTCGGGCCAAGTCAGAGAGGAAGCGGCTCAGCTCGAGCCGGCGGCCACAAAGACCCGCAAAATCAAAAACGGACTCTCTCTCATCGATTCCTCGAACCGAAAAGCAAAGTCCGAGGCCGAATCGAAGGCTGCGCCATCGCGCGAAAGCGGAGACGCAGGCACGCTGCCCGCAGGCATTGGCCCCCTCACCAGAGAGGAATATGAACTCAGCCAGAAGCCAGGACGTGTCTCGGCAGTGGCCGTGGGAATGCAGCTCAAGATAGAGAGCCTCGAATTTAAGTCTTTATTTGAAACCCTGGACGACATCCGTTCCCGAAGCTCGTTTCAGGCCGAGAGCCTGAGTGGCCTCCTCAAGGAACTCCAAGGCTACCGCGAGAAAATCGCTGCCACGCCGACACTGGCTCCTGTGCAGGGACTCGTGACTTCACTCTATGGCAAACGCGTCTCGCCTATCACGGGCCAGAACCGCATGCACCAGGGGCTCGACATTGCGGCTCCTTTGGGCTCGCCCATCCGCGCCGCCGCTCAAGGCGTCGTGAAGCGCGTGGGATACGCCGAAGACTATGGGAATTATGTAGAGGTCTCCCATGGCTACGGCGTTTTGTCTCGTTACGCTCACGCGAAGGTCATTTCGGTGAAACGAGGCGACAAGGTAGGCAAGGGAGAAACGATTGGTGCGGTAGGCATGACGGGTCGCACCACGGGGCCACACCTTCACTACGAAATTGAAATCGGCGGACGGAAGGTCGATCCCTCAAGTTTCATCAACGCTTTGTAGTCTCTTCTTCCGTTCCTTTCATACTGGGGTTGGACTGCGGCATCAGCGCAAGCAACCCCTGACGCGCCCCCCAAGCGCTTCGAATGCCAAGCCATGTGGCCTCGTCCAGGAGTGGGTTTTGAAGACTCCTACCATTGCTCCACGCTTCGGCGCGAATGAGTTGGAAGCCCCACGTCGCGGCCGTTCCATTCGGAAAGAGTCCATCAATGACCTTGCCCACGAAAAAAAGGTCGAAAAAGGCGGCTGCATACACGTTCTGCTGAGTCTCCAAAAGATCGGTGCTCTCTCTTTTTTTGAGAATGAGAATATTGCCGAATTTCATGAAGTCATCTTCAAACGATTCAGGCGCCTCTATCTCCGAGAGAGCGTAAGGCAGATCCATGGTCATGTGGTTGTTCACACCCGTGCCGAGCAATCGCAAGTCCGAGGTGGAGCAGTCTTCGGCCATGTCGTAGTACTTCTGCCACTCCCAATTGACAGGATGCTTCTTACGGGCTGACGCATCGCCCTCCGCCCCATTGAGCAAATAGCCATGCAAAGGCTCAAAGTAACGGTCGGCAAAGCGCTTTACCAGCTCTCCGGCTTTCACATTGTCGGAGTATTCTCCACGCACCGACGACCCCACCGACTCCTTAGTGATTTCAACATACATCGAAGCGAAAATACCTCGACGGTCTTTTGCCTCGGCAAAAACTTCCGCGATGCGTTCCGAACGCCGCGCGGCGTCGCGAAAATCGGTGAAGGTTTTAACGTCAGAAAGGTCAAGAAGTTCTTCATACTGTGACTGCGTCATGGTGCTGCCGCAAAGAGCCCGAAAACGGGAATCCGCCTTGGGGCGCGCACTCGTCGAAGCGCCTTTCGCGTCGTCTAAGCCACCATCTGTCGTGTTTTTCACGCGTCCATTTTCGTTCATGGTGCGCGACGCGCAACTCGCGTTTGCGACGAAAAGCGCGACAGCAAAACCCCCAACAGAGATTTTTGCTCTCTGGGCAAGGAAGCGCAGGGAGCGGTGAGAGATCAATTTCGCGTTCATGGACATCGAGAATTCCTTTTCTCTGGGGGGCCTAGATTCCTAAAGCAAAGAGCGCAACCAACTGCGCGCTTCAGGAGTAAAAACTCCCAACGTGAGGCTCGTCATGGCGCTCACGCGGAAGCGTACGTAACCGGTGTCAATGGTGTCGTTGCCATCAAAGCCAATAACACCAGCACGTAAGAACACATTTTCGGTCATGAAGGCAGTGTAGTTCGCCTGCAGGGCCCGCACCATGCGAAGGGTGTTGTTTCGATACCCTTCGCTGTCGGCCACAGCAATGAATGCAGGCCCCAGGCCTCCACCCAAAGAAAATGCTCCGGCGGGTGTGTGCAAAGTTCCCACAAAGTTGGCCAAGCCCAACAGATAAAAGCCGTCGGACTGGTAGTCCAAAATGCGGCTGCCATCGGGCAGGTCAAGGTCCATTTCACGCGCAAAATAGTAGGAAATGGCTTCCGGCTTGAAGTCGAAGTCGAGAGCCCATGTTGAGTATTGGTAAGGATGATAGACGGAAAGCAGTGTCCAGTTGGAAACAAGCGCTGGCAACGATTGTTTGTCGCGGGCATTCGACGCCGACACCCCATTCTCGCTCACGCCGCTTAACTCAAGGTCTTTGTCGCCGAGGGCAAAGCCCACACTGTTGGGCACGAGCCCAACTGTCCAAGAAAGGGCGCGGCGCCAAAATGCCCGCTCCAACACGCTCGCTCCCGTGGGGGTTGCAGACAAAGTCCCATCAGATGTTTTCGCACGGGAATGAAGGTCGTAAACCAACCATTGAAATTGCAATGACTCTTGGGCAACTCCCACACGTGCACCAACAGCACGAAGGAGCACAAAATGGGTTGCTTGCGTGCGGTATCCGAACGTGTTCGTCTGAGCGACACTAAAGTTCGAAATATCATCGAAGGCGCGTTCATGCGTAATATTGTAGCGCAAAAGAAGCGATCTCGAATCATCAATGGCCACAAGCTCATCGCAGGGCCCCAAAGACTTCGCGAACTCGAGGCGCCAAACCCCCTCGTACGCGCGCGAAACGACTTCATCGGGATGGTAGGGAGGAACAACGAAGTAACGCTTGCATACCTTCTTCTCAACAAGGGGAACGCTTGGATCACCCTGACTCAGAGGAGGCGGACGCGCTGGATTCAATGCCAAACCGCGCGTGGGGTCGAGAAGGTAACGCTCCGGACACTGGTACGCCGCGCCCGTGAAAACATCCACCGTCAACCCAAGAGAGTACCAGATGGCCCCGCCCAGGGGGTTGGAAAACAAGGCGAACGTCGCCAACGGCGCATTGCCCAGAAGCGTGGAGGTCCAACGGAATCCACACTGGAAACGATAGCGCGTCGTGCCGCGACCTTCGATTCCGTTCACTTGCAAACGAAGGTTCCGCGCGCGCCCTGCAGCCAAGAAAAAAGGAGTCGTGCCCAGAACAGTGTCTTTGTCGTCAGGGTCTCGCACTTCAAGACCCCGTGGGAGACTGTCCACCGAGGCAATTTGTCGAATGCCACCTAAGCTCGCGCACGCGGCCGTCTGAAGAACAAAAAAAGCGAGCAAGACGCGCAATATAAAAACGGAGCACCCTCTCCGCAGCCGCTGCAGGAGCCGCAGGCCCCAAGAGCTGCGAAAATCAGAAGCTCGTGGAAGCGCTCGTGCGTATGCCATACACGGGCGAAGGCTTCTTCCCACCATTTTCACGCCAGCCGCCTCCGGGGAACCACACGCCGGTGTCGACGCCAAACTTCACATTGTCAGAAGTTTTGTAAGAATACCCGATGTCGACTTCGACCCCAAGGTTCTTCGACCTTCCCAGCGCCCCCTCGACGCTCCCCGCTTTCGTGTTCAATTGATCGAGGCGCCCCCAAATCACCGCTGGAGTGATGGCGCCAAACGCCGGACCTTCATAGGTATAGTCGCCCCGAATGAACACCGTGTTCATCACAGCGTTCCCTGGCATTCCTGCCACGGGAGACTGAGTCGGATTGTACATGAGGTAAGCCGGACGGATGTTCGGATGGAACGGTGTTGTGCGGAGCGTCGAATCGGGCGTGGCAACACCCTCGAAGGCGTCACTGTCTCCGCGTGAGTATCCCACTTGAAGCCCAAGGGTGTGGGAGTCGCTCAAGAGTGAAGACGGGAGCCGGGCACGCGCATTTTCGCTTGCCGCAATAGAAATGATTTTGTCGGGGCCCGCGCCGGAGCCGCCAATTTGATAACGCAGGCGCAAGAGGGCTGCGAGACCTTCGTAACGTTGCGAATCACACGCAATCGCATCGTTGTCTTCGTTCTTTTGCTCGGGACAGCGGGCTGCGCTCCCGCCGAGTTCCGCATAAGAAAGGCTCTTCGTGTTCCCGCTCGGGTACAGAATTTCTGTTTCGGCGAGAAAGCCTCCCGCAGCGATTTTCGCAAAGAGGTCGAGAATGCGGAAGCGCGTCGACGTCTGCTTGTGCTCGTAGTTCGAAAAAGCCACGCCAATTTGACGGGTGAGGCCTGACGCGTTCACATCGGCAGGATCGTCGGCCAAAAGAGCTTCCACCGTGAACGCATCGGCGTCGTCGCGAAGCGAGGTGGCAGAGCCTTCGGCATTCTTTTCAAGATACAGGGAGCCCGAAAAGGTTGACGTGAGGTCGAACGTGGCCGAAACGGCATCGGTAACAGACAGCGTTCCCCCTTCCGGCGTCCACTCCGCGTTTCGCCAAATGCCGAGACCCCAGTGCCGCGGAAGACGCCCCGCACGGAACAAGCCCACTTCAGAGGCATACTGAATGTAGGCAAAGTTGATGGCGGGAGTTTCACTCTTTTCGCCACGTCCCGCACCCAAGGTGAAGGGCTGGGCCACTTCGCCGCCATCGAAACCACTTTTGCGTGTGCCGTCGGGATTCTTGCCCCCTTGCGCGGAGTCTTCAGTGGCCCGGGTGTTTCCCAGGCTAGTGGCGGTCCGGGGCGCCTGGTTGTAGGAATACCGAAGGTCCAGAAAGAGGCTGAGGTTGTTCGAAGCACGCCCTTCGAGCGTCAGCCCGAGGGGGACTCGAAACCCTTGGTAGGTTGTCGAATTGGGGGGAGTCTTCGTGTTGTATTCGGCTATGACGCCGCCTTGGCCATGAACCTGCGCCGCAGCACCTTGTGCGGCACTGGGCACCACGACGGCCGCCAGTGCAAACGCCATGCCTCCACGGCACGCGTCGCGTCGAGCCCGGCCTGTCCCCTGGTTCCTCGGAATCATGCAGATACTCCTCTCACTCTTTCGAGTCCGACGTTCGTAGACGACGTTCGTAATGGATTCTGAGGGGACGGGTCAAATTCCCTCAGAGTTTCCTCCCAGAAAGGTGGGGGGAGGGAAGGCGGGGGGGCGTTTGGTTTCGAGGCACAGGGAGCACCCACTGTGCTC
>JADCJN010000123.1 GCA_020247005.1 Silvanigrellales bacterium
ATTTCCAGGTGCCCCACACCCCGGTCGAGTTCACGGTCCATCTCAAATTTGGGATCGTAGGACGTTTCGACGGGGGAGTTGCTCTCCTGTGCGGTGTTGCCAGGCACGGCCCGCGCCTCGCCGCGCGAGAGGGAGTCGAAACGCACGAGCGACGCCGGCCATTTCGACGCATAGCCACGCAGGAGGTCGCGCGCGTGGTTGAGGTCTTCCACCACATTGAAGGTGTCACGCAGAGCTTTGACGCCCGGAAACCCCTTCGCGTACCACAACAAGTGCTTTCGCATGAGCACGGCCGACGTTCGGTTCGCACCATAGTGAGCTTCGTGCAGGGCGATGTGTTCCAGAACAACCTCGAGCCATTCTGCGAGCGTTGGGTTCACAGAGCGCTCGGCGAGGATTTCCGCAAACACCCAAGGGTTTCCCAGCGCTCCACGCGACACCATCACGGCGTCGCAACCCGAAGCATCCACCAGGGCACGCGCGCTGGCGTGACAAAACACATCGCCGTTGCCCACTAAAGGAACAAAACGATTTTCGCTTGGTTTTTCTCGGGTCTGCTGGGCGTGGTAGCCTTTCAAGGCCTCGACGCCTCTGCGGATGCCCGCGGGGTCTACGGGCGTGTCGTAACTTTCTGACCGCGTCCGGCCATGGATGGTGAGCATGTCGGCGGCACCCAGAAGCCCGTTGCGAGTGGTTTCTTCCACGTTCACAGCATCCCGGGTGTAGCCAAGACGGTACTTTATGGAGAGGGGAAGAGGCGTGGCGGCGCGCGCGCGCTGCACCGTTTCCAAAAGGCGGGCTTGGTCTTTCAGAATGGCGCTGCCGCAGCCCGCCCCCACCACTTTGCGCACGGGGCAGCCCATGTTGATGTCGATGGTGCTGAACCCTTGCGCGGAAAGGACCCCCACCGCTTCCTCGACTTCCAAAGCCGAAGGGCCTGTCACCTGGACGCCCAAAATCCCCTCGTCGGCGTGGCGTGCCATCATTTCAAATGTGCGTTTGTTTTTATACCGAATCGCAGTTGCCGAGAGCATTTCCACATACGTAAGACCAGCCCCCAACATTTGACAAACGCGCCGGAAAGGAACGTCGGAAACGCCTGCCAAGGGCGCAAGAAGCACGCGATTAGGCACTTCAAGTGCGCCAATGTGAAAGGGGGTTGCGAGCGAAAGGGGTGTCATAGATGTCAAAACCTGGGACAAAGGTGTGTGGCGCGCAGCGGCGGAGGACAGGGCAGTGCGCTAGGCTCGAAGGGCGCAGAAAGCCGAACCCTTCGGAGACACCTCCTATGCCCCCTTTTCCTGACTGCCTCAAGTCCCGTCTCGTTTCCTTGCGTGGCAATGCGCGGGCATTGGCCCCAAGCCTTGCACTTGTCCCAGCGCTCATGCCTGCGCTCTTTTGTGCGCTGTGGCCAAGCCCCGCACAGGCTGGCGATTGGGGTCTTACGGTGGCCTACAACAACCCCGCGGGTGCGAATATCGGAGCAAACCTCATGTATTTGGGGCAAGTGTTCGCGTTCGAAGTCGGCGTGGGAGGGGTGGGAGGAGACACCGACGACGGCGATGGAAACGGCGACAAAGACACCGCCAGCGGCGGACTTTGGGGCGATATTGACCTCAAAATCCTTTTCGGAAAAACCTGGCGGCCCTACCTGGAAGCCGGCTTCGGCATGGCACTCGGTGCCGGAGTGGGCAGTGGCAGTGGCTTTCAGGCCGGTGCGGGGAGTCCTTTTGCAGGTGGGGGGCTGATGTACGTCGGCAACCCCCTTCTTTTCTATGTGGCTGGCGACTACAAATTTCAGTCGAAAGACGTGTTCCCTGTGGTGGGCGTCGGAGTGAAGTTCTAACCGTCCCTCAGTTCTGAAAAACCAAGCAGCTCAAGTCGCCGTCTTGCACCAGGCCCAAAAGGGATGCGAAGGCGAAGCCAGAGCTGCCCGAGTTGTAACGGAACAGCGCGCCGTATTCGTTTTCGCCCGGGAAATAGGTCACCCGAGCCACAGTCACGGGTTGTCCTTTCACCTCGATGTCGAAATAGCTGATTTGTCCGGCGTTCGTGCCCTGGCCGTCGACGTCTTTGAATGCGCCCAGGGCATCGGTGAGAGAGGTCACGGTGCCGTTGAGATTCGAGCTGAGCACCGCGGCGAAAACGAGATCGTTTTCCAGCGCTGACAGCGGTTCTTGGAGCGGATCAACGACTTTTCGCGGCTTCAGGTCTGCCTCGTTTTGAGCACCGAACACGATGCAGGGATTGGCGCTGGATTTGCGAGACTTCAACGTTGCCGCGTTGACGCTCGTTTCAGCTGCTGTCTGTTTCTGAGAATCCTGCGCGCAGGCTCCGGCTAAGGTCACAAGAACGAGCGAAGCAAAAAAGATCTTCATGGTGGCCTCCGAAAGGATGGATGAATGCAGACGGCAACCTTGCCTAGCAGGAACCCTGCCAGCGCTCTTTCGCTTTCTTTCCCTGCAAAGGGAAGAGAAATCCCTGTTCAGGGGCTCGCAGTGTCTAGGGCGTAGACACCGGGGGACGATGCTTCCTGAGTGAGCAAGTTAAAGGCTTTCGAACAGCGCCATTGGGCTTTTGCGCATGCGGTGTGCCACCGCCACCCTTTCAAGAACCTCGTGGGGCGAGCGGATGCAAAACGCACCATCGGCGATAAGGGCGTTTGTTCCCCGAGACAATGGATTTTCGAGCTCACCCGGAAGCGCGCCGAGATCCCTTCCTGCGTCGAGTGCGGCCTCGGCGGTAATGAGACTTCCACTTTTCGGAGACGCCTCGATGACGAGAATGAAATCGGCAAGCTGGGCAATGGTTTGGTTGCGGCAAGGAAAGTGCCAGGGCCTTGCGCATTCGTGTTCAGGGAATTGCGAGAGAATAAGCCCCCTTCCAGAGCGTGCCATGGCTTCGAACAACGGATGATTCGTTCGCGGGTGCGCGCAAAAAAGCCCGCCACCCACAATGGCGCATGTGGCGCCGTGTGCCAGTGCGGCTTTGTTGGCGATGCCATCGATGCCCAGGGCGCCGCCCGAAAGGACAGTGATGCCTGCCTTTGCCAACTCTGAGCCAAAAAGAGCAGCCATGCGCCTCCCGTAGAGCGTTGGTGCGCGAGATCCGACAATGGCAACGGTGGGGCGAGAAAGAATGTCGAGTGCACCCCGTGCGAGAAGGAGGCGAGGAAACCTCCGAAGAAAACACTCCTGGCGCAGCGCTTCGACATCTTCTTTTGCGAGGATTTCAACATCGAAGGGAAACGACGCCGCGTAAGCCTCGTGCGTTTGCGCATTCGTGCTCTGAGCGTGCCATTGTTGGATGCGCAGGAGCCGCCTTTGCCGACGGAGGTCTTCTTCCCGCTCAAGGGCTTCTTGCTCTGGGACAGGGTTCAGGGAAGGGGGATGGCCCGTTGCGTGCATGAAAAAGACACTCCGCAGAATGAGGAGGGAAGGGCGTGAAATTGAAAAAAGACGAAATGCAAAGACGTTGCAACGGACTTGCGACATGAGTGCAACGTGAGTGCGGCTTTTGTGAGAGAGCTTAAGCCTTGCCCAAGAGGTATAAGGGCTTCTTGGGCAAGGCTCTTTTCAGACTTAATGTCGAGATGCACAGAGGGGAACGTGTGCTCTCGTCCGAACAGTTTTTGTGATCACGCGGCTCGCTTTTCGGTCGTACTCGTACATGGATGCTCAAGTGTTTGACGTTCATTCTTGTGAAACAGTGAGTGCGTGTTGACACGTAACAAGAAACCTGCTTTACTCAGTTCAGAAATCCAAAGGATAAAAACGAAGCAATTTTGGGCCGCGAACATCAGGCCTCAGAAGGTCGAGAGTTTCTCTCGAAGGGAAAAATGCGTTGTCCATGGCAGCATCCATGGAGCCGCGAGCGGTGCAGGAAGCCCGCGTCCATTCCCGCCTTCCCGGAGCCCGTTCGCGTCAGCCCACGGTGTGGTCGAGTGTGCCATCAAGGAGGATGGGCTATGAAGGCTGGTCGTTGTCCGTATCACGTCAGGCAGGGAATCGTGGACACAGAGGGGAAGCTCGTTCTTTCCGATGTCTGCGGTGTCAAGGCGGCTGCAGGCAGCAGCTGCGGGCATGCGCCTTTTGAAGACGCCTGCTTCAAAACCTGCCAGCGCTTCCAAGCGCAGTCGCGTGGCGGTGAGCGCCAGGTTCTGATTCCCAAGAACGACATCGAATATCTCCCTGAGCTTGGCGGACTTTCAAGCTTCAGCGAAATGGAACTCATGTAACTCCACATCCGGCTTTAGGAGATGTGACGTGGAGAGTTGACGTGGGTGAGCGCAGCAATGGTCGGCTCCTTGCGGGCCTTGTTTCTTATGGTCGTTCCGAAAAGAGCCCAGAACCCGTGGAGGTGTCGGACGCTCTTCAGGTGCTAGGAACTTTGGCAAATGATCTGCTCGCCAGTCGGAAAACGCACGAGCAGTGGTCA